>JAAZAA010000050.1 GCA_012514535.1 Myxococcales bacterium | reverse complement strand
TCTTAACGGACCAGGACGCCCGCCGATCTCGGGTTTTGGCTTCGCCCAATCCTCGGGGAAGGGGCGCTGCGCTCCGGTGCTCAAGTACCCACGTACGTTCCGCTCCGGTGCTCGCGAAAGCCTCGCCGCTGGCTATCAGGGGAGCGGCCGAGCTTGACGGGCGGCGCCTGCGCCTAAGGTATCGGGGATGGTGGCGGGGGAGGATGAGCTGCTCCCTCGGCCGCCCCGCGGGTCCTCACTCCTCCACGTGGAAGGAGTCGAAGTCGACGTAGCCCCCCGACGCGAGCGTCCCGAAGTTGAAGAGCGCGAAGCGGTAGCCCATGAAGTGCGTCAGCAGGTACTCCATCTGGAGCGTGCCGCCGATCCGCGTCCACTCGACGCCATCGAGGCTGTAGTGGAACTCCGCCTTGTCGGTGCGGTTCCGGAAGTCCCCGGTCACGCGCAAGGAGACACGATCCTGATCGATGTCGACCCGCTCGATCTCCTGGGGCGTGCCGGAGCTGGCGTTCACCATGACGATGGCCCGCTGCCCACCGCTCTGGGTGACGCCCACGAAGCCGTACTTGTCCTGAAACGCGGCGATGCCTGCGTAGTCGCCGTCCTTCATGCCGCTGAGCTCGATCTCGACGCTCCCCGAGCAGGTGGGGCCGAACATGCGCTGCGTCAGGGTGTTGCGGGTCGCGACGAGGGTAGCGTCCACCCGGGTGTTCGTGATGCGCAGGAAGCCAGGACGATCCGTGAGGGACCACCCCGTCGGGTCCGGGTTGTGGTTCCACTGCCAGACCAGATCGAGGTCGTCGTCATCGAACTCGTCGGAGCGGATGATGCCGATCAAGCCGCGGTCCTCCACCTGGAAGCCCAGCGTCTCCGGAACACGGCCCTCCACGCCCAGCACGGGCCAGTCGTCTTCCCACCTCACCGGGACCAGGTAGGGGATGCGCCCCACCGCGCCGCTGTCCCGGAAGAGGTACGCGTACCAGTCCCCCTCGGGCGTATCGATGAGCGACCCCTGCGCGGTGTTGTCGCTGAGCACGACTCGCCCCTCGTAGGGCCCGGTGAGGTTCCGGGAACGGTAGAGGAGTTGCGTGCGGCCGCTCCCCGCGGGCCAGCTGATGAGGTTCACGTAGTACCAGTCGTTGATCTTCTGGACCTGCGCGCCCTCCGCCGTCACGTAGAACTGCGTTCCGGCGATCGACGACGACTTCGGGATGAGGATCTGGTTGAGCCCCCCCTGCTTGATCGCGGTGGCCTCCGGGTTCAGCTCGATGATGCGGATGTCATCGACGCCGTAGATGAAATAAGCTTTTCCGTCGTCGAAGAACAACGAGCTGTCGTGCAGGTGGGCGTCGATGACGTTGGTCTGCCAGGGACCGTTCTCGATGTCCTTCGTCCTGTAGACGTAGGTCTTGCCCGTCGTGTTCGAGAAGGTGCTGACGAAATAGGTGTCTTGATGGTAGCGGATGCTGCTGGCCCAGGATCCCTGCCCGTACGCGCTCTGGCCGTTGCTCATGTTGAGCCGCGGGTGGTTTGCGTCGAGCGCCTGGTGCGCGTAGCTGACGACCTCCCAATTGACCAGGTCCTCGGACCGCATGATCGGCACGCCCGGGTTCATGTGCATGGTCGTGCTGCTCATGTAGTAGGTCGACCCCACCCGCAGGATGGCCATGTCCGGCACGTCCGCCCAGATGTTGGGATTGCGCGCCTCCACCATCGGATACGTCGGTTCCTCCACGACGTCGCCGCCCGAACCGCCCCCGGCGCTCGCCCCCGCGCTGCCGCCCCCGCTCGCGATGCCACCGCCGCTGCTGATGCCCCCGGAGCTGGTCACCTGTCCGCCGGATCCACCAGCGCCCGGGTCGGGCTCCGTTCCCGGCCCCGCAGACCCGGAGGGATCCGAGCAGGCCCCGAGCGGAGCCAGGAGGAGCGTCATCGTGATGAGGGAGAGCCGTTTCGAGGCCGTGATCGTGGCGCGCATGGTGTCCTCTGCTGGCGCGACCGCTGACGCCGCCCTCCAGGACGCACCGCTCGCGGGCGCCGGGCTCAGGGCGGCGCGGCGAGGAGACGCCACGGCCGTCGTCCCCGCCATTGGACGCCAGGACGGGCACCTCCTCCCAGACGAGGTCTTTCACCCCCGACGCCCGCACTATTCCGTCACGACTAGATCCCCCTCGATTCCCCCACCAGGGCGAAGCTCTCCCGCCGCTGCTCTCACCTACCGCGCCGCAGAAGAAGGAAAGACCAGCCCCCGCTCCGCCCCGCTCACGGGCTGGTCTTTCCCTGGCGCGTTACCGGTGAGGTCAGTAGGCGCAGTAGAGCATCGTGCGATCCCACGAGGCGAGCGAGAAGATGCCGTACCGACCGTTGCAGGCGCAGCACTTACCCCGCAGGGCCGTGCCGTAGACCATGCAGCCGTACGTACAGGCGTTCGACCCCGAGGAGCCGCCACCGTTCATGGTCGGGGTAGGATCGATGCTCACCGTGTCGGAGGTGGAGCGATAGTCGATGAAGGGGTTGTTGTGGCCACCGAAGAACTCCATCCGCTCGACGATGTTGTCGATCCGCTCACCGCTGGCCTGGAAATCATAGTGGATCCCGCAGGCGCCGTAATCACTGGTGCCGAGCGCCCAGAGCTCGTGGGGCCCCGGGACCCGAGAGGGATCGTTCATTTCGAGGTTCCTCTCGTGATTCCGCTGCCGATCGAAGGACGCCACGAGGTCGTGCCGGAACGACGTCGCGTTGAACACGGACTGGTCCACCTCCTGGTTGACCAAGGCATTCTGCATCCCGAGGATGGCCTCGGTGTTGGGGCAACTCTCGAAGCCCCGTGAGCTACAGAGGGCCCGTGCCTGATCCGAGAGCTTGACGAAGTCGTTCGCCACGAACAGGTCGTTCACCGGATCGAGCCGGCCGATCTCCGTGGCCATGGCCACCGCGAGGGCCGCCTTCATGGGGTGGATCCCGTTGTTGGTGTGACAGTCCAGCCCCTGCTCGAGGGCTGCGGTGGTAAAGCTCTCTTCTTCCTGTGCGTCCGCCGCGCACCCCACGGCACCAGCCATCCCCACCACCATCAAACCTGCTACGACTCTCTTGAACATCGTGACTCCTCCTGCGAGCTGAATTGCCTCCGAGGAGCACTGCAGTAGACGTGCCAAGATCTGAGGGCGGCGCGATCCGGCGCGGAGCCAACGGTTCCGTGGAACGACCATGGAAACCGCTACCATTCACGCGGTGCGCGGATCTACGCGACACGCCTCCCCACGCATACATGCGCAAAGATGTTGCGCAACTGGATGTTTGGTTGTGCAAACCGCCTACACGAATCGTGCAACCGTTGTGCAACTCGGATGCAGGAAACGGGCCGACACTCACATACGAATCACGACACATCCCGCGACACACCGACGAGCTCTCAAAGACAATGCAGCCACGGGAACGGAGTGGCGGAGGCACGTCGATCCCTCCCGCACACCTCGCGCGCAGCGCGCCGCGCTCGAGGCACGTTTCCCTACAGCGCCCCTTCCCTACAGCGCCCCATCGCTCCACGTCACGGCACCGAGCGCCGCGCTCGTGGCGAGGCAGGAGCGCGGGGGGGGCGCGGGAGAACGATCAGCTTGGGCGACGTTTGCGGGGGCGGGGCAGGTCGTACTCCTCGAGCCGATTGATCAAGGTCCGCCGCGAGACGCCGAGGAGCCGCGCCGCGCGGGTCTGGTTGCCGCCGCATCGCTCGAGCGCCTCGAGGATGCGCTCTCGCTCGGAGACGCGTGCCAGGGGCGGCGCGGTGGCGAAAGGCGGCTCGCGCATCGTGTACGCCGTCTCGCTCCGCGGCGGCGCCGAAAAGGAGGCTTGCCCCACGATGGGCACCTGGGTGTCCGCCCCGCTGGGAGCCAGGAAGGGCGAGTTGAACACGTCCGTCGTCTCGTTGTCCGAGAAGAGCTCCTCGTCTTCGGGTACCTGCGGGAGGTGCTCGGGCAGGAGAGGGCCGCCGCCGCTGAGGAAGGGGGCGCGCTCCATGGCGTTCTTCAGCTCGCGTACGTTCCCCGGCCAGGGATAGGCGAGCATCGCCTGAAGGGCCGCCGGAGACAGCTCCGGCACCGGCAGGCGGCTGCGGGTGCAGAACGCGCTCAGGAAATGGCGCGCCAACGGCTCGATCTCCGTCGGGCGCTCCCGCAGCGGCGGGATGTGCAGAGGGATGCCGCTCAGGCGATAGTACAAATCGCCGCGGAAGCGTCCGGCGGCGATTTCCTTCTCGATGTCCCGGTTCGTCGCGGCCACGAAGCGCACGTCCACCGTGATGCTGGTGCTCGAGCCCAAGCGCCGAATGCGCCGCTCCTCCAGGACGCGGAGCAGCTTGGCCTGGGTCGACAGGGGCATCTCGCCGATTTCGTCGAGGAACACCGTACCCCCTTGGGTGGACTCGAGCAGGCCGATGCGTTGGGCGAGGGCCCCGGTGAAGGCCCCCCGCTCGTGACCGAACAGCTCACTCTCGAGGAGCCCCTCGGAGATCGCCGCGCAGTTGAGCTGGAGGAACTTTTTCCCTGCGCGGTGGGAGTTCGTGTGGATGGACTCCGCCAACAGCTCCTTGCCCACGCCGGTCTCGCCCATGATCAGCACCGCGATGTCGCTCTTCGCCGCACGGTGGGCGAGATCGTAGAGCCGCCGCATCTCGGGATCGCGGAGCACCAGGCGGGTGTCCTCGGGCGGCGGGCGCGTGGACCGATTCGGAGCTACGGCCGGGGCCTCCACCTGGAGCAGCGCTGGCACCGATCCGATGCGCAGCACGTCGCCGGGGCCGAGCAGGTAGCGGCGCTGAGGCTTCAGGTAGCGGTCGCCCTTCCCCTCGCTGACGCCGACGTCCCCCTGACTGGCAGGGAAGAGCTGTGTCCCGTTCGAGCTCCCCAGATCTTCGACCTCGATGTTCTGCCCTACGTGAATGACCAGGTGCTCTCGGGAGACCGACGGGTCGTCGACGCGGATGTGGACCCGCGACCCCCGTCCCACCCGCAGGGAGCTACCACGCGGCAGCGGGTGGGAGACGGAAGACTGCTTGACGTAGACGACGAGCTCGGCGGTTGTAGTCACGACTTCCGTGGGTTGGGCGGCCCTCAGTCGCCGCTGTCCAAGATGCAGTCGTCGTAGGCCCAGCCGAGGTCGAAGCACGGGCTCCCCAGCGCCGAGCCGATCCCCGTGGGGAAGCACTGAAAGGCCGCGGCAGTGGCGTCGGCCTCACAGGAGACGAAGGCGAGCCACTCGGCTTCGCATCCCGCGCCATAGTAACTCTCGCTGGTGCAGGTCTCCTCGATGCACGACTCCACGTCTCCATGAGCGTGCTCGAACGCACTGTCGCAGTCGTCCCCCTCGAGATCGTCCAGGGTCTCACACCACGCCGTACAGGCCTCCTCGAGGGAGGCGTAGCCGCCGGCGTCCTGGCCCCCCATGCCGCCCAGGGCCTCACCCCCCATGCCGCCCAGGGCGCCGCCCGAACCACCGCTGTCGCTGCCGCCGCTGCCCCCGCTGTCGTTCCCGCCCGTGTCTCCGCCGCCCGTGTCTCCGCCGCCCGTGTCGCTCCCCCCGGTGGCCGCGCCGCCGGTCCCACCACCACTACCGTCGTCGTCGCCACAGCCGTAGACGGCCAACCCCAAGACCAGGCCCATCATGCCAACGTAAGTCAGTCGCACGCTTCGCTCCTTCTATCTTGTAATGGTGAAGCCATACGGTACACGATAAGCAATCGTTCCGGACGGAGATTCGGACGGCGGGCAGGATTTGGTGGGGAGCTGGTTGCACTCTGTGTGGAGAGCCCCGCGTGCCCACCACCTCGTCCCCTTGATTCTGGACCGAGCCTGCATCGACACACCACCCCGACACCTTTTTCCGGAGGGGGTGCGCCCGATGGCGACGCCCAGTCTACGCGCATCGGCCCCGCGATGCGCCTTCGGGACGGCGCCAGGGGATGACGCCGTCAGAAGCGGCCGCTCAGGGACACGCGGGAGCCCGCCGCACGCAACTCGAGGCTCCGGCCCGCGGCGCGCCGCGCTTCGGGTTTTTCCTTCCCGTTCTCGATCAGGGTGAAGTACAGCCCGACCCCCGCGGCGACCGCCGCCGAGGCCACCAGGATGTCCGTCGCCAGGAAGAAATCGTTCGCCTTCGACGCGAGGCGATCACGCTCCGCGATCGAGACATCGGGGCGCCCCATGAGCTCCGCGTGCTCGTTCGCCGCCGTCAGGCCCACGATCCCCGTCACCAACGCCCCCCCTGCCAGGGCTGCGGCGCTCGTCCAGGCGATCGACGCCGGATCGATCCCCGGCGATCCTACGTCCGGGACGGGGGTCGGCGGAGGCGGCCGCACGACGGGGGGATCGGGGTCCCGGACGATCACCACGGGTTGCTCGGTCTCCTCGGGGACCAAGGTCACCTCCAACGGGATCTCCTCGGCCCCGGCGAGCACGACGCGCTGGGTCTGGGGGACGTAGCGCGGCTTCCGCACCACCACTCGGTGCTCGCCGGCGTCCAACAGCAGGGGCGCCTCGAGGGGTGAGGTGCCCACGACGACGTCGTCCACGAGCACCTCGGCGCCCGTCGGCTCCACGCGGATGCTCAAGTGCGCCGTTCGCCCCCGCAGCATCTCGAGATCCGCCTCGACCTCCTGCTTGCGCTTCTCCGGGAGCTGGTCCTTGCCCTCGGCCAAGTAGGTCTCGAGCGCCACGCGCGCGCGGGCGAAGCGGCCGAGAGAGATGGCCACCTGCGCGATGTTGTAGAGGCCGCGGTAGTCCGACACGAGCTGATAGGCCCGCTCGAACTCGATGAGCGCCAGGTTGTGCTCCCCCTCCGCGTACAAGCGCATGCCGCGCTGGAAGCGCTCGGAGGCCTCCTTGCGCACCTCGGCGCTGGGCTCGGTGCGTCCGGCCGCGTCCGCGTCGGGCGAGGTCTCCGGGTGCGCGCCAGCGTCTCCTTCCGCGGCGAGCGGAGGTCCGACCTCCTGCCCGTGGGCGACGCTCGAAGTGCTCACCGCGAAGACGACACACCAGGTGCCGATGGCTCGTCTCATCCTGGGTCCTCGAAGGGATTGGTCGCGTCGATGGGGCGCGGCACCTTCGGCTTCGGACGGGGCAGCGCCATCGGATCCTGGGCCGCCGTGGTCGGTGGCCGCGCGGCGCTGGGCTGCTTCGCTTGGGGGGAGGCATTCGTGCGCGTCGAAGCAGGGCGCAGCCGTACCGAGGTTGCGCCGTCGGCCGAGCGCGCTTCGCCGGCCGCTCCCAAGGGCATCAGCTCGAAGTGCACGTCCTGGCTCCGGTCGAAGGTCACGCTCCGCGTGACGGCCCGGTGCCCTTCCAGGCGGGCCTCGAGCACCCTCACCCGCTCGGCCCGCGCCACCTCGGCGGTGTAGCTGCCCCTCCCCACCACGGTCCCGTCGAGCAAGATCTCCGCGGTCGCGGGCGAGACGCTCACCCGCACGGCCACCGTGGCGTCCGCCGGAGCCGCCCCGGGCGCGTCCGAGGACGCCTGCGCCGCCGCCCTCTGCTCCCCGCTCGCGAGCGCAGCGTCTTGGAGCTCACCACCCTGGAGCCGAGCGACGATCGCGACGCCGAGCGCCAGGGCCGCCGCCACCCCCGCCCCCGTCCAGATCGTCCGCCCGGGCGCGGGCTTCGTGTCTCCGGCCCTCGCCGCGGGAGTCGGAGTGGCGTTCGGCGTGACCACGGACGCCGCGAAGCTGGAGCTCTGTCGCTCCGCCGAGCGCTCTTCCCTCGGCGGCGCTGCAGCCACGTCTCCCCGCTCGAGCTGCTCGGCGTGGCGATCGCGCTCGGCGATCATCCCCTTGCGCTCGCGGATCGTCTCTCCCAATTGCTCCAGGAGCAGGCGCGCGATGTCCTGCTCGGTGACCCGGGTGCGCGTCTCGACCAGCCACGACTCCAGAGCGATCTGCAGCTCCTCCGCCGTCTGGAACCGTTCCTCCCGATCCTTGGCGAGCGCCTTCATCACGATCGCGTCGAGGGCCTCGGGGTAGTCCTCGCGGAGCGCGCGGGGGCGCTCCACATCCTTCTCCAGGATCTGGTAGAGGGTCGCCAGCGCGTCGTCGCCGTGGAACGGTCGCCGCCCGACGGTCGTGAGGTACAGGAGACAGCCGAGGGAAAACACGTCCGCCCGCCGGTCGACGTCCTTCGACTTCACCTGCTCCGGCGCCATGTAGGACAGCTTGCCCTTCACCTCCCCCGTCTCCGTGGGGCGATGGGCCTGCCCGGCGGCCTTGGCGACGCCGAAGTCCGTCACGAGCACGGCGCCTTGGCTCGAGATCAACACGTTCTGCGGCGAGACGTCCCGGTGCACGACGCCCAGGGCCTGACCGGCCTCGTCGACGAGCTCGTGGGCGGCGTGCAACCCCGCGGCGACCTGCGCGGCGATCTTCACCGCGATGGGCAGGGGCAGGGTCTGCCCGGGGATCTTCTGAAGGAGATCGTGCAGGCTGGCGCCATCGCACCAGTCCATGACGAGGTACTGCACGCCGTCCGCGTGCCCCATTTCGTAGACGGGGCACACGTTTGGGTGTTGGATGAGGGACGCGATCCGCGCCTCGTCCCACAACACCTTCGCCGCCTCGACGCCCTCCTGTTTGGTCATCTTGACGGCGACGATCCGCCGTCCCGGCGCCGCCAGATCCCGCGCGGCCCACACCTCCCCCATTCCGCCCACACCCAGGCAGGTGAGAAGCCGATAGTGATCCAAGCGCCTGTACGACCTGGCTTCACTTCCGGCAGGCTCGCTCATGGGACGTCCGTCACGGAGACTTCGATGAACGACGAGTCTTGCGGTGACTCCGAGTCGAGGGGAAAGTAGTCATTAGGTTCGAAAGATGCCTCCGGGCATCTTACTCCACCAAGCCCGACCGATGCCACCCACTCCGCACCCCAGGGAGCCCCTCGAGACCCTGCCCGAAGGGTTCGCGCCCGGCACCAAGATCGGGCGGTACCGGTTGATCGCGCTCCTGGCGAGCGGCGGGATGGCTCACGTGTGGGCGGCGACCCCGGACAGCGGCGGCGGCATCGCGCGGACGGTCGCCCTGAAGATCGTCCGCCCCGAGCTGTCCCGGGATCTCGATTACGCGCGCATGTTCATCGACGAGGCGACCATCGCCACGGCGGTGCATCACCCCAACGTCTGTGAGACCTACGAGCTCGACAAGGACCCGGAGCAGAACCTCCTGTTCATGGCGATGGAGTGGGTGGCAGGGGACTCCCTCGGCGGCCTGATCCGACAAGGTAAG
This sequence comes from Myxococcales bacterium, assembly GCA_012514535.1. Lineage (GTDB taxonomy): Bacteria > Myxococcota_A > Polyangia > Polyangiales > Polyangiaceae > NIC37A-2. The sequence continues at coordinate 53,061 of JAAZAA010000050.1, read as the reverse complement.
AACTTCGTCCCCCTCGACCTACCCATCGCCGTGCGCATCTGCGCGGACGCCTGCGCCGGCCTCCACGCGGCTCACGAGGCCCTCGATCCCGACGGCAATCCGCTCGGCGTCATCCACCGCGACGTCTCGCCCCCCAACATCCTGGTCTCCCTGCACGGTCAGGTGAAGGTGAGCGACTTCGGCATCGCGAAGGCGCGTTACCAGCTCCACGAGCGCACCAAGACGGGTGAGGTCAAGGGAAAGTTCGGCTATCTCGCCCCCGAGCAGATCACCGGCGAGCCGTCGGACCGCCGCGTCGACGTCTACGCGATGGGCTGCGTGCTCTACGTCGCGACCATGGGTCTGCGCCCCTTCGGGAACGGGCCCGAAGCGATGACGAAGATCCTGCTGGGCGAGTACAAACGCCCGCGAGAGATCGATCCGATGTACCCGCCGGGGCTCGAGGAGATCATCCTCCGGGCCCTGCAGCACAAGCCCGAAGATCGCTATCCCACGGCGGACGCGATGCGTGAGGCGCTGGAGGAGTGGCTCATCGCCTCCAGGACGGTCGTCACCCAGGCAGACGTGGGGCGTTGTGTGCGGGATCGGCTCGACCCAGGCACCTTGGACGCCATCCAGCAACTGCTCAACCGGAGCAAGGGCAAGTCGAACCTCGCCTACCAGATGTTGCTCCAGACCCTCGAGCCGACGCAGACCCCGACGGCGTCGAGCGGCCTCATCGCCCAACCCGAGGGACTGCGCGGCGACTCGAGGAATCCCCCTGCCGGAGGCGCGGGGACTGCGCTGGGAACCAAGGACGCGGGGCCCGGCTCCACGGCGCGGCTCCCCGCGGCGCTCCTGTCGAACGAGTCCAAGGACGAGCGGTCCGGCTGGCACCGGACGCAGCGCAACGAGCTCCAGGCGCGGGCGCGCGCGGCGAGCCCCTCGATGTCGCCCCTGCTCTGGGCCGTGGGTCTCTCCGTGGCGCTCCTCGTCGTACTTTGGGTGATGCTCCTGCGCTGACGCGGTGTGAGTCGCCCCTTGAGTCGCCCCTGAGTCGCCCCCTCCCCGGCACCTCGACTGCATGCCCGGGAGAGGCTCGCCAGCGACGCTCGGGGGACGGCGCGCTGGCGCTCGACATGCCGGATGGGCCGCGCCGCGCACCCCCGTCGGGTGATCCGCGCGGTGCTCTGCGAGGGAAAACCTGCCAAGATCCTCGCGGTGACGTTCCGGGCCCCTCGCCTCCCCGCGCTGCTCGCCTCTTGTGTCCTCACGCTCCAGCTCGGCCTGGGCGGCTGCTCCAGCTCGCCTCCTCCACCGGGCTTCGGCAGCGGGTTGCCGCGGGTCGAGGCGAGCGCCGCGATCGAGCGCGAGGAGCGCGCCATGTTCCAGAGGCTGAACCGCGACCGCGCCGCGCAGGGGCTACCGCCTCTCACCTACGACTCACGCCTCGCGGACGTCGCGCGCTACCACTCCGCCGACATGCGGGACAACCGCTTCTTCGAGCACGACTCGCCCAACAGCGGCAGCCTCGAAGACCGCCTCGACGCTGCGGGCTACGCCTTCCTCGCAGCGCGCGAGAACCTGTCCGAGGCACCGGACGTCGAGCGCGGCCAGGACGGACTCCTGCGGAGCCCCCCTCACCACGCGAACATCATGGCCGACGACGTGACCCACGTCGGCATCGGGATCGTGTCGGGCGGCGTCCACGCGGCAGAGAACCTCACCATCACCCAGGTGTTCGCCCGCCCCGGCAAGGTCGAGAGCGCCGCGGAGGCTCGCGCCAACATGTCGAAGGTCATCCAGGCAGCGCGACGCGCGGCGGGCCTGCCGCCGGCGCAGAGCTCACCGCTCCTCGAAGAGCTCGCCCGAGAACACGTCGCGGCGCTCGCCCGCGATCCGGGCGCTCTCGCGACCATCGCCGATCGCGTCACGGAGGTGGTGTCCCAGCGACGCGAGCGGGACCTGGCAGGAGTCGCCGTCGGAGCGCAGCGTCTCGCCGATTCTTCGGCGCTCGAGGTGCCGAGCTCCCTGCGGCAAGATCCGCGGGCGAGCTTCGGTCTCGCCGTGGAGCCGACGCAGGACGAGCGGGGGCGGCCACGTCTCCAGGTCCTGCTGCTGGTCGGCCTCCACGGCCGCTGAGCTCCGTCCAGGGCTCGGGCGAGGCGGGCTCGGGCGAGACGGGGCTCGGGCGAGGCGGGGCTCGGGCGAGGCGCCATGGTGGGCGTCGCGCGGCCGAGGTGACGCGACCGCGCGCGAGGGGATGGCTCAGTCGTTCTTCTGGCGTTCCATGATCGGCTCACCGTTGTCGAGACGGTGGCCATGGAAGTCGACGTACAGGACCTTGGGGAGCAGGCCCCCCTCCTTGGTCTTGACGTAGGCCTTCACGAACCGCGCGGGCACGCCCGCGATGGGCATGCGCGCCTCGTAGCCGTTCTTCCCGTGGACCACCGTCATCTCCCGATCCGGCAATGCCTTCAGGGAGAGGATGAGCCCATCCTCGCCGTGGCGCTTCGCGCTCCAGCCGTAAGCAAGGCGCTTCTCGAGGCCACTGAGCTCCTTGCGCCTGCCGTCCTCGGCCAGTCGCATCCAGTAGCCGTCGATGGGCGCGCTGGTGTCGATGGTCCCGCGCGGGTTCAAGCGCACGTCGTACGCCACGATGTTGGCGTTCTTGCTGCGCTCGATATGGAACAAACGTGTCTCGGCAGGGCTCGCGCTTGCGCTGAAGGCGAGCAGCGTCGCTCCGAGCGCGATCCACGCTCGCCGCGTCATCACACGTGCGGATGGCATCCTCAAGTTTCAATCCGTTCGTTGGACGTTCAACATACTTGCACCGGAACGCTGACGTCGTACCGGAACGTTTTCGGGCAGAACCCTAGCACCCGCGCTTTCGTTCCTGCCACAAAGGATTTGTTTACGGTTTCTGCACTCGAGCTGACTCGTTCGAGTTCCTCCGGGCCGCTGGAGGTCCTCCCCCCATCACTCCGCCTTCACTTTACACTTCACTGACTCACCCCTTGGTGGGCTGCCTCTGCGTGGCCACACCGCCCCGGCGTTCGCCGCGCCGCGTCGGCTCCGCATACGACGGTCCAACACGGCGAAACGCGCGACAAAGCAGCGCGGCGCGATTCCTCCGCCACCGGCCGCTCGCGGGGCGCGCTCACGATCCCATCACTTTCTTGGGATCGGCTCCTCCATGATTCGTGAGCATGTGAAGGGATAGTGAAGGCGCCAGACACCACGAAAATCACCGAGAAAAATCTGACCCATTCGAGCGACTCCGTGGTTGCGACCCCGATCGGCGGCTGCCAGGGTGGCCGGGTGGATGCGTTTCCACGCTCCTTAGCCAACGGAGGAAAAGATGAAGCTCAGGTGGAGTCTCGTCGGGCTAGTCCCGGCAGTCGTTGTCTTCGCATGTTCATCAGGGGAGAAGGACGAACGAGGGAGCCAGGGGCCGTTGGCCAGCCAGTGGGCGGCGCTGACGACGGGCGGCGTCGAAGCGACCCTCTCTCTCCAGAGCGACTGGGGGAGCGGGTACTGCGCAGACGTCTTTCTGGACAATCACGGGGACACGCCGGTCACGAGCTGGTCAGTGACCCTGAACACCCGCCAGTCGAGTATCAATCAGCTCTGGAACGGGACCCGGGACGGTGACACGGTCACCCCGGTCGGTCACAACCAGTCCATCGCTCCGGGAGGGCGTGTCTCCTTCGGCTTCTGCGCCACGGCGAACGGGACCGACTACCTGCCGACCCTCGCGTCCCTGAGCGTCGTCGGCGGAGATCCAGGAGGGAGCGGCGGCGCGAGCTCCGGCGGTTCCACGGGCTCCGGTGGTTCCACGAGCACGGGAGGCACGACCAGCTCTGGCGGTTCCACGAGCACGGGAGGCACGACCAGCTCTGGCGGTTCCACGAGCACGGGAGGCGCGACCAGCACCGGCGGCGCGACCAGCACCGGCGGCGCGAGCTCCGGTGGTTCCACGAGCTCCGGCGGGGCGACCAGCACGGGAGGCGCGACCCTGCGCATCGACAGCGACTGGGGCTCGGGGTACTGCGCGAGCGTCGACGTCGACGGCGCCACGACGTGGACCGTCGTGGTGCAGCTGAACCAGTCGGAGATCAACAACCTCTGGAACGGGAGCTTCTCCACGAGCGGCACCACGGCGACGGTCACGGGCACCCATCCGGGCGGCTTCGGGTTCTGCGCGCGCAGTCTCGGCTCGAACTATCGTCCAGAGCTCGTGTCCTCCGATGGAACGGGCGGCGGCTCCAGCACCGGGGGAAGCCCGAGCTCCGGCGGCGCCCCCAACACGGGCGGCGGCTCGAACACCGGCGGCGCTCCCGGCGCGGGTGGCGGCGCCGCGGACTTGCCGGACCTGCACGGTGGTCCCGAGGGGTGGGCGAGCCGCTATTGGGACTGCTGCAAACCCCACTGTGCCTGGCCCAACCACGGGAACACCGCTGCATGCGCCGCCGACGGCGTCACGCCCGTGAGCGCTTCGACGCCGAGCGCCTGCGGCAAGGAGGACGAGAAGGGAGACGCCCACGCCTGCTACGACGAGGCCCCCCGCGCCATCTCGGACCACGTGTCCTACGGTTACATCGCCGTGCCCAACCCGACCTGCGGCCAATGCTATCACATCCAGTTCACGGGTCAGGGGCAGCACAACCCCAACGATCCCGGCTCTCGAGCGATCGCTGGCAAGCACATGATCGTGAAGGTCACGAACACGGGAGGCGACGTCCAGAGCAACCAGTTCGACGTCATGATCCCGGGTGGCGGCGTGGGGCAGAACCCGGACGCCTGCGCCGCACAGTGGGGCATCGATCCGAGCGACCTCGGCGCGACCTACGGCGGCTTCCTCGGGGAGTGCGGTGGCTCGCACGAAGCGAGGAAGCAATGCGTGCGCAACAAGTGCTCGCTGTTGCCCGCGGGCCCCGTCCGCGACGGCTGCCACTGGTTCGTCGACTGGTACGAAGTCGCAGACAACCCCAAATTCAGGTACGAGCCCGTCGAGTGCCCGGCGGGCATCTGAGTCGACCCGGAACCAAGACCTGACGAGGCCGGGCGGGCGGCGCGAGAGCCAGCCCGCACGCCCCAAGGACGGGCCGCCCCCCGGGGTGGCCCGTCCTTGTTCGTCACCCGTCTCCGCAAGCGGCCAGTGCGCGTCTGGATCAGTGTGGGGCCAGTTCGACGAACCTTCAACGCTCCCAGGCATTCTCCGCGCGCACTTTGGTCGCGACGAACGGTCGTCGCTCGAGAAGGCCATGCGCCGGATCCTCGAGCTGCTAGAACGATTGGGAGACGCACCGACTTCCGTGCTCGACCGGAGTCGTGATCGGGAACGAGGCTCAGCCGGGCCGTCGACATCGTTCGAGTCCAACGGGAGCCGCACAAGCGAGGGGGGATTCACATGGGTGAGACAGAACGCGGTTCTGGAAAGACGATCGATCCGGGGAGGTCCATCACCTGGCCCGTCGGGGTCGGGCTCGGCGCGGCCCTGGGGTACCTCCTGGATCCCGAGAATGGGCGCAGACGACGCCGGCTCATCCACGACAAGGCCCGCCACTTCAAGCGCGTCGGAGCGACCGAAGCGCGGAAGGCCTTCGCGGACGCCGAGAATCGACTGCGCGGGGCCGTCGCGGAAGTACGCGCCCGCGCGGACCAGACAGAGCACGTGCCGGACGATTTGCTGGTGAGCCGTGTGCGGGCCCGACTGGGTCACGTCTCCTCTCACGCCCGCACGGTGGAGGTCCACGCCCGGAACGGGCATGTGACCCTCTCGGGGCCGGCCCTCGAGGGCGAGGCGGACGACATCGTGCGGGAGGTCGGCGCCATCCCGGGCGTGCGGGCCGTGCACGACGAGCTGGAGCGCTTCGAGTCCGCAGAGGACGTGCCCTCCTTGCAAGGAGGCCGCGAGCGCAAGGGACGCCGCTTCTTCGGCACCGAGTGGATGCCCGCGTACAGGATGTTCGGCGTCGCCACGAGCCTCCCGTTGATCGGCTATGGCCTGCGCCAGCGGGGCGCCTCGGGGGGAATCGTCACGGGGTTGGGCGCCACCCTCCTGGTGCGCTCCCTCACGAACCTGCCGTTGAGCAAGCTGATCGGCATTGGAGCGGGCCCCGACCTCATCCGCGTCCGTAAGCACTTCCGTGTGGACGCCAGCCCTGAGCACGTGACCTCCTACCTCCGGGATGCGGGGCGCGTGGGGGAGCTGTTCTCCCTCCTCGAGTCCGTGACACAGGTGGAGAAGGGGAACGAGGAGGGCGTCGGCTCCGTTTGGGAGCTCATGGCGTCTGGACCTCTGGGACTCCCGATGCGCTGGCAGATCGAGCTCACCGAGGTAGTGCCGAAGGAGCGCGTCTCCTGGCGGAGCCTCGAGGGAGGACGCTTGGAGATGGAGGGGACGCTGCGGGTCCACCCGGAGGACGGCGGCTCCGTTCTGGATTTCGACCTCTGCTACAACCCGCCCGGCGGAGTCCTCGGAGATCTGTTGGCGGCGCTGCTCGGCGCGAGTCTGCGCCATTGCCTCCGGGACGATCTGCCGCGGATCCAGAGGGTCCTCGGCGGAGCGGGCGGCGAGGCGGGCTCCCTCGGTGACGCCGCGGCACGGGAAGCGTCGGCGACCGGGGCCGAGTCCAGCCAGGAGAAGGGGCGGAGCCGCGTCGAGGTCGCCGAGCCGCGGACGACGGAGCTGAAGACGGGCGGCGACCCGCGCCAAGCTCCCGAGTCCGGGGATCGCGCCCACCCCTGAGCGTCGCACCCCTGAGCGTCACCCCACCGCAGGAGCCTGCTCCTCCGTCCAAGGCGAGGGGCGAGCTCCAGCGACCACGCTTCGCCGGTCACGACGCTCGCCGAAGCGGTGCTCCCCTCGCGACCGGGGACGTGACCGGGGCGATTCGCGGCGCAACCGTTGACGGCGGTGGGGGACTGCGCGTCGTCAATCGTCTCCGGGAAGGCCGCCGGCAGGACGGCCAGGGAGATGCGCTCCACATCCCTCCTCCTCGGGGATCCCCAGGTCGACGTACACGGGATCATGATCGGAGGAGCGGTAGGGGGTCTGCCACTCCTCGGGCCGCTCTCCAGAGAGCGCCAAGGTTCGCAACACCGCGGGTTCGTCCGCGTTGACGTGCCAGACGCCTCCCCCCAGGAGCCTCGCCTCCACCGCTCCCGTGCCGAGCACGTGGTCGATCAGACCCGCCCTCCCCTCGAACACGTACGAGTAGAGCGGTGCACGCCCTGCGTCGTCGAAGCCCGGACTCGCCGGCAGAGCGCCCGCCGGCAGGGCGCCCGTGGGCAGAGCGCCCGCGGGCAAGGAGCTCAGACCCGCTGCCGTGAGCACCTCCAGCGGCCCTTCGCCGGGGTAGGCGTTCAGATCGCCCACCAGCACGAGGGCGCTGTCACCCGCACGACGCTGCGCCTCCCGCAAGAAGCCGACGACGCTCCGCGCCTCACGCCGACGTTGCTCGGCGAAACACCCCTCCTCCCCCTCGAGATCCGCACCGCTGGCGCCGCTGCACCTCCGGGACTTGAAGTGGGCGACGGCCACCGTGAGGCGACGTGTCCCCCAGGCGAACGTCTGCGCGACCGGCGGCCGCAGATGAACCGGATCCCGGGAGAAGATGGGGGCGCCGAGAGGCGTGACGCGCCCCTTCGCATAGACGATGCCCACGCGGATCGCGTCGCCGCCGAGCGGCGGGAGGGGCACGACTCCGTAGGCAGTTCCACCGCGCTCCGTCGCCAGGGCGGCCAGGAGATCCTCCGTCGCCGCGCCCCGGTCGTTCTGCAGCTCCACCAAACCTGCGATGTCCGGGTTCAAGGCGAGGATCGTGCGCGCCAGCTTGCTGCGCTGCAGGGCGAGCTCCTCCTCGTCAGCGGCCCCCCGCGAGCCCAGATCGACGAAGTAGTTGTCGAGGTTCAGGGTGACGATCCGCAGGCCCCCGACGCGCGGGGGCGCTGGCGGCCGCGCGTTCCTCTCCTCGAACGCGACCACCCCCGTCGGCTGCACCCGAAAGTGTCCGTAAGCGAAGCCGAGGACTCCCTCCAGACCGACGACGCGGTCCCCCAAGCGCACGGTCCGCTCTCCCGAGAGGTAGGGCACGGGGCGCGGATCCCGCCGATCGCTGCCGTCGTCGAGGACGAGGGCTCCGAGAAGGCCGGGCTCCTCGCCCCACCAGGGTCGTCCGCCTGCCGCCAGCAAGAGCTCTCCGTAGCTCCCGAGCCCCCAAGAGTCGACGACCGTGAGAGGCTGCTCGAAGCGCACGCGCATGCCCTCGATGGCCTCGAGGCGATCGAGCTCGAGCGGCCCTTCGAACGGGCTGATCGGCACCGAGCCGCGGCCGCAGGAGGTGACGTCTCGCAGCTGCGTGAGCTGCGTCTGTCCGAAGTACTCGCTCACGACCCCCGTGACGCGCAGCCGCTCCCCCTCGGTCCGTTCGCCGAGCGCTCCGCCGTCGCCGTCGAACACGAAGACGCCGTCGGAGGTCTCCGGATCCCCGTCACCCGTCGGATCCTGCAAGAAGAAGCCCCGCAGGCGCTCCGCTCCCTGGAAGCTCCCGACGACGATTCCCTCCGTGGTCACCTCTTCACCGCGGTAGGGCGAGCTGCTGCCTCTCCCCTGGATGGACGGGATGGGCAGAAACGCGCGCCCGCACGCGCTCGAGTCCGCGGCGCCGAGCTGCGTGAAGCCGTGCTCAGGGGCGCGGTGATCGCTGTGCTCCGTGACGGCGTGCTCGAGCACGCCGTGCGGCTCGGCGATGTGTGTCGCGACGATGTGTGTCGCGGCGCCGCGCTGCAGAGCCCCGCGCTCCGTCACCAACGGCGCGGTCCCCGCCTCCGAGCACGCGACCAATCCCCCGCCCAGGGTCGAGCACGTCAGGATCTTTCGGAGCGCCCCCATCGCGCGCGCCGTGCGTTTCTCCGGGGCGAGCGGTGCGGGGCGGACGTCTTCGCGGGAGACGCCGGAGGCGACGGGGGCGGGCGGAGGAGACATGGGGGGCCTTGGTCCGACGAGCAGGCGAGCAGACCTGCCGAGGAGCTGCTCAGGAGCCTCCTCGTCCCGAGGCGCCGTCCCGTTGCGTCGTTTCCCGGAAATCACCCCTTGCCGGAGTCGCGCGCCCAAGGACCTGCGCTCCCGCCGCCGTTCCAGCCCCCACCGCGATGGCTGGCGCCGGGGGGCCGTGGTATGCGCGCCACCGTCGGAGCTGCGCCGGAAGGCGTCGCCCGCGGTGGAAGACCATGGACCATTTCAGCTATCGAGACGGCGAACTCTGGTGCGAAGACGTGCCCCTGCGGACGATCACGGAGGCCGTGGGCACTCCCGCCTACGTCTACTCCCAGAAGACCTTCGAGGATCACTACCGCGGCCTCGTCCGCTCCTTCGCGGAGCTCCGCCCCCAGGTCCGCTTCTCCGTGAAGAGCTGCGGCAACCTCCACATCCTGCGTGTCCTGGCGGCCTGCGGCGCGGGGATGGACGTGGTGAGCGGCGGTGAGCTCTACCGAGCGCTCCAGGCGGGTGTCCCCGCGAGCGAGATCTGCTTCGCCGGCGTGGGCAAGGCGGATCGAGAGCTCCGCGAAGCCATCGCCGCCGGGGTCGGCTGGATCAACGCGGAGAGCGAACAGGAGCTGGAGAACATCGAGCGCATCGCCTCCGAGCTCGGCGTCCGCGCCACGGTGGCCGTGCGGGTGAACCCGGACGTCGCCGACGACAAGACTCACGCCAAGACGAGCACCGGGGGCCGCGGCACGAAGTTCGGCATCGACCTCGAGCGCATCCCCAGCACCTTCGAGCGCTTCGGCCCGAGCGCGTCCCTGGATCTGCGGGGCCTGCACTTCCACATCGGCTCACCGATCTACAGCGCCGATCCCTACGTCGCCGTGGTCCGGCGCGCCCTGACGCTCATCGACGAGCTCCGCTCGCGCGGCCACGAGGTGGACACCCTGAACCTCGGCGGCGGCTACATGGCGCACTACGGCCACTCGGACGTCCCCGCGCGCAACTTCGACGACTATGGCCCTCCCATCGCGGAGGCGCTCCGACCGTTTCTGGCGCGCGGCGGCCACGTGGTGCTCGAGCCTGGACGCTCCATCAGCGCCAACGCGGGGCTCCTGGTCGCCCGCGTGCTGTACGTGAAGCGGTCCGGCGATCGCAACGTCGCCATCGTGGACACCGGCATGACCCACCTCGCTCGCCCCGCCATCTACGACGCCGAGCATTTCATCTGGCCCGTTCAGGGCGCAGCTCCACCCAGCCGCGATCCCCGACAGCAGGGGGCGGGGCTCGTCCCCTACGACGTCGTCGGCCCCATCTGTGAGTCGACGGATCGCCTCGCGGTCGCGCGCCATCTGCCCCCGATCGAGCGGGATCAGCTCTTGGCGATCTTTTCGACGGGCGCCTACGGCATGGTCATGGCGAGCCAGTACAACGCCGTCCCGCGGCCGCCCGAGGTGCTCGTGTCGGGGACCCGCTCGACGCTCATCCGCCGGCGCGAGACCTACGAGGATCTGGTCGCCCCCGAGCTCGAGCCGCGGGTCTTGGGCTGATCGTCGCCGTTGGTGCCGAGCCAGCCCTTGCGATGGAAGAACCACACGAGCCCGAGCGCCGCGCACACCATCAACCCGAGGGCAAAGGGGTAGCCGTAGCGCCAGCGGAGCTCGGGCATGTTCCACGGAGAGGCGCTGGTCTCGAAGTTCATGCCGTACACCCCGGTGATGAAGCTCAGGGGGATGAACACGGTCGAGATCAGCGTCAGGAGCTTCATGATGTCGTTCATCCGTTGGTTCAGGCGCGAGTCGTAGAGCTCGGCCAGGCTGACGGAGTGCTCCCGACACGCGTCGACCGAGTCGAGCAGCTGCGCCGCGTGATCCTGTCCATCCCGTAAGTACACGCGGGTCGCGTCGGACACGGTCGTGCCACCGCTGCGGGCGAGGGCGGCGATGGCGTCCCGGGTCGAGGTGAGCACACGGCGCAGGGCGTACAGGTCGTGTCGGATGGAGTGCAGCTCGACGATCGCGCGCTCGTCCGGCCGCAAGAAGATGTGTTCCTCGATCAGCTCGAGTTGGTCGCGGAAGTGCTCCACGAGAGGGAGGAACCCGTCCAGGGTGTTGTCGACGATGGCGTGGACCAGATAGTCGGCGCCGCGATTGCGGATCGCTCCGCGCCCACTCTGGATGCGCTGCCGGATCGGCTCGAAGGTGTCGCTCACGCCCTCCTCCACCGTCAACACGAAGCCGGGGCCGACCGCCAACCCCACCTGGAGGAGCTGCAACCGCGTCGTCGTCTTCGGGTGGCGCAGCACCACCAGCAGGTGTTCGTCGTAGTCCTCCGCCTTGGGGCGCTGGTGGGCGCTCATCATGTCTTCGAGGGCGAGCGCGTGGAGGCCGAACAGGTCCCCGACCCGCCGAAACACCTCCGCATCCCCCGCCCCCGCCAGGCTCACCCACACCACCGGAAAGCGCTTCTGGAGCTCACGGACCCTCTCCGGGGAGAGGTCCTCGCGCTCCGTCACGCCTTGCGGGCCATACGCCAGGATCCTGACCCGCGTCGGCTCGGCCCCAGGGCCAGGGATCAAGGCGCCCGGCGGGGCCGTGGGGTCCCGTCGCGGCACGGGGATGCGCGTGTGACGACGCGAGCGGCCTTTGTGCTTCACGGCCCTCTGCTATCGCCGATCCGTTCGGCTCGGGCCAAGTCCGTCACCCGAGTGGGTCGTGGATCGCCCCGGAGCATGCGCTCAAGGTCGGCCCCTCCGACGCCGTAGGCCATGTGCGGTGCCGGGGATCAGCCCGGTCGAGGGGGCAATTCATGAATCGACTCCGTATCGCGCAGGTCGCGCCGCTGTTCGAGAGTGTTCCACCCCAGGGCTACGGCGGGACGGAACGCATCGTCTCCTACCTCACGGAGCAGCTCGTGCAGCAGGGACACGACGTCACCCTGTTCGCCACGGGGGACTCGGAGACCGAGGCCAAGCTGGTACCGGTGCGCGAGGCAGCGTTGCGCCTCGATCCGAGCGTGCGCGACTGGATCCCACATCACGTCGTGCTCCTGGAGCGCGTCCTCGCGAGCAGCGCCCAGTTCGACGTGATTCACTTCCACACGGACGTCCTGCAGATGCCGTTCGGGCGGCGCCTCGCCGCTGCCAGCGTCACCACGCTGCACGGGCGCCAGGATCTGCCGGACCTTCCCCAGTTCTATCGGGAGTTCGCGGACGCGGCGGTGGTCTCGATCTCTTTGGCGCAGCGCACCCCGGTGCCCCACGCCAACTTCGTGGGCAACGTGTACCACGGGTTGCCGGACGACCTGTATCACCTGGGCTCCGGCGCGGGCGGCTACTTCGCCTTCCTCGGGCGCATCAGCCCCGAGAAGCGTCCCGACACGGCGATCGAGATCGCCAAGCGCACGGGCGTCCCCTTGAAGATCGCCGCGAAGGTCGACGCGGCCGATCTGGAGTACTTCGAGTCCGAGATCGAGCCCCTGCTCGACCACCCCCTCATCGAGTACATCGGCGAGGTCTCGGATCAGGACAAACAGGAGTTCCTCGGGAACGCCCGAGCGTTGCTCTTCCCCATCGACTGGCCCGAGCCCTTCGGGCTCGTGATGATCGAAGCGATGGCCTGCGGTACGCCGGTCCTGGCGCGCTCTCGGGGCTCGGTGCCCGAGGTGATGTGTGACGGGGTCTCCGGTTACGTCTTCGAAGACGTCGACCAGGCGGTGGCGCTGGCGGCGAAGCTGGGCGACTTCGATCGCGCTGGTTGCCGTGCCTACTTCGAGCGGCGGTTCACCTCCGAGCGGATGGCCCTGGACTACGTGCGCGTCTACGAGCAGCTCGCCGGACCGACCAGCCGCGCCGATCGGCCCAGCCAGCGGGGTTGGATCCGCCACACGGCCTGATCCCTCGCCCGCACACCAGGCGACGAACGACGACGAGCGCAGAGGAGACGACCCCGCCCCATGGCAATCGAAGACGCCTTCCGAATCCGGGCCACGGCGAACGCCACGCTCGAGCGGGCCCGCGTGCTGAAGTCGGGCGAGACCTTCGCCATCTTCGATCGCTTCGGAGACATCCAATCCGTCGGCGAGGGCCCCCAGGGCGTGTACCTGGCGGGCACCCGCCACCTGAGCCGCTTCGCGCTGCTCGTGGAGAATCAGCCGCCGCTGCTCCTCTCCTCGACGATCCGGCGCTCGGACTCCTCCCTCGTCGTGGATCTGTCGAACCCCGACACCAGCGGACGTCTCCGCGACAGCCTCGCCGCCGACTCGCTGCTCATCCGCCGCCGCATCGTCCTGCTCGACGGCGGCTGCTTCGAGTCGATGATCGTCCGCAACCACTCGCAGGAGGTCCTCGACGTGAGCCTCACGCTCCTGTTCGCCTGCGACTACGCGGACGTCTTCGAAGTGCGCGGGACGCAGCGGCGCGCCCGGGGCTCCCTGGCTTCGCCCCGGGTGGAGCGGGACACCGTCTACTATTCCTACGCGGGCCTCGACGGGAAGCGCCGCGGCACCGTGCTGCGCTTCGAGCCGCAGCCCTGGGAGCTCCACGAGGAGTCCGCCACGTTCCGGCTACGCGTGGAGGCGGGGCGACAGGCGACCTTGGCGGCGACCATCACCTTCGAGAGCCCCGACTGCCGCGAGCCTCTCGGCCTCATCCATTCGTTCACGGACGCCTCCGCCGAGTCTGCCCGCCGGCTCCGCGAGATCCGCGAGAGCTGCGCGGAGCTGTCCTCCTCGAACGATCTCCTGAACGCCTGGCTGCAGCGCTCCTTCGACGACATCTACCTGCTCACGACACCGACGGACCAGGGTCCGTACCCCTACGCCGGCATCCCCTGGTTCAGCGCCCCCTTCGGCCGTGACGGCATCATCACAGCCTTCCAATGCCTCTGGCTCGAGCCGGACCTGGCTCGGGGCGTCATCCGCTACCTCGCCGCCCACCAGGCGACGGAGGAGATCCCAGAGAGGGACGCCGCCCCCGGCAAGATCCTCCACGAGCGCAGGCGGGGCGAGATGGCGGATCTCGGAGAGATCCCCTTCGGTCACTACTACGGCAGCATCGACTCCACGCCGCTGTTCATCCACCTCGTCGGTGAGTACTTTCGTAGGACCGGCGATCGCGAGCTGCTCCTGACGACCTTCCCGGCGGTCGAGCGCGCCATCGACTGGATGCGCAACAACGAGGGGCACCCAGGCGGGCCGTTCCTCGCCTACTCGAAGCAGTCGAGCACCGGCCTCGTGAACCAGGGCTGGAAGGACTCCAACGACGCGATCTTCCACGCCGACGGCAGCGCCGCGCGACCGCCCGTCGCCCTCTGCGAGGTGCAGGGCTACGCCTTCGCCGCCTACGAGTCGGCGGCGATGATCGCCGACGTCCTGGGTCGACACGACATCGCCCGCGACTGCGCCCGCCGGGCCGAGCGGCTCCGAGAGGCCTTCGACGAGGCGTTCTGGTGCAGCGACCTGGCCACCTTCGCCATCGCCCTGGACGGAGAGGGCAAGGCGTGTCGCGTCCGCTCCTCCAACGCCGGGCACTGCCTGTGGTCGGGGATCGTCGATCCGAAGCGGGTCGCCGGCGTGACACGTACCCTGATGAGCTCGGCGGGGTTCAGCGGTTGGGGCATCCGCACCATCGCCGAGGGGGAACCAAGGTACAACCCTCTAGCATACCACAATGGGTCGGTCTGGCCCCACGACTGCAGCTTGATCGCGGCGGGCTTCTCCCGTTACGGCGAGAAGCACGCCACCGTGCAGGTGCTGTCGGGGCTCTTCGATGCCGCGCGCAAGTTCGACCTGTACCGGCTACCGGAGGTCTTCTGCGGCCTGCCTCGTACCCGAGGTGGCTCTCCGACCCCCTACCCTGTCGCCTGCTCGCCTCAGGCCTGGGCGTCGGGCGCGCCATTTTTGCTCCTCCAAGCGGCCTTGGGGATCACCGTCGATGCCCGCCGGCGTCTGGTGCAGCTCGACCGCCCTCTGCTGCCCCCGGAGCTCGATCAGCTCGAGCTCCGACGCCTGCGCTGCGGCGATGCGTCACTCGATCTCGTCTTGACTCGGTACGATCGCGACGTGGGCGTCGACATCACCCGCCGCAACGGGGATGTGCAGGTCATGATCGTCAAGTGAGCCGCCCTCGGGCTCCACACGTGGCGCGTGCCAGTGGCTACCGTTCCGGTTTCGGCTCTGGCTCGGGGTCTGGGTCCGCGCCTGGCTCCGCACCTGGCTCGGCGCCTGGCTCCGCGCCTGGGTCCGCACCTGGGTCCGCGCTCCGTCCCGGAGGGGGCTTGGGGAGGGGCTGGCCTCGTCGCAAGCCCCTGTGGGGGCGCTGATCGTCGGCCCAGGCGGCGAGGTGACGTCGCTGCTCCGGTGTCGCCTCCGCCGCCATCTCCACCAGGGCGCGGTGCAGCACCTCCTGAGAACGCTGGGTCTCGTGGCGGAGCCCCTCGAGCTCCCGAGCGAGGAGATCCCGATCGAACGGCTCCGCCCGCAGGGCCGCTTCCACGCGGCTCCGCGCTCTCTTCGTCTCGTGCCAGCGGCTCCGCAGCTCCCCCTTGTGGGTTCGCAGAACGCGGCTGATCCGTGGCCGATCCTGCCCGAAGATCTCCTCCGCGTGGAACAGCGCCCTCGGACCGACCTCGCCGGGCGGGGGGCGTCTGGGCGCGCCCTCGGGCGGCCCACCGCGCGCAGAGCTCCCCGGACGCAGGAGCTGCACCGAGAGCACCCCGAGGAAGAACATGTTGAACGCCAGCGACACGGCGAGCCCGATCGCGAGCTTCCGCAGAAGTCCGCGGCTCATGGCAGGGCCCCCCAGCCGTCCCCGAGGTGCAACGCGAACGCGACCTCCGACATCTCCTCGAGTTCCTCCTCCGTGAAGCCGGCGTCCTCTGCATCGTAGCCCGCCGCGAGCTCCGTCCCGTCGCCGCGCCAGGCCCCCTCGACGACCGGATCTCCTTCGGTGACGAAACCGCCCTCGGTGACGAGGCTCCCCGTCAGGATGCCCAGCGCCGCCGCCGCGGCGAGCGCGAGGGTCGGCTGAAACACACCGCCGAACGGCCACCACGAGAACGTCCGACGCGTCTCCGGCGCCGCGTGCGTCCGAGGATGTCGCCGAGGGACTTCGAGGAGGCGCTCCAGCAGGAGCGGCGTCGGCTCGATGGTCTCGACCTCGTCGAGCAACCGGGCGACACGAACGGCCTCCGCCTGAAGGCTCCGCGCCTCTGCAGAGCTCTCCAGGGCCCTACGCCCCGCCGCCCGCTCTGGCTCTGGCCAGCGCGAGAGCTCCGCCCCGTATCGATCGAGGCAGCGCTCGAACTGCTGCAGGTCCATGTCCGTCTCGAGCTTCATCGTTCGTTCCTCGCAACGCCGCCCAGGAGCTCCCGGAGCTTACGTCGAGCGCGGGAGAGCAGCGACTCGACCGCCTCCACGCCGACCCCGAGCACCTCCGCAGCCTCCCCATGGGACAGCTCCTGATAGTGGACGAGGGTGATCGCCTCGCGCTGCCGCGGAGCGAGCTGCTCGAGCGCCTCGGCCACCGTCAGCGCCGTCCGCTTTCGTTCCAAGAAGGTCCCTGGTTGCGCACCGGCTCGCCCCGAGTCGGGGGCGGCTTCCACGAGCGCGAGATCCGCGCGGGGCTTCCGCTTCCGCAACCCGTCGAGCGCCACGTTGCGGGCGATCGTGTGCAACCAGGTCGTGACGCGCGCCGTGGGCTCGTAGCGTTCGGCATGCTGCCAGGCTCGTAGGAACGTCTCTTGCACCACTTCCTCCGCCTCCTCCTGCGTGCCCAGGAGTCGAAAACCGAACGCCAGGATGCTGCGCGCGTGGAGGTTCACGAGTTCCTCATAGGCGCGCTCATCGCCATCGGCGATCCGACGCATCAGCGCGGCGTCGTCCTGGAGGGCGTCTGATTTCCCCGTCACTTGGCTCCGATGAAAGCACCGCCCCGCTCCTTGGCAAGGCCCGCCCGGGCCCCGTCGAGGTCACGCCGCACGAGCGGGCGGTCCTTGGATCGTCCAGCCGAAGGCGCTGCGAGTGAGGGGCTCGACGCCCCGACATGGGACCGTGGTCCGGTAATGCACCCTCCGGGGAGCTCGCGTCGGGGGCGGATCGCGTGGGGCGCTGAGGGCACCTCCACGCGCTCCGCGCCCCCCGTTCGCGAGCGTCACGCCGGCTCAGTTGCCGCGTCGCTTGCCGTCCTTTCCGGCCTTCCCGTCCTTGCCGTGCTTGCCCATGTGGCGACCCCGCGCGTTCTTCATCTCCTCTTTGGTGACCACGCCGTCGCCGTTCGCATCCGCCTTGCGGAACATCTCGTCCGCCGCGGTCTGCGCCTCCGCGCGGCTCACTTTGCCATCACCGTTCGTGTCGAGCCGCTGAAACATGCGCTGCGCGAACTTGCCGTGCTTCTGGGACTTCTGGGCCTTGGCCGCGTCCCACTCCGCCTTGGTGATCGCGCCGTCACCGTTGGTGTCCAGCTTCTCGAAGCGCTTGTCCGGCATCTGCGCCTCGGCCTTGGTCAGCTTGCCGTCTCGGTTCGCGTCCTTCTCGCTGAAGATCTTGTCCATCATCTGGCTGTGGCCCGCGCGGAGCTCGTCGGGGGTCAACGAGCCGTCACCGTTGGCGTCCAACCGGTTGAAGTGCTCGTCCTTGGCCGCCCTGGCCTCTGCCTGCGTGATCTTTCCGTCCTGGTTCTGATCCATCTTGTTGAACCAGGCCTCCGGCCCCTTGTGCTTGCCCCCGCCGGCGAACGCGGCGGTGCTGATCATCAGGGCAGAAGCGGCGGTCAGGGAAATCAGTGCTTTCTTCATTTCGTCCTCTTCGTTTCTCGTGCCCCAGGGGGCTTTCCGATGGTCTCGATGGGTTCAACGCGGCTCGCGGCAAAACCCGTCGCTCGCCCGAGATTTTTTTTCGTCCGCCCCGACTTGGAGCCGCCGTCCCGTCTGACTGGAACTCGCAGGGGCGCGGGCCCGCAGCCCGGGGGGCGACCCCGGAGGGCGTGTCCACCGAGCCACGCTGCGCGGACGCCCGCCCACGGCGTGGCTCCCCGTTCCTCGCGTCTCTCCGCCATTGCCATCGCGGCACGCTCGTTGCTGACTGCGATCGACCATGGTTCTCCCCTTCCTCTCGCGGACCGGCCTGGCCCCTCGATCGACCGCCCCCTGGTTGCGCCCCTGGCTGCTCCCCCTCCTCCTCTTCATGGCTTGCATCCCCACGAGCCAACCGCCTCCGGTCACCCCTGATCGGACCCTCGAGCTCGGGAGCGACCTGGGGCCGCCGGCGGCAGAGCCCTTTCGCGTCGTGATGACGGGAGCCGATGGAGAGGTCGGCGCGAACGCTCAGTTGAACCTCGTCTTCAACCGCCCCGTGCGCGACCTCGGCCCGGCTGGCGCAGAGACGCTCCCTCCCATCGGGATGACCCCCGCGATCGACGGGCGCTGGCGCTGGGTGGGCAGCAGTGCGCTCGTGTTCGAGCCGAGCGCGGGACGATTGCCCCTGGGGACGCGCGTCGAAGTGGAGGTGGCAGCAGGCGTGCGTGCCCAGGACGGCAGCACCCTCGACGAGCCCGCGCGCTTCGCGGTGGAGACGCCGCGACCACGGCTGGTCCACTCGCACCCCTACGACGGCTCGCGGGGCATCGGGCCGCGCCAAGACCTCGAGCTCTACTTCGACCAAACCATCGATCCTGCCGAGCTGAAGCGCGCCGCCACGCTCACGGCGTCGTCGCAAGGGAAGCGCCAGCCGATCGACTTCACCGTGCTCGGAGGAGACGCGGACTCCCCGGAGCGAGTCACGATCCGCCCCTCGGTCCCTCTGCCTGCGGCCCACGCGGTCGAGCTGGTCATCGACGCGAGCTTGCGCGGCCGCGAGGGTCCGCTGCCGACGGGCGAAACGCGGGTCGTGCGCTTCGAGACCTACGGGCCGCTCCAGGTCCAGCACGTGAACTGCCCGAAGGGGCCGTCGGGCAGGGCCTGTTCTCCCCTCGGCTCCGTGTCCCTGGATCTCTCCAACGAGGTGCTCCTGCGCGACGCGAAGAAGGCCCTGGTCATCGAGCCCGCGGTCCCCCTCACCTGGGAGAGCTGGCGCGAGGACGACGAGCCCGTCTCGTACCTCTACCTCCACGGCCCCTTCACCCCGGGGCAGACGTACACGCTGCGTGTGCGCGCGGGGCTCCAGGACGTCTACGGGCAGCGGCTCGCGACGACGTTCACCCATCGCCTCACGATCGACGATCACTGGCCGAACCTCGCCGTCGGACTGGAGGGCGACTCCTTCGAGCCCGGCGCGCGGGCGGCCATTCCCGTCGCGTCCATCAACGTCCCCACCTACTCCCTGCTGACGCTGCCCCTGTCTCCCGAGCAGGTCGCCGCCTACTACGCGGCGACTCCCGAGGAGCGCGGGTTCGATTTTCTACGAGCCCAACCCGGAGCGCGCCTCCGTCAGGTGGACACGAGTCAGCACCGCAACCGCGTCGCCACCGAGTCGATCGATCCCCAGGTGGTGCTCGCCGCGCAGGGCGGCCGTGGCACCATGGCCATCGCCACGCGCCGGCAGACGGGGAAGTCCCCGGAGCACACGACGGAGCTGGTCCAGGTCACGGATCTGGCCATCACCGCGAAGCTGAGCCGGCAGGGCTCCCTGGTCTGGGTCACCAAGCTCTCCACCGCCGAGCCCGTGGCTGGCGCCGAGGTCCGCGTGCTGCGTAGCGACGCGTCCCCCTCGCCCGCGGTGCTCACCGACGCGCGAGGCTTCGCGACCCTGGCCCCTGAGGCCCTCGGTCCCGAGCCGGAGAAGGAGGGCTTCCGCACCTTGATCACCGCCCGCTTGGGGGACGACTGGGCCCACCGGCGGGTCAGCGACTACCTGGCGCCCTGGCGGATGAACGTGCCGACAGACGTGTTCGGGAAGCCCCGCACCCGCGGGCTCCTGTTCACGGAGCGCGGCATCTACCGCCCCGGGGACGAGGTGCGGCTCAAGGGCATCTTGCGCCGCGAAGCCCAGACCGGCAACGACGTGCTCTCCGGCAAGCGCTTCACTCTCCTCATGCGCGCACCCGACGGAGAGATCGCCGGGGAATGGGAGCTCGAGACGAACACCTTCGGCACGTTCGCGCAGGATCTCCGCGTGCCGCCGACTGCGGCGCTCGGCCCCTGGCGCTTCGAGCTCAAAGGAGTCGAGAGGGGGTACGTCGCCACGAGCTTCGAGGTGGCGGAGTATCGCCCCACCGAGCTCCAGGCCACCGTGGCGAGCGCGCGCCCCAGCTACATCCACGGGGCGCGAGGGCGCTTCGAAGTCCAGGGTGACTACCTCTACGGCGCCCCCATGGCGAACGCGCCCGTCACCTACTGGGCGCACCGCCACGAGACGTTCTGGCGCGTCCCCGACACGGAAGGGTTCATCACCGACGCCACCATCTACGACGCGGCGCACCCCGAGAGCTCGCCGAGCGTCGGGACCATCGTCCAAGGGGAAGGCACCCTCGACGCGAAGGGCCGCTTCCTCCAAGAGGTGCCGCTCGATCTTCCCGGGCAGCGCGGCCCCGAGCTGGTGACCTTCGACGCGGAGGTCACGGACGTCTCACGCCAGACGGTCGCCAGCAGCTCGAGCGCCATCGTCCACCCCGCGGATCTGTACGTGGCCCTGGCGGAGCCCAAGGACTACTTCGTTCAGGGGCCCGCGAAGCTCGAGCCCCAGGTGATCGTCACGTCGCCCGCGGGGGAGCGTCGGGCGGGGACCAGCGTGCGCCTCGAGCTCGTCCGCCGGCAATGGACGCTCGCCCGGATCACCGAGGGCGGGAGCGTCCGCTCGGAGATGCGCGTGGTGGACGACGTCGTGTCGCAGTGCACCGTCCGGAGCGCGCCGACTCCGCAGAGCTGCGGGCTCGAGGCGACGGAGCCCGGCTACTACATCGTGCTGGGCACCGCCCGCGACGGGCAGGGGCGGACGGCCCGCGCCGCCATCGACGCCTACGTGCTCGGCGCCGGACAGAGCCACTGGGCGGACGACGACACCGCGCAGCTCGAGCTCGTCCCCGACAAGAAGCAGTACGGCGTGGGCGACACGGCGCGCATCCTCGTGAAGTCCCCCTTCCCCGAGGCGCAGGCGCTGGTCACGGTCGAAGGGAACGGCATCTTCGAGCAGCGGCGGGTCGTCCTGAAGGGGGCCACCCCGACGGTGGAGATCCCGATCGAGGGGCGCTTCCGGCCGAACGCCTACGTCTCCGTGCATCTGGTCCGGCCCCGCACTGCCCCCGCTCCCGAAGCGGGGAAGGTCGATCTGGGCGCGCCGACCTACCGGATCGGTCACGCTGAGCTGCCCATCGACCCGGAGGCGCGACGCCTGCGCATCAGCGTGTCCCCCAACGTCCGGGAGGCGAGGCCGGGACAGCAGATCGAGGTCGGGGTGCGCGTCACCGATGGCGCCGGGGCGCCCGTCAGCGGGGAGGTGACGCTCTACGCCGTGGACGAGGGAGTGCTCAGCCTCATCGGCTACAAGACGCCGGACCCTCTGCCCGTGTTCACCGCGCCACGGCCCCTGCGCACCGCGACGATCGAGGCCCGCGCCTCGCTCGGGCGCGTGCTCACCGACGTGACTGGCCTGTTGGGCCTCGGCCCGAACAAGGGCGCCGAGGGGGGCGGCGGCGGCAGCGAGGGGACGGGAGCGCGCCGCGATTTCCGGCAGAGCGTCTACTTCAACCCGACGCTGGTCACGGACGCCAACGGACGCGCGCGGGTGTCCTTCGCTTTGCCCGAGAGCCTGACCACGTACCGCCTGATGGCGGTCGTGACCACACGCGACGATCGCTACGGCTACGGGGAAGAACGAGTCGTCACGAGCAAGCGTCTCATGGCGCGACCGGCGCTGCCCCGCCTGCTCCGCGCGGGGGATCTGGCGGAGGCCGGGGTGGTCGTGAGCGCCAAGGATTTCGGGCCCGCGCGCGTGCAGGTGCAGCTGGACGCCAGCGGCGTGGAGCTCCTCGGCGACCCCCATGCGAGCGTGGAGCTGCCGCGGGACGGCCAGGTGGAGGTGCGGTTCCCCATCGCGGCCCGTGAGGTCGGCGACGCGCGCCTGACCTTCCGGGTCGTTGGTGGCGGGGAGAAGGACGCCGTCGAGCTGGAGCGTCGCGTGCTCTCACCAGCGACGCTGGAGGCCGTCGCCCTCTACGGCCAAACGGAGACCGCCGCGGCAGAGGCCCTCGGCGACCTCTCGGCCGTGCGCAGGGACGTGGGCGCGCTGGAGATCAAGGCGGCCTCGACGGCGCTCGTCGGCATCGACGCCGGCTTCCGACAGCTCATCGAGTACCCCTACGGCTGCACGGAGCAGCTCTCCAGCAAGCTCCTGCCGTTGCTCCCGCTGCGCACGCTCGCGAAGGACTTCGACACGGAGCTCCCCGCGCACGTCGACACGGTGGTCGCGAAGACCGTCGCCGAGATCCTGTCGCGCCAAGGGCACGATGGCGGGTTCGTCATGTGGCCCGAGTCGCCCGCCTCCTCGCCTTGGGTGTCCGCCTACGCCGTCTGGACGCTCCACGAGGCCGCGCGCCGGGGGGTCCCGGTGCCCGCCCCGGCGATGACGCGCGCGAAGCAGTACCTGCGGCGTCAGCTCGAGGTAGGGAAGGACGAAATCAGCCGCGCCGCCGCGCCGCTCCTGCTCGACGTCCTGGCGGAGCTGGGCGCACCGGACCCGGGCTACATGAGCCAGCTGTTCGACGAGCGTCGGGACCTCCCGGTGTTCTCCCGGGCGCTGTTGTTGCACGCGATGGCCGTCTCGAAGCAGCCGTCGGGCCCCGTGGCGGAGCTGACGCGGGAGCTCGAGGCGACGCTGCACCTGGAGGCGGACCGAGCCTTCGTCGGAGACGACTCGGGCGGCCGCTACGCCACGCTCATGGACTCGCCGACGCGCTCCACCGCCCTCGTCCTGCGCGGCCTCCTGGCGGCGCGGAAGGATCACCCCCTCGGAGCACGCCTCGCGCGCGGTCTGCTCGCCAGCCGCAAGGGAGGCACTTGGCGCTCCACCCAGGAGACGGCGTTCGCGTTGCTCGCCCTCGACGACTACCGCACGGCCCAGGAGGCGGTGAAGCCGGATTTCGTGGCTCGGCTCTGGTTCGATCGAGAGAAAGTGGCCGAGTACGATTTCCGCACGGGGAACCAGAAGAGGGGCGCTGCGGCCCAGCGCGGCACGGCACGCCAGAGCCTGATCCCCACGGCCCGGCTCACGAGCGGAAACCTGGTGTTCGAGAAGGAGGGCGCCGGGACGCTCTTCTACGAAGCGCGGCTCCGCTATGCCCGCACCACGTTGCCGACGGAGAGCCTCGAGCGCGGCTTCTTCGTCCAGAAGACCCTGCGTGAGGTCACGCCCGCGGAGCTCGCCCAGGCCCTCGAGGTGATCCCGAGCCAAGGAGTGGACAGCGTCACCGCCGGGCGGTTGGTCCTCGCGGATCTACTGCTGGTGGCGCCGAGCGATCGCGAATACGTCGTCTTGGACGACCCGCTCCCGGCGGGGCTCGAGGCGGTGGACGCCCGCCTCTCCACCACCGCGGGCTGGGCGGACATCGGCGGCTCGGCCACCGATCGGGCGCCGCCGCAACGGGGTCTGTCCGCTCGCCAGACTCTGAGCCCCAGTCACTACCGGCGCGAACTCAGGGACGATCGCGTTCTCTTCTTCGTCGATCACCTGCCCGCAGGCATCTACCACTACCGGTACCTGGCGCGGGCCACCACGCCGGGGCGCTTCGTGGTGCCGCCGACGCAGGCCGAGGAGATGTACAACCCCGAGGTGTTCGGTCGCACCGGCGCCAGCTCCTTCGAAGTTCGATGAGGCTCACCCGAGCGGCGCTCGTCATCGCGGGTGGTGCCGCGCTTCTGCTCCTGAGTCTCCTCCTCGCGGTCGCCCGGGAGCCGTTACCGGAGGCCCTCACGAGCGGACCGGGACGCAACAGCGTGCGGATCCTCGACCGCGGGGGGGCGCTCATCGACGAGTACAGGCCCGAGCAGGGGCGCCGCTCCGCGGGCGTCTCCCTGGAGCGCTTGCCCTCCCACGTGATCGACGCGGTGCTCGCCGCAGAGGACCTGCGCTTCTACGGGCACCCCGGGGTCGACCCGCTCGCCATGGCTCGGGCGGGCGCTCAGGCCGTTCGGCATCGCCGGATCGTGTCGGGCGCGAGCACGATCACCCAACAGCTCGCCCGGAACCTCGTGCCGCGCCCCCGCACCCTCCGCGGCAAGGTGCGGGAGATGGTGATCGCGCTGCGCCTCGAGCGCGATCTCGACAAGGACACCATCCTGGCGGAGTACCTGAGCCGGATAGAGTACGCGCCGGGGGTGCGAGGCCTCGAGGCGGCCAGCCGCGTTCTGTTCGACAAACCCGCCGAACGCCTGGATCTCGCCGAGGCGGCGCTCCTCGCCGGGTTACCCCGCGGTCCGTCCTTCTACGATCCCAGCCGGGGGACGGAGCGCGCCCGACAGCGGCGGGACCGCGTGCTCGATCGCATGGAACGAGCGGGGCTCGCTGCGCCGGACGCCGTTGCTCGCGCCAAGGAGCAGCCCATCGTCCTGCAACGGGCCCGTCGACTCGGGGGAGCCGAGCACCTGGTGCGCAGCGCCGGGAGCGGGCGCTCGTTGCCCCCGGAGACTCGGGAGCGGATCCGTGAGGTGCACACCACCATCGACGGCGGGCTCCAGGCCACGGTGCAAGGGCTCACGCGCGGACTCATCGGGGAGCTCGTCGCCCACGACGTCTCCAACGCAGCCGTGCTCGTCGTCGACAACGAGACCGCCGAGGTCCTCGCCTACGTCGGCTCCCCCGACTTCTGGTCGGAGCAGGGGCTCGGGCAGAACGACGGCACGCGCGCCCTCCGTCAACCCGGCTCGACCTTGAAGCCCTTCGTCTACGCGGCGGCGATCGAGTCGTTGGCGTTCACCCCGGCCACGCTCTTGCCGGACGTGGAGCTGCGCTTGCCGACGCCGCAGGGTGACTACGCGCCCCGCAACTACGACGGCCGATTCCGCGGCCCCGTGCGCCTGCGGGAGGCCCTGGCGAGCTCGCTGAACGTGCCCGCCGTCTACGCCGCCCAGCGGGTCGGCCCCGCTCGCGTGCTCGCGATGCTGCACCGCTTCGGCTTCGACTCCCTCGAGCGAGACGCGTCCCACTACGGCGCCGCGATCGCCCTCGGGGACGGCGAGGTCACCCTCACCGAGCTCGCGAGCGCCTACGCCGCCCTCGCGCGAGACGGCGTTCACCGGCCGCTGCGATTCGTGCGCGCCGCATTCGACGTCGCCGGGAACTCGTTGCCCTTGGCGCCGAACGACGCCGACGCGACGGAGCGACGGGCGATCCCCGCGCCCCTCGCCCACCTCCTGACCGACATGCTCGCGGATCCCCACGCCCGCCAAGCAGGCTTCGGGAGGCACACCGTGCTCGATCTCCCCTTCCCCGCCGCGGTGAAGACGGGGACGTCCAAGGGCTTCCGCGACAACTGGACGATCGGGTTCACCCGCGAGGTCACCGTGGCCGTGTGGGTGGGCAACTTCGACGGACGCCCCATGCGCGGCACGAGCGGCGTCACCGGGGCCGGACCGCTGTTTCGGGAGGTCATGTTGGCGGCGATGCGCGATCGCGACCCTGCGCCGCTCCGAACCCCGGAGGAGTTCGTCTCCGCCGAGGTGTGCCCCCTGAGCGGCGCTCTCCCCACCGCCGACTGTCCCCACCGCGTGAAGGAGCACTTCCTCCCAGGCCACGTCCCCGGACACCGGTGCACCTTCCACCAGCGCGTCTCCGTCGCCTCGAGTTCCGGGCTTCGCGCCACCCGCGCCTGCAAGGACGCCGTCGAGCGGGTGTTCGAGGTCTACCCCGAGCAGTACCTCGCGTGGGCCCGGGCGGCGCAGCGCCCTCTTCCGCCGTCCTCGGAGGATCCCCGTTGCCCGGGCGGCGTCACCTCGACGACGACGTCGTCGCTCGCCGTGGCGTTTCCGCACGACGGGGCACGGTTCGCCCTCGATCCCTCCCTCGCCCGAGCCCAGCAGCGCATCTTGCTCCGCGCCCGTGGGGTCCCGGCGAGCGCGCGTCCCGTGTTCGTTCTCGACGGAATGCCCTTGGGTCCCGCTGGCTCCGATCACCAACTCCCCTGGCAGCTCGAGCCAGGCACACACCGCCTCCACGTGGAGGCGGGCGCCGCCCGCAGCGCAACCATCCGATTTCATGTGGAGTGAGCAGCATGGGCTCATGCGCGCGCATCGCGCCTTGCCTGCCGCGCATTCTTCCGCGCATTCTTCCGCGCACTGCGTACCGCGCACCGCACCTCCGGTGGCATGAGCACTTAGTCAGCGAATCGACGCGGCGCGAAGCCCTTGACCCGCAGCCGCCGAGCCGCGAACGCACACCTCCGGAGACCGCGCACCGACACCGAAAACCACGTCTCCCAAGGGCAGGACGAGGTGCTGCCGAGGTGCTCTTTGGTTTTCCAGGTGACAGTGGATCCGTGCGCTTGATAAGACGTGTGCAAACGCTGAGGCCGGGAGGGCCCCAGCCTACCGACAGGCGACACCCATGGCATACATTATCCGCAGGTCCCTGATCTCCGCGCTCGTGGCGTTCGCCGCAGCGTTCGCCTCCCTCGCGTACACGCCGGACGCAGACGCCGCGAACGTCATCAAGCGCCCAGGTCAGCACGCGCAGTACGACTTCGAGCTGGAGCCCCACGGCATCTGGTCCTGGGCGTGGCCGGGACATGGCCCCGGGCTCGGGGTCCGCGCCAACATCCCGCTCTTCCACAACGGTCCGATCTCCACGATCAACAACAACATGGCGATCGGCTTCGGGCTGGACGTCGCCTGGTGGACCCACGGGAGCCGCACGCGCCGCCTCGGCGATCGTTGCTGGGACGACTGGGGGCGGGATCGCTGCAGCGGGACGACGCTCTGGGTCCCGGTGGTCTTGCAGTGGAACTTCTACCTCACGGAGATCATCAGCGTCTTCGGTGAGCCGGGCGCCGCGATGCGCTACGCGAGCTGGGACTACGGAAGCACCTTCCATCCCTTCGTCCCCGTCTTCGCCGGTGGCGCGCGCTTCCAGTTCGGCGACCGCGTGGGTCTGACGGTCCGCCTCGGCTATCCCTACAGCTCGGTCGGCGCCAACATCCTGTTCTGAGCCCACCGCGGACGTAGAGCGGGCGTCATTCCAGGGCGAAGCCTCGACGTGGCCTCGTCGAGCCCCAGCGAGCGCGTCAGCCTGGGGGCTCCGAGGCCTTCGTCGATGGCCTCTCACCACGCGGCCGCGCGCCGACCGTCGTCGCGGCGGGAGAGACGACCCTTGCGGCGAGGAGGCGAGAAGTGCGGTAAGACGGCCCCGATGGCCGACTTTCGTTATGCGCCCCTGCTCCCCCTCGGTGAGGACTCGACCCCCTACCGCCTGATCACCCGCGATCACGTCTCGACCTTCGACGCCGCCGGGCACACCTTCCTGAGGGTCGACAAGGAAGCCCTGACGCTGCTCGCCCGCGAGGCCTTCACGGACATCGCATTCCTCCTGCGCCCTGGGCACCTCGCGCAGCTGCGCAGCATCCTCGACGACCCGGAGGCGTCCGACAACGACCGCTTCGTCGCGCTGGAGCTCCTCCAGAACGCCTGCGTGGCGTCGGGACGCGTCCTGCCCAGCTGTCAGGACACGGGCACGGCGATCGTGCTCGGGAAGAAGGGGCAGCTCGTCTTCACCGGGTACGACGACGAAGAAGCGCTGGCCCGCGGCATCTTCGACACCTACACGACGGCGAACCTGCGCTACTCGCAGATGGCGCCCCTCGACACCTTCACCGAGAAGAACACGGGCACCAACCTCCCGGCGCAGATCGAGCTCCAGGCCACGGAGGGCGGCGAATACAAGTTCCTCTTCATGGCCAAGGGCGGAGGCTCGGCGAACAAGTCGTTCCTCTACCAGGAGACGAAGGCGCTCCTGAACCGAGAGCGGCTCTTGAAGTTCCTCGAGGACAAGATGGCCTCCCTCGGCACCGCCGCGTGCCCGCCCTATCACCTGGCCATCGTCATCGGGGGCACGAGCGCCGAACACAACCTGAAGGTCGCCAAGCTGGCCTCGGCGCGCTACCTCGACGGATTGCCGACCCAGGGCAGCCTGGCGGGCCATGGCCTGCGCGACGTCGAGCTCGAAGGGGAGGTCCTGGCGCTCTCGAGGAAGCTCGGCATCGGTGCTCAGTTCGGCGGCAAGTACTTCTGCCACGACGTGCGCGTGATTCGGCTCCCCCGACACGGCGCGTCGCTCCCCGTGGGCATCGCCGTGTCGTGCTCGGCGGATCGCCAGGCCCTCGGCAAGATCACGGCCCAAGGAATCTTTCTCGAGGAGCTCGAGACCGATCCCGCCAAGTACCTGCCGGAGACCACGGAGGCGCAGCTCCGCGAGGAGGTCGTCCGTGTGGATCTGAACCGCCCGATGTCGGACATCCGCGCGCAGCTCTCCCAGTACCCCATCCGCACGAGGCTCTCCCTCACGGGATCGCTCGTCGTGGCGCGGGACATCGCCCACGCCAAGTTGAAGGAGCGGCTCGACGCAGGAGAGCCGCTCCCCGACTACCTCAAGAATCACCCGGTGTACTACGCGGGGCCGGCGAAGACACCCGAAGGCTACGCCTCTGGATCCTTCGGTCCGACGACGGCAGGCCGGATGGACTCCTACGTGGCGCAGTTCCAGGCGGCGGGCGGCAGCCTCGTCATGCTGGCCAAGGGGAACCGCTCCCGCGCCGTCACGGAAGCCTGCGCCCGCTACGGCGGCTTCTATCTCGGCTCGATCGGCGGACCAGCCGCGCGCTTGGCGCAGGACTGCATCAAGAAGGTCGAGGTACTCGAGTATCCCGAGCTCGGCATGGAAGCGGTCTGGCGCATCGAAGTCGTGGACTTCCCTGCCTTTATCGTCGTCGACGACAAGGGCAACGACTTCTTCCAGAGCATCCACGACGCCCGGCTCCATCTTCCGACCACGCGCTGAGCCCCGCTGGCGCCCCCGTCGACGCGCGGCGGGGGCCGCCCCGCATTTTTCTCGAGGCGGCTGCCCGCCGTCCCCGCCCACCTGCTCCGGGCGGTGCTAAGCTGGGTCGCTCGCGCTCTCGCGGACCCCTGGAGAGCACGTTTCCAACTTTCGTGCTTCGCCGGCTCCACGAAACATTTCCGAAAAGCAGGGCGGGTTATAGCTCTCCGTGTTCAGGAACGGCGGTCGCCCCGACCCGGTCGGGCCCCGCACCGAGCCAGGTCCATCCCCAGCCCGGCCTCTGGGCTGCAGTTTCCCCCATCCCCTTTTTGACAGGCAAGTCACGAACATGAGCAACAGCCGAGCACAGGCCATCGCGGCTATCGCGAGCTACCAGTCCACCGTCGCTCCCCTCGATCACAAGGTGCCCACGGGTGAGCTGTTCGGGCAGAACGTCTTCGGCCACAAGGCGATGCAGGAGCATCTGCCCAAGCCCGTCTACAAGTCCTTGCTCAAGACGATCGAGACGGGCGCGACCCTCGATCCCGAGGTCGCCGACACGGTCGCCGCGGCCATGAAGGACTGGGCGATCGCGAAGGGCGCCACCCACTACGCCCACGTCTTCTATCCGCTCACTGGCTGGACCGCGGAGAAGCACGACAGCTTCCTGTCACCGGGCACGGACGGACGGGCCCTGGCGGAGTTCGCGGGCAAGACCCTCATCCAGGGTGAGCCCGACGCCTCGAGCTTCCCCAACGGCGGCATCCGCGGCACCCACGAGGCGCGTGGCTACACGGCCTGGGACGTGACGAGCCCTGCCTACCTGATCGAGAACCCGAACGGCGTGACCCTGTGCATCCCCACGGTCTTCGTGTCCTGGACCGGCGAGGCCCTCGACAAGAAGACGCCGGTCCTGCGGTCCATCCAGGCCCTGAACAAGCAGGCGCAGCGCGTCCTCAAGCTGTTCGGCCACGACGACATCGCCGCGGTCAACTCCTTCGCCGGCCCCGAGCAGGAGTACTTCCTGGTCGACACCAAGTTCTACACGCAGCGCCCCGACCTGATGCTCACGGGCCGCACCTTGTTCGGCGCCCCCTCCGGCAAGGGCCAGGAGTTCGACGACCACTACTTCGGGATCATCCCCGAGCGCGTCCTCGCGTACATGATGGAAGTCGAGCGCGAGCTCTTCAAGCTGGGTATCCCCGTCAAGACGCGCCACAACGAGGTCGCTCCCGGACAGTTCGAGTGCGCACCCGTGTACGAAGCGGCCAACGTCGCGAGCGACCACCAGCAGCTCGTCATGGCGACCTTGAAGCGGGTCGCCACCAAGTACGGCCTGGCGTGCTCCACCCACGAGAAGCCCTTCAAGGGGCTCAACGGGTCCGGGAAGCACGTGAACTACTCCTTCGGCAACTCGACCCAGGGCAACCTGCTCGATCCCGGTGACACGCCCCACGAGAACATGCAGTTCCTCGTGTTCTGCGCGGCCGTGATCCGCGGCGTGGACAAGTACGCGCCCGTGCTGCGCGCCACCATCGCCTCGGCGGGCAACGATCACCGCCTCGGAGCGAACGAGGCTCCCCCCGCCATCATCTCGATCTTCCTCGGCGATCAGCTGACGGACGTGTTCGAGCAGATCAAGGCGGGCGGCGCCAAGTCGTCCAAGGCCAAGGGCACCCTCGAGATCGGCGTCGACACTCTGCCCAAGCTCCCGAAGGACGCCGGGGATCGGAACCGCACGAGCCCGTTCGCGTTCACGGGCAACCGCTTCGAGTTCCGCGCCGTCGGCGGCAACCAGTCGATCTCCGGTCCCCTCGTCGCCCTGAACACGATCTTCGCCGAGTCCCTCGACTTCTGCGCCACGGAGCTCGAGAAGTCCTTGGCGAGCGGCATGGAGCTGAAGGACGCCGTGCAGGTCCTGCTCAAGGGCATCCTGGACAAGCATGACCGGGTGATCTTCAACGGGAACGGCTACTCCGCGGAGTGGCACGCCGAGGCGGAGAAGCGCGGCCTGCCGAACCTGCGGACCACGCCGGATGCGCTCACGGCGCTCGACTCGGAGGAGACCCGGGCCCTCTTCGACAAGCACAAGGTGCTGTCGCCCCGGGAGCTGGCGAGCCGCTACGAGACCTACGTCGAGCAGTACATCAAGTCGATCCTGCTCGAGGCGCGGATCGCCCTGCGCATGGCCAAGACGACCATCCTGCCTGCCGCGCTGCGTTACCAGAGCGAGCTGGGTGCGGCCGCGGTCAACGTGAAGGGCGCGGGGCTCAGCCCCGATCTGACGGTGCTCACCGAGACCACCGAGCTCGTCGGCGCGCTCCAGGCGGGTATCGCCAAGCTCGCCGCCGCCATCGAGAGCGAGCACGAGGAGGGCATGGCCGGCGCGCTCTACTGCCGTGACACGGTGATCCCCGCCATGAACGCGGTGCGCGACGCCGCGGACAAGCTCGAGACGGTGATCGCGGACGACCTGTGGCCGCTGCCCACCTATCAGGAGATGCTGTTCATCAAGTGAGCCCGTGCCCCTGACGGCGCCCGTAGCAGGGCGCTGGCAGGCGCTCGCGGCTCCGTCGAGCCGAGGCCCGACGAGGGCTGCCCGCGAGGGCCCGGACCAATGGTCCGGGCCTCGTTCATTTCCAGACCCCGCGCTGAGGGCATCCGCGGCGCGGATTTGCGCGCCGGCCATCCCTTTGGTTCACTCCAGCCGCGCCCGCTCGGCGGGCCTCACCACAGAGGAAATCACAGTGACCACCGTAGGTATCGTGGGATGGCGTGGCATGGTCGGCTCCGTTCTCCTGGAGCGCATGCGTGCAGAAGGCGACTTCGAGCACTTCGAGCCGGTGTTCTTCTCCACCTCGCAGGCTGGAGAGCTCGGCCCGGACGTGGGTCAGGGCAAGAAGCCCTTGCGTGACGCCACCGATACCAAGGCGCTCGCGGAGATGGACGCCATCATCAGCTGCCAGGGCGGCGACTACACGACGTCCGTGCACGGCGACCTCCGCGGGAGCGGCTGGAAGGGCTACTGGATCGACGCCGCCTCCACCCTGCGCATGGCCGACGACTCGGTGATCGTGCTCGATCCCGTCAATCGTCGACGCATCGACGAGGCGATCGCCGCGGGCCAGCGCGATTTCATCGGGGCAACTGCACCGTGAGCTTGATGCTCATGGCCATCGCTCCCCTGTTCGAGCGGGGCTGGGTCGAGTGGATCAACGCGGCCACCTACCAGGCCGCCTCGGGGGCCGGCGCCCGCAACATGCGTGAGCTCGTCCGTCAGATGGCCGTGCTCGGCGCCGCGCCAGCAGCCGCCGATCCGAGCGCCAGCATCCTCGAGCTCGATCGCCAGGTGATCGACCTGATGCGGGGCGAGACCTTCCCGCAGAGTGAGTTCGGCGCGCCGCTCGCCGGCAGCCTCATCCCATGGATCGACCGCGCCGTCGACGGTGGCCAGACCCGCGAGGAGTGGAAGGGGCAGGTCGAGACGAACAAGATCCTCGGCCTGAACCCGGAGGTGCCCGTCGACGGCGTGTGCGTGCGCGTCGGCGCCATGCGCTCCCACAGCCAGGCCCTCACCCTGAAGCTCACGAAGGACGTACCCCTCGCGGAGATCGAGGACGCGCTCCGCTCCGGCAACGAGTGGGTGGATTTCGTCGAGAACGACAAGGCGGCCACCCTCGCCCGGCTCTCCCCGGCGGCCGTGTCCGGCACCCTGCGCATCGCCCTCGGGCGGGTCCGCAAGCTCCGCCTCGGCCCCGAGTACCTCTCGATCTACACCGTGGGCGACCAGCTCCTGTGGGGCGCGGCCGAACCCCTGCGTCGTACGCTCCTGATCGCCCTCGGGAAGCTCTGACGGCGCCCCCGAGCGACGAGCGGCTCCCGAGCCGAGCCGCTCGTCGCGCGAAGGGAGCCCCCGGGGAGCCACGCCCCCTCGAGCCGCCACCCAGATCGCGCCGCGTTCAGGTCGAGCTGACCGTGAGTTCGTGCATAATGCCGGGCCCATGGTCTCCGACATCTTCGACGCCAACGCCTGGACCCCGGTGGAGGGCTTCTCCTTCGAGGACATCACCTATCACCGCGCTCGCGCCCACGGCACGGTCCGCATCGCGTTCAATCGCCCCGAGGTGCGCAACGCCTTCCGCCCTCGGACCGTCGACGAGCTCTACGCTGCCCTCGATCACGCTCGCTGTTGGAGTGACGTCGGCTGCGTGCTCCTCACGGGCAACGGCCCGTCTCCGCGCGACGGCGGCTGGGCCTTCTGCTCCGGCGGTGACCAGCGCATCCGCGGCAAGGACGGTTACAAGTACGAGGGCGACGCCGGGGTCGATCCTGCGCGTTTGGGGCGGCTGCACATCCTCGAGGTGCAGCGCCTGATCCGTTTCATGCCCAAGGTGGTGATCGCCGTGGTCCCGGGCTGGGCCGCGGGCGGCGGACACAGCCTGCACGTGGTGTGCGATCTGACCCTCGCCAGCCGCGAACACGCGATGTTCAAGCAGACGGATCCGGACGTGGCCAGCTTCGACAGCGGCTACGGCTCCGCGCTCCTCGCGCGCCAGGTGGGCCAGAAGAAGGCGCGCGAGATCTTCTTCCTCGGCCTCGACTACGACGCGGAGCAGGCCGCAGCGATGGGCATGGTCAACGCCGTCGTGCCCCACGCCGACCTCGAGAAGGTCGCCCTGGAGTGGGGCGCCATCATCAACAGCAAGAGCCCCACCGCCATGCGCATGCTCAAGTTCGGCTTCAACCTACCGGACGACGGCATGGTGGGGCAGCAGCTCTTCGCGGGCGAGGCCACCCGCCTCGCCTATGGCACGGAGGAGGCTCAGGAGGGACGCGACGCCTTCCTCGAGAAGCGCCCCCGCGACTACTCCAAGTTCCCCTGGCACTACTGAGCCCGTCCGCGGCCCCCATACACGAACGCCCGAGGTCGGCTGACCCCGGGCGTTCGTCGCGTGGACAAGACGTCGCGCTCAGCCGGCGATGCGCTTCACCAGGTCGAGCACCTTGCAGGAGTAACCCCACTCGTTGTCGTACCAGGCGACCACCTTCACGAAGGTCTTGTCGAGCTGGATGCCCGCGTCGGCGTCGAACACCGAGGTGCAGGACTCACCCACGAAGTCCGTGGAGACGACCTTGTCCTCCGTGTACCCGAGGACGCCCTTCATGGGCCCCTCCGAGGCCGCCTTCATGGCGCGGCAGATCTCGTCGTAGGTGGCTTCCTTCTGGAGCTCCACCGTGAGATCCACCACCGAGACGTCGGAGGTGGGCACGCGGAACGCCATGCCGGTGAGCTTGCCGTTCAGCTCCGGGATCACCTTGCCGACGGCCTTGGCCGCGCCCGTCGAGGACGGGATGATGTTCTCGAGGATGCCGCGGCCGCCGCGCCAATCCTTCTTCGAGGGGCCGTCGACGGTCTTCTGCGTGGCGGTGGTGGCGTGCACCGTCGTCATCAGGCCGCGCTTGATCCCGAAGGTGTCGTTGAGCACCTTGGCGACCGGAGCCAGGCAGTTCGTCGTGCAGGACGCGTTGGAGACGATCGCCTCGCCGTTGTAGGTGTCGTCGTTGACGCCCATCACGAACATCCGGGTGTCATCCTTCGACGGCGCCGACATGACGACCTTCTTCGCGCCGGCCTTGATGTGGCCCTCGGCGCCCTCCTTGGTGAGGAAGATGCCGGTGGACTCGACCACCACGTCCGCGCCGACCCCGCCCCAGTTCAGCTTCGTGGGATCGGTCTCGGCGGTCACGCGGATCTCCTTGCCGTTGACGACCAGCTTGCCGTCCTTGACCGAGACCTCGCCCTTGAAGCGGCCGTGCACCGAGTCGTACTTGAGCATGTACGCCAGGTAGTCGACGTCGAGCAGATCGTTGATGGCCACGATCTCGAGATCGTCGCGCTGGGCAGCGGCCCTGAAAACCATGCGGCCAATGCGGCCAAAACCATTGATACCGACCTTGATCATCCTGTTCTTTCCTTGTGAGGTCCGTGAGGTGACGGGCTTATACTTCAACCCGGGGTTGCTTGTGTATTCCCCTCCACTCCCGATCGGAGAGGGGAGGCGGTGCCCCGGCGCTCTGGGTCACGTCCTGACTTGGACTCCCTAGCGGAGG
Organism: Myxococcales bacterium; assembly: GCA_012514535.1. Classification (GTDB taxonomy): domain Bacteria; phylum Myxococcota_A; class Polyangia; order Polyangiales; family Polyangiaceae; genus NIC37A-2. The sequence continues at coordinate 18,029 of JAAZAA010000050.1, read as the reverse complement.
CGAAGGCCGTGGAGAGCCGTTCGTCGCTCGGCCGACTCGCTCCGGGATCGCGATCCCGCACGAGTCCTCGCCCTGGGCGGCCCGTGCAGCACGACACCGCGAAGAACGCACGGCTCTCATAGCACGGGCTCGCCTCACCGCCGACACCTGAACGAGCGAGAGCGCTCCTCGACCGCAGGTCCTCCCTGCGCGCGTCACCGCGCACGCGCGCACGCAGCGTTCCGTGCCGGCTCCCCGGAAAACGTCCGCTTTCACGCGCGCGAACACGGCGCCAGGAGCGGCGCACACCCCGGCCTCGGAGCGCGCTCCCCGGCTCCCCCGTTCAGCACTTCTCGAAGAACGTTCAGCGCTTCCCGAAGAAGGAGACCACTGCGTCGACGACTTCGCAGGCCTGCTCCTCGGACAGCTCCGGGTAGATCGGGAGCGCGAGCACCTCTGCCGCAGCCCGCTCTGCCTCGGGGAAGGCGCCCGCCGCGTGGCCCAGCGCCGCGAGGGCAGGCTGCAGGTGGAGCGGACGCGGGTAATACACCGCGTGGCCGATCGCCCGCGCCCCAAGGTGCCGCGCCAGTCCGTCGCGGTCGCCCGCGCGCACGACGAACTGGTTGTAGGAGTGCCCCGGCGCCGCCTCCGGCAGGACCAAGGGATGATCGGACGTGGGATACGGAGCCCCGTCCTTCACCAAGCCCGACTCCAAGAACAGACGCCGGTAGCGGGCCGCGTTCGCCCGGCGTCGCTCCACCCACGACTCCAGGTGCGGGAGCTTCACCTCCAGGAGGGCCGCCTGGAGCGCGTCGAGCCGGAAGTTCCCGCCCACCTCCTCGTGGTGATGAGGCCGGGACGCTCCGTGAACCCGGAGCCGCCGTAGCCGCTCCCAGCGTTGCGCGTCGCGGCACACCACGAGGCCCCCGTCGCCGGCCGCGCCCAGGTTCTTCGAGGGAAAGAAGCTGAAGCAACCGAAGTCACCGACCGCGCCCGCGGGACGCGGGCCTCCCTGCTCCGCGTCGGAGACGAAGGTCCCCAACGCCTGCGCCGCGTCCTCGATCACCGTGAGCCTCCGCTCGCGGCTCCACGCGAGCAGCGGCGCCATCGGCGCGGCGCGACCGAACAGGTGCACCGGCAAGATCCCTCGGGTGCGCTCCGTCGTGACGTCCGGGACCCGCTCCGCGTCGATGTTGTAGCTCCTCGGATCGATGTCGACGAAGACCGGGCGCGCGCCCACCCGGAGGATGGCCCCCGCCGTGGCGAAGAACGAGAAGGGCGTCGTGACGACCTCGTCCCCGGGGCCTATCCCCGCAGCGAGCAGGCTCACGACCAGCGCGTCGGTGCCCGAGGAGACGCCGAGCGCGTGGGGCACACCGAGGTGGGCCGCCATCTGCTCCTCGAAGCGCGCGACGGTGGGGCCGAGGATGAACGCGTTGGCGTCGAGCACCCCCTGCACGGCGGCAGCGAGGGAGTCGCGGAGCGGCGCGTGATGCGCCGCCAGATCGAGGAGGGGGACGGCCATGGGTCGGCTCTACAGCGCGTCGCTGGCGTCGAGACCCCGCCGTTCGCAGAAGGCCCGGAGCTCCTCGACGATGTTCTGCACCGCGAGCTCGAGGATGGCCGCGTCGTCCAAGAACCCGCCGTCCTCCGTGTCCGGCACGAGATCGATGGGCGCCGAAAGGTAGAGCAAAGCGCCCACGGCCTCGCGCACCGCCTCGAAGGGCGGGACGTGTCCCCCCTCGCCCGCGTCGCTCGCGCGCATCTCCGCGGCGGCGAACTCGACGAACTCGAAGAGGAGCGTCGCCTGCTTCCGTGCGCGGCCGAGATCCTGCGGGAGCTCGTCGATCAGGGCCTGCACCGCCGCCCGATTCCCCGCGACGCGCTCCACGTCGTCGCGCTCCACGCTCCGCGCCTTCAGCTCGAGCGCCTTCCGTACCTGCTCGTCCGCGAACTTGACCATGGCGACACCTTCGGGGGTTCCCACCGGGACCCGGAGGGAGCACCCCGACGCTACCACCGGCGGCTCGGCGCGCGAATCCCCTTGCCGATCTCGTTTACCCAGGTTAACTATTGAGCCGTGCCAGCATCCCCCAGCCCCGCCCCCCGAGCGGCTCCGGCGCGCGCCGACGCGACCGCCGGGCGCCTCGAGCTGGTGCACCAGGGGATCGAGGTGCTCGGGAGGTTGGCGGAGCTGTTTCGCCAGCGCCGCCAGCAGCTCGCGGAGGAGGCCGGGCTCACCGATCCCCAGTGGGAGGTGCTCGAGGAGATCAGCTCCGAGCATTTCATGCCGACGATGTTCGCGCGGCGACGAGACAGCAGCGCCGCCGCCGTGAGCAAGCTGATCCGGCAGCTCGTGGACAAGGGGTTGGTGACGGTGCGCGTGGCGCGAGGCGACGCGCGGCACCGCGAGTATGCTCTGACCCCGCGGGGGCGTCGCACCATGGAGGCCCTGCGCGCGAGCCGCGAGCAGGCCATCGAGAAGGTGTGGCTCGCCTTCGAGTCCGCCGAGCTCGCCGGTTTCGCCCGCTTCGGCAATGCCCTCGCGGATCGTCTGGCGGAGCTCGCGGAGAGCACCACCACGAGCCGCGGACCAGCCGCGGCGTCGGCCCGGAAGGGCAGAGGGCGTCGCAAATCCACCGACGCGCCCGCCGGCGACTCCCCCGCGCCCCTCGGGAAGGGCGCGCCGTCCGGCAGCGCGGGCGCAGAGAAATGATTCGAACACTCAGCGGACAATCCAAGTAAGGAAAGGCTCACCTCATGGGCAAGACTCTGTACGAAAAGGTCTTCGACAGGCACACCGTCGGCAAGCTCCCCTCCGGGCAGTTCCAGCTGTTCATGGGGCTGCACCTCATCCACGAGGTGACCTCCCCCCAGGCGTTCGCCATGTTGGAGGAGCGCGGCCTGCGCGTGATGTTCCCCGAGCGCACCTTCGCGACGGTGGACCACATCATCCCCACCACGTCCCAGCTGCGCCCCTACGGGGACAGCCTCGCCGAGCAGATGATGGTCGCCCTCGAGGGCAACGTGAAGCGGCACGGCATCCGCCTCTTCTCCCCGGAGAAGTCGGAGCAGGGCATCGTGCACGTGGTGGGGCCCGAGCGCGGGCTGACGCAGCCGGGCATGACGATCTGCTGCGGCGACTCCCACACCTCGACCCACGGCGCCTTCGGGGCCCTCGCCTTCGGCATCGGCACGAGCCAGGTGCGCGACGTGCTCGGCACGCAGACCCTCGCCATGGACAAGCTGAAGGTGCGGCGGATCGAGGTGAACGGGAAGCTGCGCCCCGGCGTGTACGCCAAGGACGTCGCCCTCTACATCATCCAGAAGCTCGGCGTGAAGGGCGGCGTCGGGTTCGCCTACGAGTACGCGGGCGACGTGTTCGACGCCATGTCGATGGACGAGCGCATGACCGTCTGCAACATGAGCATCGAGGGCGGCGCGCGCTGCGGCTACGTGCAGCCCGACCAGACGACGTACGACTACCTGAAGGGGCGCGAGTATGCTCCCCAGGGCGAGGCCTGGGAGCGCGCCGTGGCGGACTGGCAGTCCCTGCGCAGCGATCCCGACGCGCAGTACGACGACGTCGTCCGCATCGCCGCGGAGGAGATCGAGCCGGTGGTCACCTGGGGCATCACGCCCGGACAGTCCACCTCCGTGGGAGGCACGATCCCGAAGCTCGATGACGTCGATCCCAGCGAGCGGGACACCGTGCAAGAGGCTTACCGCTACATGTCCCTCGAGCCCGGCCAGAAGATCGCGGGCACCAAGGTGGACGTGGCCTTCATCGGCTCCTGCACCAACGGGCGCCTGAGCGACATCGAGGAGGTCGTCCGGCTGCTCGATGGCAAGAACCTCAAGGTCAAGGAGGGCGTGCGGGCCATCGTGGTCCCCGGCTCCCACCAGGTGAAGAAGGCGGCGATCGAGCGCGGCTACGACAAGCTCCTCACGGCGGCCGGCTTCGAGTTCCGCGAGCCCGGCTGCTCCATGTGCCTGGCGATGAACCCCGACAAGCTCCAGGGGCGCGAGCTGTGCGCCTCGAGCTCCAACCGCAACTTCAAGGGACGGCAGGGCTCGCCCACCGGACGCACCCTGCTCATGAGCCCGGCGATGGTCGCCGCCGCCGCGATCGCCGGCGAGGTCACCGACGCACGGGAGCTGTTCGGCATTCACTGAGCCGCGAGGAACGAAAATGGATACCAAACGAGTCACGATCCGTGGGCGCGCCATCCCGGTGCGCGGCAACGACATCGACACCGATCGCATCATCCCTGCCCGCTTCCTCAAGACCGTCACCTTCGACGGCCTCGGCGAACACGCCTTCGAAGACGACCGGCTGCAGCTGAAGGAGCAGGGCAAGACCCACTCCTTCGACGAGCCGAAGTTCAGCGGCGCTCAGGTGCTCCTGGTGAACCAGAACTTCGGCTGCGGCTCGAGCCGTGAGCACGCGCCGCAGGCGATCGCCCGCTGGGGCGAGGGGATCCGGGTCATCGTGGGCGAGTCCTTCGCGGAGATTTTCTACGGGAACTGCCAGTCCTTGGGCATCCCGTGCCCGACCGTCGACGCCGCCACGATGGAGCAGCTGATGTCGGCCGTGGAGCAGCAGCCCGAGGCGGAGCTCACCGTCGATCTGGAGACGCGCACGATCCGCCTGGGGCATGCCAGCTACCCGTTCACCATGCCCGACGGGCCCCGCAAGGCCTTCCTCGAGGGCCGCTGGGACTCGACGGTCGAGCTCCTCGCGAACGAGGACGCCATCCGGCGCACGGCGCAGCAGCTGCCCTACCTGCGCGGCTACGCCTCCTGAGTTCCTCTCAGCCGACCGTCAGCCCACTCCGCGCGACCGCGGCGCTCGGCTCGGAGCCGAGCGCCGCGCAGCGTCACGCCGCTGTCCTGCGACGGTCATGCGTCAGCACACCCGAGCGGGGGACGCCACCGGGGAACAGCAGCGAAAAACGCGAGCGGCACACCCGCGCCGCCGCTCCCGAGCGGCAGCTTCGAGGTTCGATCCGAACGCCGCCGAGCGCACGCGCGCGCCTCTGGTATGCTTCGCTCGTCATGGCCGAGACGAAGCACCATGATTTCTACCAGGACCTACGCCACCGGATTCGGGCGTGGCTCGAGGGCAAGGGCGTCGGGTACAAGTACGCCGATCTGTTGCTGGTCGGGCCCGACCTGTTCCATCTCCTGTGTCGCCTGGTCGTCGATCCCGCCGTCCCCCTGACGGAGAAGGCGAAGCTCGCCGCGACCATCGCCTACTTCGTCTCGCCCCTGGACCTCGTCCCCGAAGGGCTCGCCGGGCCCGTGGGGTACGTGGATGACGTCGCGCTCACGGCCTACGTCCTGAACGGGCTCCTGAAATCCACCAGCGCCGAGGTCCTCCGCAGACACTGGGCGGGGGAGGGCGACGTGCTCGGCGTGATCCAGCGGGTGCTGGACGTCGCGGACGGGGCCCTCGCCAGCGGGCTGTGGAGCCGCCTGAAGTCCCTGGCGGATCGGGGCCTTCGTCCTCACTGAGAGAATCCCCTTGTGTGGAGCCAGCGCGCGGCCATGCTCCCGCCGTGCCAGCCGCCCGCCGCTCCCCTCGCCCGCCCCGCGCCCAGTCCTCACAGGGCCAGTCCTCACGCGCACCTTCCTCGCGAGCCCAGTCTTCGCGCGGCCAGTCTCCGCGCAGCCAGTCCTCGCGCGGCCAGTCTTCGCGCGGCCAGTCCTCGCGTGGCCCCACCTCGAGCGCCCCGTCGCCCCACGGGAGGTCCCCGCGCCCCGACGCGAAGCCGTCGCGCTCCGACGACGCGAGGCCTCCTCGCCCGAAGTCCTCACGATCCGACGAGCGGTCACGGCGCCCCTACGACGCTCGATCACCACGTCCGAACGACGACGCGCAGGCGCCGCGCCCGAAAGCCTCACGCCCCGACGCACGGCCGCCGCGTGGCCAGCGCCCGTCCGCGGGCGCCCCGGCTCGCCCCGAGCCGCCGCCGCGCCGAGAGCGCCGCGCTTTGAGTCACGTCGGCGGCCGGGTCGAGGTGCGCGGAGGGAGCGACGCGGAGCGCGACACGTTGATCCGTGCCCTCGCGGTGTCGCCCCGAGAGGAGCAGGTGATGGCCGACGTACACGGCTTTCACAGCTACCCCGCGCGGCTCCACCCCCTCACGGCGGCTCGGCTCATCGAGGGGCTCTCCGAGAAGGGCCAGCGAGTCCTCGATCCCTTCTGCGGCAGCGGCACGGTCCTCGTGGAGGCGCGCGCTGCGGGTCGCCGCGCCGTCGGCTCGGACCTGAACCCCCTCGCGGTGGAGCTCGCCTGGCTCAAGACCCTCGGGCTCACCCGCGCCTTCGCGGATCGGCTGCTCGCGACTGCGGAGCACATCGCCGAGCAAGCCGAGGAGCGTCGCGTCGCCAAGGCGGCTCCCCTGCGCCTCTACGGGCCCGAGGATCGCGAGCGCTATCCCGTGCACATCCTCCTGGAGCTCGACAGCCTGAGCCACGGCATCGAGCAGCTGCGCCCCGGAGACACCCAGCGCGCGCTGCGGCTCGTGCTCTCCTCGATGCTCACCAAGGTCGCTCACTCCGAGGGAGACACGACGCGGCGCAAGGCGCCCCGGCGCCTGCCGTCGGGCTTCGCCATCGCGCTGTTCACGCAAAAGACCGAAGAGCTCGCCGCGCGTCTCGGCGACTACAAGCGACGCTTGCCGGCGCGCGTCCCCGTCGCCCAAATCGCGGTCGCCGACGCGCGCCGCCTCCGCCACGTCCCCTCGCGCACGATCGATCTCGTCGTGACCTCGCCGCCGTATCCCGGCGTCTACGACTACCTCGATCATCACCTCCACCGCCTCCAGTGGCTGGCGCTGAACGAAGGCTCCCTTCGGCGCGACGAGATCGGCGCTCGACGCGAGTACCGTCGCCTGGGACGCCTCGCCGCCGCCCGACGCTGGCAGGACGAGATCGGCGCCACGCTCCGGGAGCTACGCCGCGTGCTCGCTCCGGAGGGACGGGTCGTCATCGTGGTCGCAGACTCCGTCGTCGATCGCCAGGCCTTGCGCGCGGACGCGGAGCTCCAGCGCGCCGCGGAGCGGAGCGGCTTCGAAGTCGCCGCCGTGGCCTCTCAGCCGCGCCCCCTGTTTCTGCAGGGTGCGGAGCGAGCCTTCGCCGACGCGCCCCGCCAGGAGCACGTCGCCCTCCTCGTACCCGCCCAGGGCAACCAGCGACGCTGACGTCAGCACCCAGCCCATCCTCGATACCCTGGGCGCGGGCGCCGCATCCGACCTCACCCCAACGCGAGGCGTGGGCGCCGCCCTCGCGCCTCCAAGCTCACCCCGTCTCGGCGCGGAGCCAGGCCAACACCTGGTGCTCGAGCCCGCGGGGCCCCGGCAGGCCGAGATCGAAATCCTTCGCGAACCCCATGTGCCCGCCCCACGTGGCCCAGCGCACGTCCAGACACGACGCGGCGCCCTCCAGCGCTCCGACCACCGTGTCCCGCGGCACCATGGGGTCCCCGTGGGTCCCCACGTAGAGGGCACGACGTTGGAGCGCACCGAGACATCCGCTCACGCTCACACGTCGATAATAATCGTCCGCGCCTCGAAACCCGAAGCGCTCCGCGACCACGCGCTCGTCCCACTCGCGGATCCGGCGAATGCGCCGTACCTCCTCGGGGGTCAGCGGTCCCCCACGGCGTCGGTAGCGAGCCTCGTAGATGGCCTGCAAGCTCGCGAGGACGTGGTGCCGGTACACGCTCCAGCGGCTCCGGTCGAAGGCCTGCGCCGCCGCGTCGAGATCGAGGGGGGAGCTGACCGCGACCACACCGCGAAGCCGCGGGTCGGGCGCCTCGGTCGCGTAGCGCAGGGCCAGGTGACCGCCGAGGGAGTAGCCGAGGAGGTAGATGCGCCGGTAGGCCGCGAGCAAGGGGCTCTGGAACACGGCCTGGAGATCCTCGGTGAGCCCCGCGTGGGAGATGTCCTCGCCGGACCGGTCCGCTCCCCGCACGTTGAGCAGGATGCACGACATGCCCGCGCGCTCCGCGGCGGCCAACGCGAGGGGCATGTACCCACTCTGGACGGAGCCGCCGAGGCCATGAACGACGACGAGCAGCTCGTCCCCGTCCAGGGCCCGCAGCCGCCCCGTGAGCCGGACCGGGCCGAGCTCCCGGTCCTCCCAGGTCACCGCCCAGGGGGCGGTCGGCGGCTGCACCACGGGGAAGATCCGGCGCAGGACAAAGGGGGCAATCGTCGAATAGTGCCCCATCATCCCGAGCCAGCGACGACCGAGCCGCCCCGGCTCCTTCGGAGAGCGAGGGACGAGCCCGTGCCCGTCCGAGTCCGCGATCGTGCCGGTCCTGAGCATGGCCCCCCTGTGTGGCCCGGCCGCGCCCCGCCCGTCAACCGCCCAGTCAGTCACCAGGGGCCCCCGCGAGGGGTTGCGGGCCCTGATGGGCGCGTGCTCCCCGTGGCGAACCGATCGCTACTTTGGCCCCGGGAGCGGTCTTTACACGGCTGCGTCACCGGCCTAACTAGCCGCCATGTCGTTCAACAAGCTGAGCATTTCGGACCTGAAGCTCGCCGGCAAGCGCGTGCTGATCCGCGTCGATTTCAATGTGCCACTGCAGGACGGGCGCATCACCAACAACGCCCGCATCGTGGCCGCGCTGCCGACGATTCAGCATGCTCTGGATCAAGGCGCCAGCGTCGTGTTGATGAGCCACCTGGGCCGCCCGAAGGGCAGCCCCGATCCCCAGTACTCCATGGCGCCCGTGGCCAAGGAGCTGGAGAAGCTCCTGTCCCGTCCGGTGACGTTCCTGAACGACTGCGTGGGCCCCGAGGTGGAGAAGGCCTGTGCCCAGCTCGAGCCCGGCGCCGTGGTGCTCCTCGAGAACCTGCGCTTCCACAAGGAAGAAGAGGGCAAGGGCGCGGATCCCGCTGCCGTGAGCGCCTTCCGCGCCAGCCTCACCAAGCTCGGCGACGTCTACGTGAACGACGCCTTCGGCACCGCGCACCGCGCCCACGCGTCCATGGTCGGCGTCGAGCTGCCCCAGCGGGCCGCCGGCTTCTTGATGCAGAAGGAGCTCGAGTATTTCGGCCGCGCGCTGTCGAACCCCGAGCGCCCCTTCCTCGCGATCCTCGGCGGCGCCAAGGTCGCGGACAAGATCCAGCTCATCGACAACCTCCTCGACAAGGTCGACGCGATGATCATCGGCGGCGGCATGGCCTACACCTTCAAGAAGGTCGTGTTCGGCGTCAGCATCGGCAAGAGCCTCTTCGATGAAGAGGGCGCCAAGATCGTCCAGGGGCTCGTCGAGAAGGCGAAGCAGAAGAACGTCAAGTTGTACTTCCCCCAGGACTACGTCACCGGCGACAAGTTCGGGCCCGACGCCAAGGTGGGCGCGGCGACGGACGCGACCGGGATCCCCGACGACCTGGAGGGCTTCGACTGCGGCCCCGAGTCCCGCAAGGTGTTCGCCGAGGCGGTGAAGAGCGCCAAGACGATCGTCTGGAACGGCCCGGTCGGCGTGTTCGAGTTCGACATCTTCGCGGAGGGCACCAAGAGCGTCGGCCAGGCGGTCGTCGAGGCCACCCAGAACGGCGCCACCACGATCATCGGTGGTGGCGACACCGCCACCGCTGCGATGAAGTTCGGCATCGAGGACAAGGTGAGCCACGTCTCCACGGGCGGCGGCGCCTCCCTGGAGCTGCTCGAAGGCAAGAACCTCCCCGGCGTCGCGGCTCTCAGCGACAAGTGACGACGACGCGGTGCGCCGTGTCCTCACGGCGCATTGCGTACACCACGGCGACGCGCAGCGCTCGGCTGCGCTCGCCGCGCGACGGAACGGCGACCCACGGGTCGCCGTTCGCGTTTTCCGGAGCCGTCGACGCCCACGCACGCTCCGCCCCAGGGCGCGCACCTCATCGCGCCTCCCATTCCCCGGCGGCGCTTCATCCCCCCGCCAGCGATTCTTCTCGCGAACGACGCCGTCGTCGTGGCGGCCACACCCGCGCCGTGTCAGATTCTCGTGGTGATGAAACGTGGTCGTTGGGCGGGCCTCGTGGCCCTGTGGCGCTTCGTGCGCAGCCGTGAGTCGGGGGTCTCACCGAAGGTCCTCCTGCTCTTGGCGCTCCTGTATCTGGTGTTCCCGACGGACCTCGTCCCGGACGTGCTGCCCCTGGCGGGCTGGCTCGACGATCTCGGCGTGATCGCCTTCGCACTCGCCTGGGTGAACCGGGCCTTTCGCCGCTCGAAGGAGCCCACCGCCAGCCGCGAAGACGCGGCGCCGAGCTCCGGAGCGGGCCCCGGCGAGAGCCCGGCGCGTTCGATATGACCTACTCGTGACGGCACGCGCCGCCGGAGCCGGCTAGGACCAGGCCATGGCGGTAGGCTCTCTTTCTGCGCCCGCGCGCGGCGCTGACGAACAGATCGACTGGATCAAGTCGATCCCCTTCATCCTCATGCACCTGGCTCCTCTGGGAGCGATCTGGACGGGGTTCACATGGGGTGACGTGGTGTTGTGCGTCGCCCTCTACGTGATCCGCATGTTCTTCATCACGGCGGGGTATCACCGGTACTTCTCCCACCGCAGCTACCGGCTCGGTCGCGGCATGCAGTTCCTGATGGCCTTCGGCGGCGCTACGGCGGTGCAGAAGGGCCCCCTCTGGTGGGCGGTCCACCACCGCACCCATCACCGCACGTCGGACACCGACGACGATCCCCACGCGTCCCATCGCGGCCTGTGGTGGAGCCACGTCGCCTGGATCCTCTGCAACAAGTACGACGCCACCCCCGAAGACAAGATCAAGGACTTTGCGCGTTTCCCGGAGCTCCGCTGGCTCAACCGCTATCACGTGGTGCCCCCGCTCCTGCTCGCCATCGCCTGCTACGCCTGGGGCGGCGCCAGCGCGCTCTTCATCGGGTTCTTCCTGTCCACCGTGCTCCTCTGGCACGGCACGTTCTCGATCAACTCCCTCACCCACCGCTGGGGACGGCGGCGCTACGACACGACGGACACCAGCAAGAACTCGTTCTTGCTGGCGCTGATCACCCTCGGTGAGGGCTGGCACAACAACCACCACTACTACCAGTCGACGGCCAACCAGGGCTTCTTCTGGTGGGAGCTGGACATCAGCTACTACGTCTTGAAGGTCCTCAGCTGGGTCGGGCTCGCCCACGATCTGCGCACCCCGACGAACCGCGCCCGCTTCAAGAACTGGATCGATCAGGACGCCTGCGCCCGCGCCCTCGCGCGACGCGGCCTCACGGCCCCGGAGCCCCACGTCCACGATCCGCTCCCGGCCGATGCCCTGCCCGCCTCGAGCCAGGCCCCCGCGGAGTGACCCTCGCCTCGCCGTGCCCGCCCTACGCTCCGTAGGGCGAGGCCCGGTGCGGAAAAGCGCGGCCGCGCGGGCGCCGTGAAGGGGGGGGCACCTCAGACGCCGGAGGGACTTCCCAGGGGCTTCCCCGGGGCTTCCCTCGACGAGCCCCTCGAAGCCTCCGTCACAGAAACAGCGCGCGCCCGTACAGCGCCGTGTACACGAGGTAGAGGGCGGGGCCGACCACGTAGGGGAACACCTGCCAGGCGATCACCACGCCCAGAAAACCGAAGGCAGGGGTCGCCCGCATCCGCGCGAAGAACGTCCCCGCCTGGCGCGGCCAGAGCCCCTCGAGCACGCTCGCCCCGTCCAGGGGTGGCAGCGGCAGCAGATTGAACAGGCACAGGATGATGTTGAGGTTCAACATCACCGACAGCCCCATGGCGAGGGCACCCATCGCTGACCGGTAGCCCTCCTCACCCGGCGCCTGCACCAGGTTCGACAGGGTCGGCCGCGCGTACTCGAGCGCTCCAGTTCCCACCAGGACTTTGATGGCGGTGAAAGCGACGAGGGCGAGCACCAGGTTGGCCGCCGGCCCCGCCAGGGACATGAGCGCGTACCGCTTGGGGTGCGCGGCGGCCCAGCGCGGATCGTAGGGCGCCGAGGCCCAGCCGATCATCCAGCCGAACAGGGGGAACGTGACGAGCGGCGCCAGCACCAGCCCGAAGGGGGATCGGCGGATGTGCGGCATGGGGTCGAGGCTGACCTGTCCCCCTTCGTGAGCCGTCTTGTCCCCACCCCAGTACGCCACGATGGCATGGGAGAACTCGTGGAAAGTGGTGCTGAAGAGGAACACCACGTACCACACCACGAGACTCGCGAGGCTGAAGTTGCTGTTCATGCTCGAACCGGGGGTAGCCAGTAGCACCGGAAAGGTAGGAGGCCCAGCATCTTCCGCCCGGTCGACGACGAGGAGCCGCGGGCCTCGCCGGCGCTCGAGGAACCACCGGTCTCGCCGCGCTCTCTCCGTGCACGAACGCCTCGCGGGAAGTCCCGCGCGGTGGACCCGTCCGCCCGCCCGACGAGGGTCCCCGGCCCCGGCTTCGGGAAGCCCCAGGGAGCAGGGACGTCGCGGAAAGGCGCGCGAGACGAGCCTCCCCCGGCGCAGCAGCCGTCGCCAGGGGGCCCCCGAGTCCCTCCGCCCGTCCGCGAAGAAGGGACCGGAGGGCTCCCTGGGTTTCGCCCTGGCCCCCGAGCTGCCTTCGTCGAGATCCTCTTCCTCCGGAAAAAGACGCGAGCCCGGCGCCCCTCTTGCAGGTTTTTGCATCCTGCATGCAGGATGCATTAAACCTGCAGCGTGGGCTGGCTTCGCGACCTCATGAGCACGTCGGATCCGCCGGTCGCGAGCTTCGGCCGACTGGCCGCTGCCGCGCTCGCGCACCCGGACTGGCCCGCAGACACCCGCCCGAAGCAGCGCTCCCTGGCCACCCTCTTCAGTAAGCTGGACCGAGAGCAAGACCTCGAGTGGCTCGCGGATCGGATCCCCGTACAACGGATCCTGGCGGAGCTCATGAACCGCCCCGTCGCCGACCTGCGGCAGGCCCTGCCGGTCCGGCGCAGCACCCCCTCGGAGCGCCTCGTGCGCCTGGACGACCTCCGGTACGGGCGCGAGCTCGACCTCACGAAGGAGCCCCTGTGCCCGGGCATCCCGTCTCGCGTGCTCCAGCCAGCCACCTGGGGTCGCCTCGCCTGGCGTGCTCCGAGCGGCGCGGGGCGCTCCCTGGCGGGAGCCTGGCTCCAGGCCCGGGGCCTCGCGACCCATCGGGTCCTCGAGGGGCCCCCGGATAGGAGCGCGCCCCTCCCCGACCGCGGCCCCCTGTTCCTCGAGATCACCGGTTGGGACGGGCCGCAGTCTGCCGCCGAGCGGTGGCGCACCTGGGCAGCCCGGCTGAGCGCCGAGCCCCGCCCCGTGTGCGTCGCCCTCGCGCACCCGCCGACGGAGCCGCCCTGGGAAGTGATCGACTCCCCGCCCCTCGACGACGTCCTCCCGGAGCTCGTCGGTTGGGTGGCGGAGCGGCTCCCCGCGGACGGGCTGTTCGAACCGGAGCGCGCCCTCACCTGGATGCGCCGCGTCGCCCTGCCCTCCGAGGCGGTGGTCACCTTGGGGGACGCGCTGGGCCTGCTCGGCATGTTGGACGAGGTCCGCCCCCGCACGCTGCACGGACGCTCCCTGGACGAGATCGCCGAGAGCTTCGTGCGACAGCGCCTTGCCGAGTCGTCCGAGGAGGCCACCGTTAGCTCTTGGTTGAACCGCAACGCCGCCGCGGCGTTGCTCGGAACCATCGCACAGCTCGTCACGGAAAGCGACCAGCCGTGGAACCGTCCGCGCACCTTCGACGAGTGGCTGGCGCTCGTTCCTCAGGAGTACCGGGAGGGCATCGACGTCGAGTGGATGCGCGCGGCCCTCACGCGCGACTCGGGTCAGCGACTCCGCGGCGCCGACCTCGCCGCCGCCGCGCGCAAGCTGCCGCCCGGGGGCTACCAGCTGCTCCGCGCCCTCGAGCACGCGCGGATCCTCGTCCGCGACGGGGAGCGCCTTCGGCTCCGCCCTCACTGGCTCGGCAGCACGTTGCAGGCGCGCGCCGTCCACGAGCTCGTGTCCACCTCTGCGTTCGCCTGGGGTGCTGCGCTCCTGCGGCCGGCACACGCACCTCGGGTGATCCGCGCCCTCTTCCAGCGCGCTCGACGCGGGGATTTCGCGCCCGCCTACGCCGCCCTGGAGCTCGCCGATCCCGAGGAGCCCGCCTCGGCCGCCGCCGTCGAGGCGGCCACCACCGTGATCGGCCTCACCGCGGCGTGCGGCGGCAACGTCCCCGCGGATCTGATCGCCGATCTCGTGAGCGAACAGGACCGCCTCGCGCTGATCTTGCCGGACGCGCCGCCGCGTCCCCGCATCACCCACCGGGAGCTCGACGAACCCGAGCCACTGTTGCACCCCGGAGCCTGGCTCCTCGGCGTCTACGCCCTCGCGGAGCTCGCGCCCCCCCGCAGGAGTCTGCTCGATCCCTTCCGGTCGGCGCGCCCCGAGCGCGAGGCGCGCACCCTGCGGCGGCACGTGTACCCGGAGCTGCTCCGCTTGCTGCAGGAGAGCACCGCCAGCCCCATCCGCGACCGCAGCAGCGTCCGGTACGACGCCCTCGAGGTCCACCACGGGACGAGCTCCTCCCGGCATCCGTGGCCCCTCACGATCTACTTACTGGTCGACTCCCTGCGCCACGCCGTCGGAGCCGCCGCGGAGACGCCGCTGCCCCTCGAGCTCCCCTCCGCCGTCGCCGACGCCCTCGCCGACGACCGCCTGAGCCCCGATCTGCTCCAGCGCCTCGACGAGCTGCCCCACGCGCTGCCCGCCCTCGTGGCCCTGTGCGCCACCCGGGAGCTCGACTGGCCTCGTTTCTGCCGTCGGCTCTGGCACGCGGTGGATCCCCGCGGCGCGCTCCCTCGTCACTTCGATCCCCCGAGCAAGCTGGTGGTGGAGCTCTGGCGGGGGGCACCGACGGACTGGATCCGACGGCGCGTCGCGGCGCAGCTGCCCTTGCCCTGGGAGCACCTGCTGCCCCATCAATACGGCGCGCTCCTGCAGAGCGGAGCGCCCCTGTCGGCGGAGGTCGCGCGCTTCGCGCCCCTCGATTCGCTGCTCGAGCTCGTGAGCCGAAAGGGCGTCGACGCCCTGGACGAGGCCGCCCGGGGGGAGCTGTGGCGGCGCGCCCCCCGCCGCGTGTTCCCGTTGCTCCACCTCGCCCTCGATCGGCGTGATCTGCCGGAGGCGCGCCGCCTCTTGGAGAGCTTGCCCGACGAGCTGACGCCCGAGAGCCTCGAGGCGCTCTCCACCCGCGTCGACGTCACGGCGCTCCCCTTGGACGAGCTGCACCCGCTCCGCTCCTGGCTCGCTCACAGGATCTCTCGTCGCGTCCCCGGGTGGGCCGAGGCCTATCGCTTGCTCCACCGCATCGAGGTCGCGCTGTACCCGCTCCGTCATCAGCTCTTCTGACGGAGGCGATCACTCGACGTCGACGCGAGGCGCCCCGACCGCGCTGGAGCAGTGCCGAGCCTTCGCCGGGCGTCCTGGTCCGTTGAGATGCCGGAGATGGCGGCTGCGCTCGGACCTGGCCGACGGGACCAACGCCAAGTCGGCGTGAGGCGCCCATGAGCGCCAGCTCCCAGGCCTGCTCGGGGCCTGCTCGACGCGACGTCGGCTCGAGCCCAGCTCCGCGCAGCGACGCCGTCCGAACGACGCCGTCCGAACGACGCCGTCCGAACGACGCCGTTGAAACCGGGAGCCGGAAGGCGCCGCCCGCTCGAGCTGCTATCGTCGACCCATGCGCGCCCTGGTCCTGGATCGGTTCGGCCTCGAGCACCTGCGCCTGGCACACCTCCCGGATCCCGATCCTGCCCGCCTCGCGGCGGGGGAGGTGCTGCTGCGGATCCGGGCCACGACCCTCAACCACCGGGATCTGCGGGTCGTCGCCGGCACCTACGATCCGAGGTTCCAGCTGCCGCTCGTGCCCTGCTCGGACGCCACCGCCGAGGTCGTCGCCCTGGGGGAGGCGGTGACGCGCCTCTCCGTCGGGGATCGGGTGCTCCCCGCCTTCGCGCCCCGCTGGCTCTCGGGGCCGCCTCGCAAAGAGCTCATCCGCGCCACCTGGGGCGCCCCCCTGCCGGGCACCGCGTGTGAGTTCCTGGTCGCGCCCGCGAGCTGTCTCGTCGGCGCGCCGGAGCACCTGGACGACGTCGAGGCGAGCGCCTTGTGTTGCGCTGGAGCGACCGCCTACCGGGCCTTGGTCGATCTGCCCGAGCTCTCCGCCCACGGTGGGAATCTCGCGGAGCAGTGGGTCTTGTGTCTCGGGACGGGCGGGGTGTCGGTGTTCGCGGCGCAGATCGCCCGCGCGCTCGGGGCCCGTGTCGCGGTGACGAGCAGCGACGACGCCAAGCTCAACCTGATGAAGGAGCTCGGCGCCGATCTCACGATCAACTACCGCACGACGCCCGACTGGGGCCGCCACGTCCGCTCGGCGACGGGCGGCGTGCACCACGTCGTCGAGGTGGGCGGCGCGGAGACCCTCGCGCACTCCCTGCGCGCCATCCTCCCCGGCGGGACCATCAGCCTCATCGGGGTGCTCTCGGGTCGATCCGCGCCGCTGGACCTCGCGCCGGTGCTCATGAACCAGATCCGCATCCAGGGCGTCCTCGCCGGACCACGCTCCACCTTGGCCCGGGTCGCGGAGTTCTATGAGCGGCATCGCCTCAGGCCCCACGTCCACGGGACCTACTCCCTCGACGACGGCGTGGCAGCGTTCCAGGCGCTCGCGAGCCAGGGGCACGTCGGCAAGGTGGGCATCCGCGTCACCGCTGCCGACTGAGAACGCGTGAGGGAGCGCCAAGGCCACGTGGGCGCTTGTCAGTGCTGGTCCGCGCCTGTATCGAAAAGCATGGCCGGAAGAACCAGGAGGAACCCTCGACGTCACCTGACCACCGCGGCGCTGCTCGTGGCCGCGCTCACCGGCGCCTGCGATCGAAAGCAGGACTCCCCGAAGGACGACAAGGTCACGAAGGCCGCCGCCAAGAGCGACGACCCCGTGGCCGCCGCGGACGCGATGAAGTTGTCGGTGCTCGGGCCCGTCCCGATCCCCGAAGATCGTCCGCAGACGCAGGCGAAGATCGAGCTCGGCCACCGTCTCTTCTTCGACGAACGCTTGAGCGTCGACGGTTCGCGCTCCTGCTACAGCTGCCACCAGAACGAGCAGGGCACCGGCGGCGAGACGCCCCTCGCCGTGGGCGCCGGAGGCAAGCCGCTGCCCCGGCACAGCCCGGTGCTCTGGAACGTCGCCTATCTGCCCGCCCTCTACTGGGATGGGCGAGCGAGCTCCCTGGAGGCGCAGGCGCGCGGGGCCTGGGCGGGCGGCAACATGGGCGTCGGGGAGGAGAACCTGGCGGCGAAGGCCGCCGAGATCGGCAAGATCCCCGGCTACGCCGCGCGGTTCGCGGAGGCCTTCCCCGAGGAGGGAGCGACCCCGGAGACCATCGTGCAGGCCCTCAGCGCCTACGAGCGCACGCTCGTCTGCAAGGACACCGCCTACGACCGCTACGCGGCGGGTGACAAGGAGGCCCTCACGGCGGAGCAAAAAGAGGGCCTGGTCCTGTTCATGGGGAAGGGGGGCTGCGGCACGTGCCACGCGCCGCCTCACTTCACCACGGCCGTGGCAGGCGAAGGGGTCTTCTTCAACACGGGCGTCGGTGTCGCCGGGGTGAAGCCGGAAGAGGTCGACGTCGGGAGGAAGAAGGTCACGGAGCGAGACGAGGACTTCGCGGCGTTCAAGCCGCCGACCTTGAGGAACGTCACCAAGACCGCGCCCTACTTCCACGACGGCTCCGCGAAGACCCTGCAGGAGGCGGTCCGCTTCATGGCGAGCGGAGGCCACGACAACGAGCACAAGTCCCCGCTGCTCGCCGATCGCCAGCTCACGGACACGGAGATCGAGCGCATCATCACCTTCCTGTCCGCCCTCGACTGTCCCCAGAAGCTCGAGCGCCCCGAGCTCCCCTGAGGCGGTCCGCGCGGAGCACGGCCGTAGCGGCCGCCAAGCGGCCGCCACACGAGCCGCCAGCCCGCCCTGACCCGAGGGCGGGCCCCGCCGCGCTCCTTGGCTTCGGAGAGCCGGGAGGCGAACTCAGGTGACCGCGTCGTGGCCACCACGCCGCGAG
>JAAZAA010000322.1 GCA_012514535.1 Myxococcales bacterium | reverse complement strand
TGACGACCAGGGCGAGCCCCCAGTCGATGCTCTGGTGCCCCAGGTACCCGCTGAAGCCGGCGAAGGACTTCATGGCGATGACGACGAGGGACGTCGCCGCGGCGGCCCGCATCGGCAGCCCGCCGAACATGGCCAGGGCCGGTACCACCAGGAACCCTCCCCCCGCGCCGACGAGGCCCGTCAGCGCCCCGACGACGAGGCCGTCGAGCACCGCCTTGCGCACCGCCAGCTCCGCACGAGGCATTTCCTTGCGCTCCGGCGCCGCCCGAGACCAGAGCATGGCGACCGCCGTGACGAGCATCAGCGCCGCGAAGAGGATCAGCAGGAGGCGCCCCGGGATCGCGTCGGCGAGGTGGCCCGCCAGGTAGGCGCCCACCATGCCGGCGCCGCCGAAGACGAGCCCCGTGCGCCAACGCACCGCGCCAGCGCGCGCGTGAGGGAGGAGGGCGGCCAGGCTGGTGACGCCGACGACGAACAAGGACGTGGCGATCGCCGCCTTGGGCTCCACCCCGAGCACGTAGACCAGGAGCGGGACCGTGAGGATCGAACCACCGCCCCCGAGCAGGCCCAGGGAGAGCCCGATGGGGAGCGCGAGCAGCGCAGCGAGGACGAGCGACATGAGCTCTCCCTCAACGCCGCCCGGCGTCGTCCGTGCCCTCACCCAGGTTGAGCGGCAGCACCAGGTACCTCTGTCCGTTGGCGTGGGGCCGCGGCAAACGCCCCGCGTCCACGTTGACCTGGACGCTCGGGTACAGGAGCACCGGCGGATCGAGGCTGGCGTCCCGCTCCCGGCGGAAGCGGACGAACTGCTCGAGGGTGGTCGCCTCGTTCAGCTGGACGTTCTCCGCCTTGGAGCGACCGATGGTCGTCTCCCAGCGGACCTGCCGCCCCCCCGGTTGGTAGTCGTGCCCCACGAACACCCGCGTGGAGTCGGGCAGCGCGTAGAGCTTCTCGTGCACCGAGTGGTACATCGCCTCCGCGCTCCCGCGAGGGAAATCACAACGCCCGGTCCCGTAGTCCTCGAGGAACAACGCGTCGCCCGTGAAGACGGCGTCGCCGATGAGGTAGCTCACGCAAGCGGGGGTGTGACCGGGGGTGGCGATGACCTCGATCCGCAGCGCTCCCGCCTGGATCACCTCACCGTCGGCGAGGAGCCGGTCGAACTGGCTGCCGTCCAGCGGCACGTGCTCGTCGAAGTCGAACACCGCGGCGAAGGTCCGCTGCACCTCCTGGATGCGCTCACCGATGGCGACGCGCGCGTCGAACCTCCGCTTCAAGTACTGGGAGCCGGAGAGGTGGTCGGCGTGCGCGTGGGTCTCCAGGACGTAGTGCAGGCGGAGCTTCTCTTCCGTGAGGAAGCGCGCGATCTGCTCCACCGAGTCCGTCCGCGTGCGCGCACGCAGCGGATCGAAATCGAGGACGGGGTCGATCACCACCGCGTCCTTCGTGTTCTCGTCGAACACGACGTAGCTCAGGGTGTAGGTCGCAGGGTCGTAAAAGGCTCGGATCTCCATGGTCACCTCCAGGTCGACGTTCAACCCGGGTGTTGCAGGACCCGTGCCAGGCTATTTTGCTCTATTTTCCGCAGGTTCAGCGCATTGCCGAAACACACTGAAACGGCGCGTTTCAGGCGTCGAGCCCCAGCTCGCGCATGCGGCGCCACAGGGTGACCCGGCTGATCCCGAGGATCTGAGCGGCCCGCTCCCGGTGGCCGCTGGCGCGCTCGAGCGCTCTGCGGATGCGCTGGACCTCCGGGGACTCCTCCGGGGCGGACGCCGGCGGCGCGTTGACGGGCAGCGCCTCCACGGCGTCTGGACCCGCGCTCGGGTCCACGATCTCGAGGGGCAGATCCGTCACCTGCAGGACGGGCCCGTCGCCGATCACGTAGGCGTACTCCAGGGCGTTCCGCAGCTCCCGCACGTTGCCGGGCCAGGGATACCGCTCCAGGGCCTCGAGGGCGTTCGGCGCCACCCGCAGCACCTGGCGCCCCTCGGAGCGGCTGCTCTGCTCGTTGAGCTCCTCGACGAACTTCCGTGTGAGCAGCGCCACGTCCCCCACGCGGACGCGCAAGGGCGGCACGAACAGGGGGATGACCCGCAGCCGGTACATCAGGTCTGCGCGGAAGGTGCCGCGCTCCACCGCGCGGCGCAGGGACTGGTGGGTCGCCGCCACGATGCGCACGTCCACGGGCACGGGCGCGTGCGCTCCTACGGGGAGGACGGTGCGCGTCTCCAGGACGCGCAACAGCTTCGCCTGGAGCTCGAGGGGGAGCTCCGCCACCTCGTCCAGGAACAAAGTACCGCCGTCGGTGGCCCGGAACACACCGAGGTGATCCTTCACGGCCCCCGTGAACGCGCCGCGCACGTGACCGAAGAGCTCACTCTCGAGCAAGCTGCCGGGGACCGCCGCGCAGTTGATGGCCGCGAAGGGGCGGTCACGGCGGGGAGAAGCCTCGTGGAGGGCCCGCGCCACGAGCTCCTTGCCGGTCCCCGTCTCGCCGCGGATCAGCACGGTCGCATCCCGCGGCGCGGCCCGGCGCAGCACGTGAAACACGTGTTTCATGGCGGGATCCCCGGTCCACATGCCGTGGAACTGCACGGCGCCCGTCGGATCCTCTCCCTCGAGCTGGGCGCCGAGCAGGAGGATCCACCCGACGCGCGTGTCGCCCCGGACGAGGGGCGTCGCGGACACGGACAGCAGGCGCGTCCCCCCATCGGCGTCGGGGCGCACGACCGCGCCCGTCACGGGCAGCCCCTGGGCCAGCGCCTCCGCGATCGGACGCTCCACGGCCTCGCCGCAGAGCAGCTGGGGAGCGAGCACCCCCGTGGGCACTTCGGTGCCGATCAGCGCCTCGGCGGCGGCCGTCGCGAGGACGACCCGGAGGCGCTCGTCGAGCACCAACATCGGCCCGCCCAGCTCCTCGAGCGCCGCGCCCAGGAGGTCCTCCGCGCCAGTTGCAACACGTTTCACGAGCCCAGGATAGCGCCCGGAGAGCCGCGACGCCCGGGGCCGAGCGGGCGGAGGGCGCGCAGCGGCGGAACCTCGCTGCGCCCCCCAGCCCCGCTCGCCCCTTCCTCGACGGTCCCCGCATCGGCGGACCCTCTCTCTCTCTCATCGAGGCTCTCTCATCGAGGCTCTCGCATCGACGCTCTCTCGACGGCGATTCCGCGGAGTCCCCGTCGGAGCGCTCGTCGACGAGCCGTCCGGCGATGGCCTCTGCTGGACGCTCTCGTCGAATGCCCCCACCTCGGGAGACTCAGAACTCGACGATGGGCTCGTCCTCTTCCAGATCGCCGCAGGCGATGATCGTGTCGAGGTCGTCCTCCGAGAGGTGCACGTTGACGTGGTAGTCGGCGTCGCGATCGAGCTCCGCGTCGACCGTGGCGTTGGCGTCGGCGCGACCGGACCCATCGGTCTCCAGCGCCGGATAGTCCCCGGGCGGTCCCACGATCGCCCCACCCGTCTCACAGGTGCCAAAGTGGACATGCCACGGGCGGACCTGATCGGGTTCGTCCCCCTCGATCTCGATGTTCGCGAGGAACCCCGTCGTCCCCTCGACCCAGCGCACGGTCGCGCTCCCGCTCAGTTGCTCCCAACCCTCGGTACCTTCGAGGGAAGTGGAGAACGTCTCGTCGTCGCCGACGGTGTCGTCATCCCCGCAGCCGGCGAGCACCACCGCCAGCGCCATCACCCCCAACGCTCTTCGCATCATGGTTTCAACCCCTCTGGTCTAGTTCCTTGCAGTGCGCGCCCGGCACCACCGGACCTCGCGTCGCCTCCTCGGTGCAATCCGCATACCCGCCCCCGATCGCCTCCGACCCGCCTACGCCTCACGCCCCCTGCCGCACGAAGGCCAGCTCGGTCGACCGCCTCTGCATCACGCCCCCTGCCGCACGAAGGCCCGCTCGGTCGACCGCCTCTGCATCACGCCCTGCCGCACGAAGGCCCGCTCGATCGACCGCCTCTCCCGCAACGAATCGACACGGGGCACACATCGAATCTTTTATGTTTCTCCACCCCGCGCGGCGCAGCGCGTCCGCTCCCGCGGGGCGTCCCCGCGCGGCACAGCGCTGCTCCGTCGCGCGACGGCCGCCCGCACGGGCTCACGCCGGGCACTCGCCGCTCAGCGTTCGACGAACACGCGGAGCTTCACGCGCACCCCGGAGTTGAAGGTGACCATCGCCTCACCGGGCTCCGTCCCCGTCGGGTACTGCGACGACAGCTGCCGCACGAGGTGCGGCTCCCCACCCCCTTCTGCGGCGACGCGATCCACCCAGACCTCGAGCTCGAAGGCGTGCTGCCCCAAACCCCCCGCGGGCAGCGCGAACTGGCCGCCCCTCAGGAGCAGCGCGCTCACCTCCATGAGGCGCTTCACGTAGGTCGGTGCCCCCTCCTCCGCCTGGAGCAGGCGCAACGCGCCGTCGTCCGCGAGCTCGGCGCGCACCTTCCAACGCCCCGCTCGTCCGGAGCTCAGCTCGCCCCAGCTGGCATCCCCCCGCGCCGCCGCCGGGAGCGCCCGCGTCAGCGCCGCGGGCAGCTGCCCGACGCGACGCCCCGCCTCCACTCCACCGAAACCCGCGTTCTCCCCACCTGGACTGCCCTGCCCCTCGGCGCTTCCAGGACGCACGGGATCCCCGGCGGCGGCCCCCGAGCTCCCCGGATCTGCCCGCTCCCCCGCCCTCGAGGGAGTCGCCTCCCCGGCGGCCCCGCTGCGACTCGAGGCCTCCGTCTCCCGAGCTGCTCTCGAGCCGTCCCCGGCCTCGGCCTTCTGACGGTTCTCTCCGGGAGCCCGCCGTGTCTCGGCGGTCCGGTCCGCTTTCGTCGGCGCCCCTGGATCCTCCCCGGGCGTTTCAGGGCCTTCCCCCGCCGCCATCGCAGGTACGCCTTCGACGAGCTCCGGCGAAGCCGCCTGATCGAGGCCGGCAGACGCGCCGTCTCCAGGCGCTCGGCTTTCGCTTCTTCCGCTCCCCGCGTCGGTCGCAGCTCCCAAAACGTCCGCCATCCCGACCTCGACGGTCGAAGCCATCCACGACCCCGCCGGCGCGACTCGTCCCTCCCGCGCCGCCTCGTCGTCCGCCCCCAGCAGCACCAGGCCCCCGATGGCGCCGTGCAGGAGCACAGAAACCGCGAAGGCGCCCCAGCAGCGCCTCACGAGCCCGCGCTCCCCAGCCGCTGAACCTCTCTCGCGCATCCCGCTTCGCGTCCGAGCGCCCTCGCGCAGACCCGCCCCGCGCCACAGCGTCGCGGTCGCGATCTCTGTCGAAGCACCCCTCCGACGAGCTCTGCATCCTCGGCGCGCACCACGATGCCCTCACTGTGCCATGGCACTGACGCCGGCGCAGGGGCTTCGGCGCAACGCCAGCGCAACGCCAGCGCAACGCCTCTCCGTACGCCGTCGGCAGCCACGCAGCCGCGCCCAGCGCTGGTCGAGTGCGCACATCCCCGGATCCCGCGGGGCCCGGCGAGCTCGCGTCGAACGCGGCTCCGGCGAGCTCGCACGACAAACAAAAAAACCCCGACTCCGTTCCCAGAGTCGGGGTTGGTAAAATAACCCGGCAGCGTCCTACTCTCCCACAGAGTTCCCCCTGCAGTACCATCGGCTCCGACGAGCTTAACTTCCGAGTTCGAGATGGGATCGGGTGTGGCCTCGTCGATATCGCCACCGGAAATCTTTGGGCGTCCAAAAGCAGCGTTCTGATGCTGCGCTGCGCGACCCGGCGCTCCGCCGGTCGCGTGGGTTCTCGGGGCCTTCGCCCCGCGAGCCCTGCTGAGCCTCACCTCGCTCGAACTTCGAGCTCGGCGTGCTCCGCCCGGACTCCGAACACCAACTTGCATGTTTGCCTTAGCGAATAAGGTCAAGCCTCACGTGCCAATTAGTACTGGTTAGCTCCACGCATTGCTGCGCTTCCACACCCAGCCTATTACCTCGTAGTCTACAAGGGGCCTTGAGTGCCTTGCGGCAGGGACACCTAATCTTGAGACCGGCTTCCCGCTTATATGCTTTCAGCGGTTATCCGTTCCGTACATGGCTACCCGGCTATGCCAGTGGCCTGACAACCGGCGCACCAGAGGTACGTCCACCCAGGTCCTCTCGTACTATAGGCAGCTTCTCTCAAGTGTCCTACGCCCACGGCAGATAGGGACCAAACTGTCTCACGACGTTTTAAACCCAGCTCGCGTGCCGCTTTAATTGGCGAACAGCCAAACCCTTGGGACCTGCTCCAGCCCCAGGATGCGACGAGCCGACATCGAGGTGCCAAACCACTCCGTCGATGTGAACTCTTGGGAGTGATCAGCCTGTTATCCCCAGGGT
>JAAZAA010000321.1 GCA_012514535.1 Myxococcales bacterium | reverse complement strand
GCGGGAGCGGGGAGCGCCCCGAGGCGCGCGCCGACGTTCGGCGCGGAGAAGCCTCCGGCGGCGACGGCTCCCACCGCGGGCGTCAGCACCGTGACGGGGCGCTGCGGATCTGGGGCGTTCTGGGCGGTGATGGACGTCCCCCGCGGAGGCGAGGTGCGGTCGGGGGGGACGGTGTCCGGCAGCTCACCGGGCGCGGGCGCCTGGGACGGCGCCGCGGCGCTCGCCGCTCCGCCGGGGAGACTCGCGACCTGGGACGGCAGCAGCGAGAGGGATCCGCCTGGCGCCATGGTGATCGACGTGCGGCTCGCGGCGAGCTGCCCCGCGTGGCTGAGGTTGCCCGCGTACCGCGCGAGCTCCTGGCGCATGGCGTACGCGGACTCGAAGCGCTGGTCCGGATCCGGAGACAGGGCGGTCCGGGTGACGGCGACGAGCCCCGGAGGCAGCCCGGGGACGAGGTCTTCGAGGCGCTTGCCCAACCCTTGCTGGACCTGCGCCACGATCGCCGCCGCGCTCTCTCCCTGGGCGGGGAGCTCTCCCGAGAGCATCTCGAACAGCATCACGCCGAGGGAGTAGAGGTCCGCCCGGTGGTCCACCCCCGCCGCGGAGTAGAGCTGCTCCGGCGCCATGTACTCGGGGGTCCCCATCAGGATGCCCGCGTGGGTGAGGCCGCGGTTGAACTCCTTGCTCTCGCGGACCTTGGCGATCCCGAAGTCGAAGAGCTTGATGACGGGGCCCCCGGGCGAGGGCGTCACGAACACGTTGTCCGGCTTCAGGTCGCGGTGCACGACGCCCCGGCCGTGGGCGGCCTCCAACCCCGACAAGATCTGCAGCGTGATGTCGATGGCCTCGTCGGGGCTCAGCCGCCCTCCAGGCTCCTTGCTCAACAGGCTGGCCAGGGACTGCCCCTGAAGCAGCTCCATCACGATGAACGGCGTCCCGTCCTCGGTGGTGTCGACGTCGTTGACGCGGGTGACGTGCGGGCTCTGGATCGCCGCGGCGACGCGAGCCTCCCGAGCGAAGCGCGCCGCCAGCCCGGGGCGCCGCGCCAGATCGGCGTGCAGGAACTTCAGGGCGACCACGCTGTCGAGGGCCTCGTGACGCGCCTCGAACACCGACCCCATGCCGCCGTCCCCGATCACTCGCTGGACCCGGTACTTGCCGCGAACGAGATCCCCGACGGACGGTTTCATGACTGCGCTCTTCCTTCCCAGGGGACGTCGTCGACGCCAGCGACCCCGTTGGCTCGCCGTGCCAGCACGAAGAGCAAGTCGCTCAGGCGATTCAAATAGACCACGACGCCCGGTCGGACGTCGGCCACGTCTAGCACGCGGCGCTCCGCCCGTCGGCACACGGTGCGCGCCAGGTGCAACGCCGCCGCGGCAGCGCATCCTCCCGGGAGGATGAAGCTCGTCAGGGGTGGCAGCTCGGCTTCCAGCCGATCGATGAGGGCCTCGAGCTCTTCGATGCGCTCCTGACCCAACACGGGCACCTTGAGCTTGTCGGTCTTGCTCGGATCGCAGGCGAGCTCCGCGCCGAGGACGAAGAGATCCCGCTGGAGCCCCTCGACGATGTCCCGGAGCGGCGCGGGCAAGTCGGCGGCGCACGCCACCCCGAGGGCTGCGTTCGTCTCGTCCACGGTGCCGTAAGCCTCCACGCGCGGGTCGTTCTTGCGCACCCGGGCGCCGCCGAACAGGCCGGTCTGTCCCTGGTCTCCTGTGCGCGTGTAGATCTTCATGCCGTTCATCTTACGCGACGTGGGGTCTCATCGGGCCACCGTGCTCGCCCATCCCCCGGAGGAACGGACGCCCCCGCTCGCGTCACAGGGCCCGTCCGGAGCTGGGGCGCGGCGCAGAGCTCCTCCGCGCGGGGGGCGCACCACCGTCGGCGGCGCGGCGCAGAGCCCACCCCGCAGAGCCCGTCGGCGGTGGGGCGCGGCGCACGGTTCCTCTGGGGGCGGCGCACGGTTCCTCCGGTGGCGGCGCGCAGGCGGTCCCCGAGGCGTGCTCGGCCGGCGCGTTCACGCGGCGAAGATGGCTTCGATGCGCGCCTCGATCTCCTCGGAGGGCACCTGCTTGGCCAGCGCGAGCTCGTGGACGAGCAGGGTCCGCGCCTGTTCGAGGAGCTTCCGTTCGCCGAACGAGAGATCCTTGTCGAACTGCAGCCGGTGCATGTCCCGGAGGACCTTCGCGATCTCCGTGGGCAGCCCGCTCTTGATCATCTCCGTGTAGGCACGGAAGCGCCGGTTCCACGGCTGCAGGTCCACCGCGACCTCGGGCGCGGCGAGCACCTCGAGGATCTCCTCGGCGCTCTCCGGGGACATGACCGGCCTGAGCCCCACACGATCGGCGGCCTCCGTGGGCACCATGACCTTCAACCCCGCCGTCCCGATGTTCAGCACGTAGAAGCTGGTGGTGCGCCCTCCCAGGTCCCTCTGCTCGATCCGAGCCACCTCGCCGACCCCGTGGGCCGGGTGCACGGCCATTTGGCCTACCCGAAAGGCACTCACCGCTTCGTTCGACGCTCGTTGCATCCTCGGTTCTCCCTCACGGCTGCCGCGCCCGGGCGAAGGTGCCCCGAGGGACGGGATGCAGCGGCTCGATCGAGGATCCGGTCCGACGAGTCGGACGGAGCTCGAGGGAAGCCCCCAAGGAGCGGCCCGCCCCCCACGTGATGGCCGTCCGACAGCAGTTCTCTCCTTTCAGTCTACGGCCTCCGTGGGACGGCGAAAAGCGGCCAGGGGTGAAACGTGGGCCGGATCCGCCGCGGGACCGCCGGCGAAGACGTCGGAGAGCTCCCCGGCGACGACCTCGTGGAGGCCGTGGACCAGGGGCGCCAACGGCAGCTCCAGGACCAGCTCGAGTCGGACGCCGTCCTCGGTGGGGACGACCTGTGTGCGCGGCGGGCTCAGGGGGCCATCGAGGCGCAGGAGCCGCCCCAGGGCGCTGCGGGCGACGACGTGCCAGAGCTGCTCGAGGCTCGCCGCGTCCGCGTCCGCGTCCGACGACCAGGGGCCCGCGAGGGCGAGCTGGATCCGCAGGGCCGGACCGTCGTGCTCCGGTCGTCGCGCGTCGGGGGAGCAGGGCGGAGCGCACGGAGGGGGCTCGAAGAGCTCGAGGGCGACGAGCGCCGCGGTGGCGGTGTGAAACACCTCACTGTCGGGAAAAACGGACAGATCGTCGAGGGGACCGGGGATCCACGCGCGGAGAGGCGCGCCGTCGGCGAAGGTCGCGTGCGCTCGCAGGGTTGCGCCGCGTAAGGCGCTGGGGGTCTTCGTGAAGCGGCCGAGGAGGAACCCCTCGACGATGCGGATCAGGGAAGGATCTCCGTCCGCGTGGGCCACGAAACGATCTTCGACCCGGAGCAGGGCCTGCGGGGTGCCCGCGAGGACCCCCTGCACCCGCGTGAGCGCGGGGTGAGGTCGCGCCACCACTTCGCCGTGGGAGAGCCGCTCCCGAAAGCGCTCTTCCATCGACCGCCCATGGGCCGGCTCGGGGGGCTCGATCAGGTAGAGGGTTCCCAGCTCGAACCCCGCGGCGAGGAGGGTCGGGCTTCGGCGCGGATCGAAGCCATTTCGTTCGGTGAATCGGCTCCAACCGTCGTCGCTCACCAGGGGCGCGAGGGCCTCGAGCACGCCGGGAGCGGCCGCGATGCGTTCCGGATGAGCCAACAAGAGCCAGCGCAAGGTCGGCGCGGGGACGTACTCGGTCAGCGGGCCCTCGTGGAGGGCGGGTGCGGCGCGCTCCGCGGGCTCGTCGACGACGGCTGGCGGTGTGGCGCGACAGGCGAGGGGCGTCAGGAGCGCGACGAAGAGCGCGAGACGCGTCAGCCTTCGCCGTCCGTGCCGGTGCTCGCGCTGGAGAGGTTCCCCGTCTCGCCCGAGGACGGTGGCGGTGAGTGGAGACGGCTGCTGTCCACCAGCTCCTTCAACTCCTTGCCCACCTTGAAGAAAGGGAGACGCTTCGCGGGGACGGGGACGGGGTTGCCCGTGCGGGGGTTGCGACCGTCGTAAGGCTTGTAGGGGCGTACCGTGAAGCTGCCGAACCCGCGGATCTCGATCCCTTCCCCCTTCTGCAATGCCTCGGTCATGGCATCGAACACGCAGTTGACGACCATTTCTGCGCGGGCCTTCGTCAACTCCCCACGGGCGGCAATGGCTTCGATGAGCTCGCTTTTGGTCATGTGTCCGAGCCTCCCTCGTCTTGGTCGGTTCCATCGTTTTCTGTAAGCTCTGGATTGTCAACGGGTTTTCGGAGGGGGGAGCGGCCCACGGGTTGGGGGGTTCGGACACCAGATCCCTTCGCCGTCTTTTTGTCGCATTGCAGCATGAGCGCGGGAATTGCGCATTAACGTCCTCGGAGGAGGGGGGCGACGTAGGTGGAGGGGCGCAGGAAAGCGCCGGGCACCGGCAGGACGTTTCGGGTAGTTCAGTGGGGCTGCAAGCCCTGGGGGCCAGAACCCACGGACTGCTCAGGGTTCACGAGCTG
>JAAZAA010000001.1 GCA_012514535.1 Myxococcales bacterium | reverse complement strand
GCGCTGGGGCTCTGGGCGCTGGGGCTCTGGGCGGCGGGGTTGACGCCGCCGAAGTCGGGGGCGGGGCTTCCGACGACAGTTCCCCCCAGGGGATTCACGCCGCCGATGGACGGGATCACCTCGGTGCGCGCCATGGCGGGAGCTCCGGCGCCCTGTCCCGGGGCGGCACCCGGCGCTGCAGCAGCGGGACCACCCGCTCCCGCTCCGAGCCCGCCCGCCGCACCGAGCCCGCTCCCCGCCAAGGGCGCGTGGGAGGGCATCACCATCGTTGGCGCGGTGCCCTCCGCGGGCCCCTGTCCCGCGGCGCCCGGAGCGCCGCCGAGGCTCGGGGGCGCGACCCCGATCATCGTCCCCTTGAGCTTGGAGGGACCCGATCCGGCCGCCGCCGGGCCCTGTCCGCCTCCCGGAGCGACGGGGGGAGGCTCCGCTGGCGCGGCCCCCTGCGTCGTGGGACCCTGAGCAGCGGGACCCTGAGCAGACGGATCCTGCGCACCGGGAGTCCCCAGGCCAGGAGGCGCGAGGCCGATCATGGTGCCCTTCATCGCGGGCCGCGCGGCAGCCGGTCGCGGCTCGGCTCCCGCCGCTCCACCCTGCTGCGGCGGAACCGCTTGGGGGGGAACGGCAGCGCCCACCGCCGGGGGCGCCACCCCGACCATCGTGCCCTTCAGCGCGGCGCGGGCAGGTGCCGCACCTTTCGCCGCTGGTTCACCGGTCGCCGGCGCTCCTGCCGCGGGCTTGGCGGCAAAGGGCGATTGGCCGAGCAGCATCGTGCCCTTGAACTTCGGCGCTCCTGGCCTCGCCTGCTGCAGCTCGAAACCACACTGCTTGCAGCGCGGCGCCGCGTCCTCGTTGCTGGTGCCACAGTTGGGGCAAAACACCGATCTCTTACCTCCGGGACGGCTCTGACGGAGAGCGCGAGGTCCGCCGGCGAGCCTACACGGCGGGTGCGGGTTGGAACAAGCTCGAATCTCGAAAGTTCCAACTGCATTGACGCGCTTCCGTCAGGGCAGATCGGTGTGCACTGCCCGTGCGCCTCCTCCGAGTGGGGTCCGGTTGGGGGGAGCAGCCTGCAGTGGGATGGCTGGATGTAAGGTGGGCGAGTGCGGGTTCTTGCGCTAGGTCCGTTCTCCGAGAGATCCCGAGGCTGTCGGCAAATCATGGCCCTTCCGGGCGCCCTTGACACCCCGTCTCACCGGTAACTACGGTTCGCCCGCCCACGGCCGGGGTGGCTTGCCGTCCGGAGTGGGAGGTCTCGCGAGCGAGGCCATCGCTCGGTGTTCGTGCGGTCGCGGTTCGCGCGGTCGTAGGTCAGCGAGTGGAGGTCACGGAGTGAGGTCACACGTCACAAGGTGAGGTCACCGAGTGGAGTTTGTGCCGATCGACTGACCCGCAGCGTTCCGAGCGGCCCCGCCGCGCAACTCAGCTTCCGTACGGTCCCCTGGGCCTTTCATCCCCCGCCCTTCATCCCCGGGTTGTCTGTCTCGGGTCCCCCACAGGCAAACCCCCAACCCGAAGAACACCATGGCATTCGCCCTGAGCGCGGAGCACGAGAAGGAGCTCGAACGGATCCTCTCGCGCTATCCCAACAAGATGGCTGCGTGCATCCCGGTCCTCCATCTTTGTCAGGATGCGAACGAGCACTGGGTGAGCGACGAGGTGATCGCCTTCGTCGCCGAGCGACTGGGGCTGAGCACGGCCCACGTCGCGGGTGTCGTGACCTTCTATCACCTCTTCAACCGTGAGAAGCCGGGCAAGCACCAGGTCTGGGTGTGCCGCACGTTGTCCTGTGCGCTCCGCGGTAGTGAGAGCATCCTCCGGCACTGCGAGAAGCGGCTCGGGGTGCACGTCGGTGGCACGACCCCGGACGGGAAGGTGACGCTCCGCACGTCGGAGTGCCTCGCCTCTTGCGGCTCGGCGCCCATGATGCAGGTCGACAAGACCTACCACGAAAATCTCACGATCGAAGAAGTCGACCGTGTGCTCGACGACCTCCTGAAGGACTCCTGAGGGACCGAGCACCTGCACCTCCGGGTCGGCGAGGCCCGTCCGTCATGCTGAAGCGAACGAACTATCTCTCCCACAGCTACGACAAGCCCGACGGCCACACCCTGGCTGCTTACGAGCAAGCTGGCGGCTATCGGAGCGCCCGCAAGGTGCTCTCGACCCTGTCCCGGGAGCAGGTGGTCGACGAGGTAAAGAAGGCTCACATCCGGGGTCGCGGCGGTGCAGGCTTCGACTGCGGCATGAAGTGGAGCTTCATGCCCAAGGAGTCGAAGAAGCCCCACTACCTTGTCGTCAACGCCGACGAGGGCGAGCCGGGGACCTTCAAGGATCGCACGATCATGGAGCGCAACCCCCACGCGCTCATCGAGGGCTGCATCATCGGGTGCTACGGGGTCGGCGCCCACGCCGCGTACATCTACGTGCGCGACGAGCTCCACCTCTCCAAGGCGCGCCTCTGGGCGGCCATCGAGGAGGCGCGCGCGAAGGGCTACCTCGGGAAGAACCCCTTCGGGAAGAACTACGAGGTCGAGGTCTACGTGCACACGGGGGCCGGGGCCTACATCTGCGGCGAGGAGACGGCCCTCCTGAACTCCCTGGAGGGACGGCGTGGTGAGCCTCGGCTCAAGCCCCCGTTCCCCGCTCAGGTGGGCGCCTTCGGTTGCCCCACGACCGTGAACAACGTCGAGACGATCGCGATCGTCCCGAGCATCTTCCAGGTCGGCGGCGACGAGTTCAGCAAGCTGAGCGCGCTCCACGAGTGGAACGACGGCGGCGTGCGGCTCTTCGGAGTCAGCGGCCACGTCAAGAAGCCGGGCATCTACGAGTGCGCCGTGGGGCTGACCCTGCGGGAGCTCATCTACGATCTCGGCGGCGGCATCATCGACGATCGCCCCTTGCTCGGCGTCATCCCGGGCGGCTCCTCCTGCCCCGTGCACCTCCCGGACGAGATCGTCGACGTCCCCAACGACCCGCGCTTCGCTCCCTACAACGGGAAGAGCGTCCTCGACCTGCCCATGGGCGTGGACACCTTGCGCGGCGTCGGCGGCATGCTGGGCACCTGCTGCGCGATCGTCATGAGCGACGCGGCGGATCCGGTGCTCGCCCTGCACAACCTGATGCGCTTCTACCGGCACGAGTCGTGCGGTCAGTGCACGCCCTGTCGCGAGGGGTGCGGCTGGATCGAACGCATCCTCGACAAGGTGATCGAGGGCCGAGGGAGCATCGAGGAGCTGAACGAGCTCCACGAGATCGCCTCCAACATCACGGGCAACACGATCTGCGCGTTCGGTGACGGCGCGGCCCAGCCGGCGCTGTCGTTCGTTCGGAAGTACCGGAAGCAGCTCGAGGACTACATCCTTCGCGGTGGCCAGAGCCAGACGAGGACACTAGAGGCATGAGCGTCGGGGCGATTTTTTTCGCGGTGTGCAGTGTCATCTGCGTGGTCGGCGCGCTGTCGGTGGTCCTGGCGCGTAACCCGATCCGCGGTGCCGTGGGGCTCCTCGCGACCATCGTGGGTATCGCGGGGCTCTTCCTGCGGTTGGACGCGCAGTTCCTCGCAGCCATTCAGCTCATCGTGTACGCCGGGGCGGTCGTCGTCCTGTTCGTGTTCGTGGTGATGCTGCTCGGCCCGAGCGCAGGGTTCACCTCCAAAGCCGAAGCGCGCTCGAAGGTGTCACGCATCTTCGCGGGCGGGCTCATGGCGCTGCTGGGCGCGCTCATGCTCGTGCTGCTGGCGCCGAAGAACCCCCAGAAGTTCGGGGCTGCCGCCGAGGGGCACGGATCCATCGAAGCGGTGGGTGGTCTCATCTTCACCGAAGGGTTGCCCGTGTTCGAGCTCGTCACGGCGCTGCTCATCGTGGCCGTGATCGGCGCCATCGCCGTGGCGCGGACGCAGCCGGGCCAGCGGAAGCCGGCGCGCGTCGAGAACCCGACGCTGCGCTTGTTCCACGGGCCGCTGCTCCCGCGTGACGCGGAGCGCCCCCTGTCGAAGGCGCCAGCGGCGCAGGCAGATCCTGGAGGAGGCATGATCCCGCCCACCAGCCTAGGGAAGGAGCAGGCGTGATGGCCCTGGACCTCGTCGTCGAACACTACGTGCTGCTCTCGGGGCTGATCTTCCTGATCGGCGCCGTCGGCTTCGTGACGCGCAGGAACGTCCTGGTGCAGCTGATGAGCATCGAGCTGATGCTCAACAGCGTGAACCTGGCCCTCGTCGCGTTCAACCGCCAACACGGCGGCGCGATGAACGGGCAGATGTTCGCCTTCTTCGTCATCGCCGTGGCGGCGGCCGAGGTCGCCGTGGGCCTGGCGATCGTTCTGCAGTTCTACCGTCTGCGGGCTACCGTCAACAGCGACGAGGCCGACGGTCTTCGCCACTGACAGCGCTCACACGTGAGTAATTCTCCGATGCAGCTCTCGACTTCGTTCCTCGCGCAAGTGACCCCGGTGGAGCCCTCGCCCGTGCAGGCCGCCCTGACGCAGCTCTTCCCCGCCGACAACTTCGTCCTGCTCGGGGTCATCCTGGCGCTGCCCCTCATCGGCGCCTTCGTCAACGGCGTCTTCGGCAAGCGCCTCGGGCGCGAGGCGGTGACCTTGATGGCCCTGTCGGCCGTCGGTCTCTCCTTCGTCGCCAGCCTGGTCGCCTTCTTCATGGTGAGCAGCGCGCGGGTCGGGGACGAGCTCGTGCGCTTCCAGTGGACGGCGTGGGAGTGGTTCCGGCTCTCCACGGCCGGAGACTTCAGCCAGACGCCGCTCAACGTCGCGTTCTCGCTCGACGCCCTGAGCGCCGTGATGATCCTCGTCATCACCGGCATCGGCTCGCTGATTCACCTCTACTCCTCGAAGTACATGGAGGAGGATCCGGGCTACTACCGCTTCTTCACGTACCTGAACCTCTTCATCTTCTCGATGTTGGTTCTGGTGCTGGGCGACAGCCTGCCGATCCTGTTCGTCGGTTGGGAGGGGGTCGGCCTCTGCAGCTACCTGCTCATCGGGTTCTGGTTCGACAAGTCGGAGAACGCCTCGGCGGGCAAGAAGGCCTTCATCACGAACCGCATCGGCGACTTCGGTCTGCTCGTGGCGATGGGCCTGCTCCTGTACTTCGTGGGGGCGCTCGACTGGAGCGGGATCGAGAGCAACAAGGAGGCGCTGCTGGCGCCCGTGAAGCTCTGGCCGATCGGCAACGAGGTGCCCCTGGCGAGGATCCTGCCGGAGGACGCGGGCAAGTGGCTGAACCAGCCGCGCTACGTGAGCGGTGCGACGCTCGTCGGGCTGTTCTTGTTCTTGGGCTGCGCGGGTAAGAGCGCGCAGATCCCGCTGTACGTGTGGCTCCCGGACGCCATGGCCGGTCCAACCCCGGTGTCCGCGCTCATCCACGCCGCCACCATGGTCACCGCTGGCGTGTACCTGATGTGCCGCATGGCTGGGGTGTTCGTGCTGAGCCCCACGGCGATGTTCGTCGTCGCCCTGGTGGGCGGCTTCACCGCGCTCTTCGCGGCGACCATCGCCCTCGTCCAGAACGACATCAAGAAGGTGTTGGCTTACTCCACGGTCAGCCAGCTCGGGTACATGTTCCTCGGGGTCGGCGTCGGCGCGTTCGTGGCGGGCTTCTTCCACGTCCTCACCCACGCCTTCTTCAAGGCGTGCCTCTTCCTCGGGGCAGGCTCCGTGATCCACGCGATGCACGCGCGGATCCACGACACCGATCAGTCGCAGGACATGCGGTACATGGGCGGGCTGCGGAAGTTCATGCCCGTCACGTTCCTGACCTTCGCGGCGGCGTGGGCGGCCATCGTGGGCTTCCCGCTGACCAGCGGCTTCTTCTCGAAGGACGAGATCCTGCTCAAGGCGAACACGTCCTTCGTGGCGGGCACCTCCGTCGCGCAGGGAGATTTCACGTGGCCGGCCTGGGGTCACTGGGTGCTGTGGGGCCTCGGAGCCGCGGCGGCCATCCTCACCGCGTTCTACATGACGCGCCTGTTCATCGGGATCTTCTTCGGGGAGTTCCGCGGTTGGACGATCGTGCGTGGCTACCAGGCTGCGGTGCACGGCCACGCGGACGCTGGTCACGGCGGCCACGACGACCATGCCGACGAGCACGGGCACGCCCACGAGCAGCCCGGTCCGGACATGCAGGGGCCGACGCCCCACGAGTCTCCGTGGCAGATGACCCTGCCGCTGGTGGTCCTCGGGATCCTGTCGCTCGCCGGCGGCTTCCTGAGCGCCCATCTGTTCCACGTCCACCCCCTCGACGATTTCCTCGGGCCCGTGTTCGGTGACGCGGTGCAGCGGGTCAAGCTCATCAAGGGGCACGAGACGCGCACGATTCCTCTGGTCGCCTTCGCGGTCGTGGCGTTCCTGGTGGGCAGCTTGGTCGCCTACTGGATCTACCTCCAAGCCAAGGGTGAACCCGCTCGCAAGCTGGCCGCGCAGTTCCCGCGGTTGCACAGCTTGCTGATCGACAAGTGGCGCGTCGACGAGCTCTACGAGGAGACCATCATCGGCGCGGTGGACTCGCTGGCGGACATGTGCGTCTGGTTCGACAAGTGGGTCGTCGACGGTATCCTCGCCCGCCTGACCACGGCCATCATCAGCCTGAGCGGAACGGCCTTGCGCCAGCTCCAGACGGGGCGGCTCCAGACCTACGCCGCCGCCATGGTCGTCGGGTTGGCGGGAGTGGGCTGGTTCCTGCTGACGCCGCGCGCGGCGGCCCACACCTCCGCGGATCACTCGTCGGGCAGGTACGAGATCACGGCGGCGCCGGGCTTCGGCTACGGCTATCGCTGGGATAGCGACGGCGACGGTCAATGGGACGCCGAGGACTTCGGTGAGCAGCGCACCATCGCGTTCTCCCTCCAGACCGAGGAGACGCGGACGATCCGCCTGGAGGTCCGCAACGCCTTCGGTCGCACCGCCGAGCGCGAGTTCACCTTTTCCCGTCCGAAGCCCGACAAGTCGGGGTACGTCGCCGCCGCCACGGGCGTCGGAGCGGAGAACTTGAAGAACGCCCACGAGGGCGTGGGGATGAAGCAATGAGCCCTGCAGCCAGAGCATTCTTCGAAGCGGCGCCTTACGTTGCGGCGTTCGTGATCGGTGCGTTGATCCCGCGCCGCTCGAGCGTCCTCGAGCGGCTCGCCGTCGGCATCGTCGGCGCCCTGTCCGTGCTGGCGTTGAAGGGGCTGTGGCCCGACGCCGCGGCTCCGGTGACCGAGAAGGCGGACGAGTGGCCCCACCTCTTGAACGTGGTGGTGTTCATGCCCTTCGTGGGAGCCATCGCGCTCCTGTTCCTGCCGCGGCAGTCCCCGAAGTTCCTGCAGCGGTTCACGCTGACGGTGCTGGGGCTGAACTTCTTCGTGTCCTTGTTCCTCCTGGGCGCGACGATGACGCGGGGCTGGCACTTCCAGTACATCACGGAGTGGATCCCCAGCCTGGGCATTCGGTACCACGTGGCGATCGACGGCGTGAGCCTCTGGATGGTGCTCCTCACCACCTTCACGACCCCCATCGCGGCCTACGTGGCCTTCGGCTCCGTCCGCAAGCGCATCAAGGATCTGTGCTTCGCGTTCCTGCTGTTGCACGGCGCGATGCTCGGCGCCTTCGTGGCTCTGGATCTGTTCCTGTTCTTCGTGTTCTGGGAGCTGATGCTGATCCCGATGCTCCTGATGATCGGGGTCTGGGGTGGCCTGGAGCGGATCAAGGCCGCCTACAAGTTCTTCCTCTACACGATGATCGGCAGCATGATGATGCTGGCGGCCATCCTGTACGTGGTCTGGACCCACTACGAGCTCGCGGGGTACCTGACCTTCGACTACCTCGCGCTCAGCAAGGTCACCCTGCCGCGGACGGCCGCCTGGCTCTGCTACGCGGGGTTCTCCCTGGCGTTCCTGATCAAGGTCCCCGTCTTCCCGTTCCACACCTGGCTGCCGGACGCGCACGTCCAGGCGCCTACGGGGGGCTCGATCATCCTGGCCGCGGTGCTGTTGAAGCTGGGGACCTACGGCTACATCCGCTTCTGCATGGGCATGTTCGCGGGGCCCGCCGCCCACGCGGCGACGACCCTCGCCGGCCTCGTCATCGCCATGGGCATCTTCTACGGCGCCCTCGTCGCGTGGAAGCAGGACGACGTGAAGCGCCTCGTCGCCTACTCCTCCGTGGCGCACATGGGCTTCGTGATGCTCGGGGTCTTCGCGGCGACGCAGTCGGGGGTCGAGGGCGCCCTGCTGCAGATGATCAACCACGGTGTGTCCTCGGGCGCGCTCTTCCTCCTCGTCGGCGTGATCTACGATCGCCGTCACACGCGGATGGTCCGTGAGTTCGGTGGCCTCGCGAAGGTGATGCCCGTCTACGCGGCGGTGTTCATCCTCATCACCATGTCGAGCATCGGCGTCCCGGGCACGAACGGGTTCGTCGGTGAGTTCATGGTGATCATGGGGACGTTCGCCTCGAACCACCTGGGCGCGTTCAGCCACTTGCACGGTGGCCTCGCCGCGGCGGGCGTCATCCTGGCGGCGGTCTACATGCTCAGCGTGGTTCAGAAGATGTTCTTCGGGCCCCTCACCAACGAGAAGAACGCGAACCTGTCCGACATGAACGTGCGTGAGTCCGTGGCCATGGCGCCGCTCATCGCGCTCGTCTTCCTGATCGGCTTCTTCCCGTCGCTGTTCTTGAACCGCATGTCGGACAGCGTGACGGCGACGTTGGACCGATACATCGAAGGGCGCATCGCCTGGTCGCAGGGCGCTGGAGCGGAGGGTGCGTCGCTGCGCGAGCGCCGCGGTGGGCCCCTGGAGACGGGGTACCCCCTCCCGCCGAGCTCTACGCGGGCCGTGGCTGCAATGGACGGCAAGGAAGCTCACTGATGGACACGTCTCTGATGAGTAGCCCCGGGGTGATGATGCTCTTCGGCCTCTCGCCGATCTTGGCGCTGGGGCTCGGTGGGCTCTTGCTGATGCTGGCGGAGGCCTTCGGGCGGCCCGTCGTCGCGCACGCCCTGGAGGCGCAGGCGATCGGCGCGCAGCCGGCGGGGCCCGAGGGGCAGATCGTGGATGCGGGAGCGGGGCGCGCAGCCGAGTTGGCGCTCGGCGCCGCCGTCATCCTGTTCGCGGGCGCGATCTTCAGCGTGGCGCTGTGGTTGGTCGGGCCCGAGAACGTCACGGCGACGGAGCGGGTCGCGCCTTACCTGCTGATCGATCGCTTCAGCGTGTTCTTCAGCTTCGTCGTCTGCCTGGGCGGCGGCATCGCCGCGCTGCTGGCGGGCGGCTATCTGCCGGAGCATCGCATCGAGCGTGGCGAGTTCTTCCCGCTCCTCGTGTTCTGCACCTTGGGGGCACAGGCGCTGGCGGCTGCCGGCGATCTGCTGAGCCTCTTCGTGGCGCTCGAGACCATGTCCCTCGGGGTCTACTGCCTCGTGGGCCTGCGTCGCACCAGCGTCCGCGCATCGGAGGCCGCCCTGAAGTACTTCTTGCTGGGGAGCTTCGCCGCGGCGTTGATGTTGTTCGGGGCTGCCCTGCTGTACGGGGCGACCGGGCGGACGGACCTCGCCGGCATCGGTGAGGCCATCGCGGGGCTCTCCGGAGACGGCCTGGAGGGTCGGGCGGCACAGATTCTCATCGCCCTCGCCCTGCTCATCGTCGGGTTGGCGTTCAAGGTCGGGGCCGTGCCCTTCCACATGTGGACGCCGGACGCCTACGAGGGCGCGCCGACGCCGACGACCGGGTTCATGGCGGTAGCCGTCAAGACGGCGGCCGTCGCGGTGTTGCTCCGAGTGCTGCTCGTGGTCTTCGCGGACGAGCGCTTGGGTAGCTGGGGCACGGGGTGGCCTCCGGTGCTGGCGACGATCGCGGTGCTCAGCATGTTCATCGCGAACTTCATCGCCGGGCGTCAGGAGTCCGTGAAGCGGATGCTGGCGTACTCGTCGATCGCCCACGCCGGCTATGTCTTCATCGGCGTCGTGGCCACGTCGCGCTCCGTCGACGCGCAGGCGAGCGTGCTCTTTTACCTGCTCACCTACACGGTCTCGACTTTGGGCGCCTTCGGGGCGCTCATCCTGGCGGGGCGTTATCGCGCGGAGGCGGTGAGCTACGAAGATCTCGCGGGGTTCGGCCGGCGCCATCCGGCGGCCGCCCTG
Organism: Myxococcales bacterium; assembly: GCA_012514535.1. Lineage (GTDB taxonomy): Bacteria > Myxococcota_A > Polyangia > Polyangiales > Polyangiaceae > NIC37A-2. The sequence goes on along the minus strand of JAAZAA010000001.1, from coordinate 3,447 downwards.
GCGTTCTCGTTCTTTCTGATCTCCCTGGCAGGGGTGCCCCCCACCGCGGGCTTCTTCGGCAAGCTCTACGTGTTCAAGGCGGCCATCCAGGGCGAGCTGTACTGGCTCGTCGTGCTGGGCCTGATCAACAGCGTGATCGGCGCCTACTACTACCTGAAGGTGCTCGTGTTCATGTACATGCGTGAACCGAAGCCCGGCGCGCCCTTCGCCACGCCGATGCGCTCGGGATACGTGGCGACGGCGCTCGTGATCGCGGCTTGCTTCGTGCTCGGCCTCGGGATCCTGCCCGACACCGCGCTGGAGGCCGCCGTGGCTGCCGTTCTCGGCGGCTGACGGGTGCACCGACCCCAGAGAACCCCAAGTGGCGCGCCGCCCCAAGGTGGCGCGCCGCCCCCAAGTGGCGCGCTGCCCCCAAGTGGCGCGCTGCCCCCAAGTGGCGCGCCATGTTCGATCGGGGGGACGTCTGACGTCGAAGGGTCGGGGAGGACAGGGAGCGCCGGCGCGCCCCGGCGCGCCCACGTGGTGGCCTCGGCGGCGAACCGTTGGGGAGCCCTCAGCGACCCAGGTCGAAGGTGATCGGGCGGGGGACGCGGCCGACGATGATCGGCTGATATCGCAGCAGGAGGCCCGAGGCGTCCTCGGCGACCTCGAAGCTGACGAACCCCCGCGTGGTCTGTCCCACCTCGAGCCGCCCCGCAGGGAGCGTTGGTCGACAGCCCGCCGGGGTCGGGCGGTGGGGTTCTCCCGTGGAGTCGAGGAGCGTCGCGAACAGCCCGTTGACGGGGACGGGCTCGTCCCGGAGCCCGGTCAGCTCGAGGTGCACGCCGATCTTGCGGTGGCCCGGGCGCGGCGCGAAGTAGGGCTCCACCTCACAGTCCTCCACCGCCACCACGCGCACGCGGTAGTCCTCCGCGTCCACCCAGGCACCGAGCGGCGTGCGCTCCGGCGGTGGTGCGAGGGGATCTTCGGGACGATCGGGATCGAACGGCGAGGTCATCGTCGCGTCGTCCGTTTCGGCGGCTCCTTCCTCGGCGCCGCAACGGTTGCAGGCGCCGCAGCCGAGTCCGAGCGCGAGCGCGCCCGCGAGGAGGGCTCGGGAGAGCAGCCACGAGGCGCGGCCGCCGGATGGTGAAGCGCCACCGCAGGCGGGAACGTTGGGCGACCAGGCGAGGGCGCCGTCAGGAGGAGCGCCCGGCGGAGAGCCCGCGTCGTCGCGGGAGATGCGTCCCTGGCGCCCCATCTCAGTCACGCTCCCCGAGGGGCACTTCGATCCGCTGTTTGCGCGATTGGCCGGATGCATCGAGCAGGCGTGGTTCGTACACTAACGTAGAGCCTCGCGCTCCGGCGGGCACGGAGAAGCTCACATACCCCTGGGCCCTCTGACCGGGGAGGAGGGGCGGGCCCTGGAGGAGCGGCTCACAAGCTTCCCCGGCGTCGTAGCTACGCCCCTCACCGTCCTCCAGTCGGGTATAATAGAAATTTACGGGTGTTCCGCGCGGGTGCCATCCGGTGATCCGGAGCTCCACGCCGAGGGGCGGAGGCGCGTCCGAGGTGGAGCCCTCCCGCGGGCACTCCTTCGTTCCCAAGACCTGGATCGTGAACGGGCTCCCGTCCTGCGCGGGCCGTGGTGCGTCGTCGTCCCAGGCCCACCCGTCGCAGGCGGTTTGCCCCAGCGTGACGAGGAGGAGCGCCGCGGCGCGGGCGACCAGCGCAGAGAGGCCCCGCGGGGGCTGCGGCTGGCCACGATGAGGCAGGCGGGGTCGGGCGTGGTGCAAAGCGGGCCCTTTCTAGCGCAAGTCGTGGCTCACCGCCGCCGCAGGGGGAGACGCTCTTCGCGGGCCGCGCTATGCAAGCCCCCGGAAACCGATGTCCCGGAACCCCATGTCTCCGAAACCCACGGCGTTGAAAGCGATGGCTCTGAGCCCGATGACCCTGAACCCGAAGGTGGAGTCGAGCCGCACTCCCCAGAGAGGCCCGTCCCTGAAGCCCCTCTACCGCTGCGCCGCGCCTGGTAGCGCGACCGCGACCGAGGCGCTCGGTTGGGATCCGAAGCGCTGGGCACGCAGCGCGTGGCGATTGGGGCAGGTCGCCGGGGCGTTGCTGTTGGTGAGCGCGTGTGAGCGCAAGGCGGAGCCGACCGAGACGGAGGCGACGACGACGGAGACGCAGCCCGCCACGCCCGACGCGGGCGCGCCCACCGCGGGTCCACCCCCCCAGGAGGCCGCCGACGACGGCGATCTCCCTCCCGTCGCCCGGGGAGTGTCCCTCCCCGCCCGAGACGTGCTCGCCGTGGTGAACCCGAAGCATCGTCCGGCGTACGACGGGCCCACGGGCAAGGTCCGGGGACACGTCACCATGACCGGCGATCCACCCTCCGCGATGCCCGTCCACGAGATCCCCGCGGAGTGCGCCGGGGCGCGTGAGATGTTCGGCGTCGCCTATCGCCAAGGGATGAATCGCCGCGTCGCCGACGTGCTCGTCGCGGTGACGGGGTACGACGGGTACGTTCCACCGCTCAGCGACGCCGTGGTCGTGGAGGGGCGCGACTGCGCGTGGTCGACTCGCACGGTGGCGCTGACCTACGGGCAGCGCATCGACGTGGTCTCGAAGGATCGGAACACCTATGTCCCCGAGCTCCTGGGGCAGCCCTGGCCGGTGCAGCTGCTGGCGACGCCCGGGCGAGCGCCGCTGCCGGTCTCTCCGCTGAAGGTCGGGCAGTACATGCTCATCGACGCCATGCGCCTCTACAGCAAGGCGGACGTCTACGTCCTCGCCTATCCGACCGCGGCCGTGACGGGGCTCGACGGGTCCTTCGAGATCGATCGGATCCCGCCCGGGAAGGTCACGGTGAACGCCCTCTTGCCGATCACCGGCGCCGTCACGGAGCAGTCGATCACCGTGGAGGCCGGCAAGACCACGGAGGTCGAGCTGACGCTCTCCTTCGACGCGGCGGCCTTCGACGCCGAGGCGTCGAAGCGAGCGGAGGCCGAGGAGAAGCTGCGGTCCAGGAAGACGCCGTGAGACACGCCGGCTGAGCGCCGGTTCCGCAGGAGCTCAGAAATCCAGCTCGGGGAGGCCGGCCGTGGCGCCCTGGCGACGGCGCACGCGCTCCACCAGGTAGTCGGAGGAGGGCGGCACGGGGTGGGCCTGGCGCCACGGCTCGCTGGCGAGCCGCCCTACGCGGCGGTCAAGGAGCTCTCCAAAGAGCATCACCGCCAGGGGGTGGAGGTCGCCCGACGAGGGCAAGGGATCCCGGCTCTCGGTAGGCGCCGGGGGCGTGCTGCCCAGGAGCTCATGGGCGAGGTGGAGCGCGACGCGCCCGTTGACGTCGTTCGGGTCGGCGGCGAGCACCAACTCCGCTTGCTTGCGGGCGAGCTCGGGTCGCCCCAGGGCCACGGCGCGCAAAGCGATCTCGGCGCCGCGCATCCCGAGGAGCGTGGCGCGGCG
>JAAZAA010000049.1 GCA_012514535.1 Myxococcales bacterium | reverse complement strand
TCTTCCGATCCAGATCGCGGTAGGGCCAGGCTCCGCGCACGAGCTCGAAGAGCTCCTCTTCGCCGTACTCTTCGGGCACGAGGCTGGCGACGATCTGCTGGGCGAGGATGTCGAGGGGAGCGTGGGGGCTCACGACCCGGTCGAGCTCCCCGCGCCGCGCCGCGTCGAGCAGCGCCGCGCACTCCACCAGGTCGTCGCGGCTCAGCGGGAACAGGCGCCCCTTCGGCGTGCCGCCGACGAAGTGCCCCGAGCGCCCCACCCGCTGGAGCCAGGTCGCGATGGAGCCCGGGGACCCGAGCTGACACACCAAGTCCACGTCGCCGACGTCGATGCCGAGCTCGAGGGACGCGGTGGCCACCAGCGCCCGGAGCTCCCCCCGCTTGAGGCGCTGCTCCGCGTCGAGCCGCTGCTCCCGCGCGAGGCTGCCGTGGTGGCTCGTCACGGCCTCCTTGCCGAGCCGCTCTGCCAGGAAACGCGCGGCGCGCTCGGCGAGCCGGCGGGTGTTGCTGAAGATCAGGGTCGTCTTGTGCTGCTGCACCAGAGCCGCGATCTGGTCGTAGACCTCATCCATGGCCTCCGCGGGCATGACCGCCTCGAGGGGCGAGCCGGGGAGGCACAGATCCAGATCCATCGCGCGGCGGTGCCCCTCGTCGACGATGACGCAGTCGGGGCGGAGCGTGCCATCCGCGGCCTGTTCGACGCGCCGGGCGCCGACGAGGAAGCGGGCCACTTCTTCGATGGGCTTCTGAGTGGCGGAGAGCCCGATGCGCTGCAGGGGACCCTCCACCAGGGCCTCGAGCCGCTCCAGGGAGAGGGCCAGGTGCGCGCCGCGTTTGTCCCGCACCAGGGCGTGGATCTCGTCGACGATGACCGTGCGCACGGTGCGCAGCATGCGCCGGCCGCCCTCGCTCGTGAGCAGGATGTAGAGGGACTCGGGCGTGGTGACGAAGATGTGCGGGGGCCGCTTGGTGACGGCGGCCCGGTCCTTGGCGGCGGTGTCCCCCGTGCGCACCGCCGTGCGGATCTCGACGCCGCCGTCGCCGGCGGTCTCGGCCAGGGCGCGGCGGATGCCGCTCAGGGGCTCCTGGAGGTTCTTGTCGATGTCGGCGCTCAGGGCCTTGAGGGGCGAGACGTACAGCACCCGCAGCTCGTCCCCGAGTTGCCCTTCGAGGCTGGCCCGCATCAGGTCGTCGATGGCCGACAGGAACGCGCACAGGGTCTTGCCGGAGCCCGTCGGCGCGGCGACGAGGGTGTGGCGCCCGTCCTTGATGTGGGGCCAGGCCGCCGCCTGGGGCGCGGTGGGCGCGCCGTAGCGCTCCCCGAACCAACGGGACACCGCCGGGTGGAACCGCTCGAGGGCCATCGCTTGCTTTTAGCAGCGCGCCGGGCGGCGCGCTCCTCGGACCCTGCTCATTGACTGCTGGTCCAGGGCTGCGCGCTCGGGGTCCTCGGTGATGGGTGTTTCCCCAGGGTTTCGTTTTCCAGGAGTTTTGTGGGCGATGGCGGAGGATGTGAGGTGTTGTCGTGGATAGTCATGAGGTAAATGGTGGCTGATGTGTGCCTCCGGGACGCGACGGCGACGCCCTGCTTGGGGATGGGCTTGGGGATGGGCTTGGGGATGGGCGGCCCTCTGTCTGTTCGTCAGTGGTGCGTTGGCCTGCGGGCGCTCCTCCGGAGTCCCCGAAGCGTTCGTCGACATTCCTCTGGTCGATCAGGACGGGCGCGTCATCCGTTCGTCCTTCTTCGCGGGCGAGGTGCTCGTGCTCAACTTCATGTTCACGAGCTGTCCGTCCGTGTGTCCGCGGCAGACACGGCTCATCGCCGAGACGCGCGTCCACCTGCCGGACCACGTCGCGCAGCGAGTGCGCTTCCTGTCCGTGTCCGTCGATCCGGAGAACGACGATGCGCGCACCCTCAAAGCCTTCGCCGAGAGGTGGGGAGCCGACGTGCCCAGCTGGCGCTTCGCGCGCGTCGATGAGCGGACCCTGGGCGAGCTGTCGAAGCGGCTGCTCGTCTTCGAGCCGGGCGCGCCCCCCCAACCCGCCGCCCACACGTCGAGCTTGTACCTGTTCGATCGAGCGGGGCGCCTCGTGCAGCGCTACGGCGCGCGGGCGAGCGACCCCGAACGGCTGGCGCGAGAGATCGTCGCTCTCGACGCCCTGGGCCGACCCCAGGCTCGTCACGGCGATCGGGGCGTCGACGCCGCGCCGTTTCGCGCCCTGCGCGCGGAGGAGGGGCTACGATGAGGTTCCGTTTCGCTCCAGACCGACTCGTCGAGGGCGGCTTGCGCGCGGTGCACGCGGTCCTGCTCGTCGCCGTCACCCTCGGCGCCGGTCTCGTGCAGGGCTGCGGCGAGCGGGAGGAGGGCGCTCGCCGCAGTGAGGCAGAGGCGCTCGGGCAGCACCTCGAGCCCCGCCTCGAGCTGGTCGACCCGGGGGCCGCCTTGGCGGTCGCCCTCCCCAACGTGGCCGATCCGACGCTGACCGGGCTCGTGCCCCCGGCGGACGCGCCCCTCGCGGGGATGTGGTCGCAGGTGCATTCATGGCCCCTCAACGGGCTGCACGCGACGCTCCTGCCAGACGGGCGCGTCCTCACCTACGGGACCCCTTCCGGCGCCCCGGCGACGCAGGACGGTCGTACCTTCGACGTGTGGGATCCGTCGTTGGGCTTCGACGCGAAGAGCCACAGGACCACCTTCGACGCGCAGCGGGTCGATAGCTTCTGCGCCGGGGCGGCGTTTCTGGGAGACGGCTCTCTGCTCATCTCCGGCGGCAACTCGCCGCGGGACAGCAGCGTCTTCACGCCTGGGGCCGCCGAAGTCGCGAGCTCGCCCCATCGGATGGCGAGCGACCGCTGGTACGGGACCCTCATCACCTTACCCGGGGGGCGCGCGCTGATGCTGGGCGGCTCGGCGCCCTACGCGGCGCTTCGCGCCCACGAGAACCCGGGGCAGGCAGTGAACGCGGGCACGGTGTCGATGACACCGGAGCTCTACGAGTCTGGCTGGGGGTTCCGGAGCTTGTTCGGCGCCTACAGCCGAGAAGCCTTCGGACCGGACCACCACCGGTACTGGTATCCCCGCGCCTGGGTGGCGCCGAGCGGTGAGGTCTTCGGGATCTCCTCGGAGAAGATGTGGTACCTCGATCCCTCGGGGGACGGGTCCGTCCGGATCGCAGGGGACTTCAAGGGGGGCGTGGACGCGGTCGCCCGGCCCAACGTCGGCCCGACGAGCACGGCCGTGATGTTCGCGCCGGGGCGCATCCTCCAGGTGGGCGGGAACGGCTACTACGACGGGCACGCGACCCCGAGCAGCGCCTTGGCGACGGTGATCGACATCACCGGTGACGCTCCGGTCCTCACCGAGACCGCCGCGATGAGCGTCGGTCGGCAGTGGGCCAACGCGACGGTGCTCCCCGACGGCAAGGTCGTCGTCACCGGCGGCACGCGGTCGGCGAACCGCGGGGGCGCGGACGCGGTCTACCACGCAGAGCTCTGGGACCCCGAGGAGGGGACCTGGACGATCGGCGCGTCCGCGAGCGTCGTCCGCGTCTATCACTCCGCGGCGCTCCTGATGCCGAACGGGACGGTGCTGTCGACGGGGGGAGGCGCGCCGGGACCGGTGAACAACCTCAACGCCGAGGTCTACTACCCGCCCTATTTGTTCCGTGACTCTGCGTCGGGTGGGGTCGAGCTGGCGCCGCGTCCGCGTCCGATCGCCGTGAGCACCCTCTCCCCCGGATACGGGGAGTCGCTGAACGTCGATCTGGCCCAGGCTGCGCCGCTCCAGCGCGTCGCCCTGATCGGGACGAGCAGCGTGACCCACTCGTTCAACAGCTCCCAGCGCCGGCTGGAGCTGCCCTTCGTCCAGCGCGGCGGGCGGGTGGCGATCGGGCTGCCCACGCGCGACGTCGACGCCCCGCCTGGCTACTACCTGCTGTTCCTCCTGGACGCCGCGGGGGTCCCATCCCCAGGGATCCTCCTCTCTCTGGGTCTGTCCGCCGAGGCGCTCCCGGCGGTGCCGACGCTGCTGCGAGGGAGCGAGCTCATCCTCGAGAGCCTGAGCCACCCCGGCTCGATGCTGGCGACGGACGCGGAGTCTCGGGGAGTTCTCCTGCACCTCGGCGAGGAGCCGACGGAAGAGGAGCTCTCGCCCGCGCGGTTCATCGTCCGCGACGGACTCGCCGACGCGAGCTGCGTCTCCTTCGAGTCCGCCGCGAAGCCCGGCTGGTGGCTGCGACACCAGGACCACCGCCTCCGTTTGGACGCCGCCGTCGACACGGACTCCTTCCGAGAGGAGGCGACCTTCTGCGTCGAGCTGGGCCTCGCGGGATCGGGCCTCAGCTTCCGCTCGAAGAACCTCCCCGGTCGCGTGATTGCACACGACGGCCAGGAGCTGTGGCTCGAACCAGAGGACGCGGTCGGCGCCTCCCCCGAGGTCGCCACCTTCACGGTCCGCCGCCCGCCTTTGCCGACGATCCCGCCCATCGCGGCGCCGATCGTCACGGCCGGAAGCACGGTGACCTACACCCCGACCCTGTCGATCCTCGGGGCGCGCTACTCCTGGGACTTCGGGGACGGCACCGCGTCGCCGCCCGAGTCGCTCGCTCCGGTAGCGACGCACGTCTTCGCCACGCCCGGAGTCTACCTCGTCACGTTCAGCGTCCGCTTGGCGGATGGCCGCAGCGTGGCGAAGACCTTCGTGCAGGCCGTGCGCGGCCCGCTCCTCGGGTCCCGCGCCGCGTCCTCCTCCCAGCTCGCGTCGTCGCCAGAGGAGTCGGGCGAGCGCCTGTGGGTCGTCGATCCGGACAATGACCTGCTCAGCGGCGTCGATGCCGCTTCGCTGGAGCTGGTGGCGGAGGTGCCCGTCTGCTCGGGGCCCCGCAGCGTGGCGGTGCACGGGGACCAGATGCACGGGGACCAGATGCACGGGGACCAAGAAATCTGGGTGACCTGCCGGGACGACGCAGAGGTCGCGGTCCTCGACGCGGGCACCCTGAGCGTCCTCCGAACGATCCAACTACCCGCGGCGTCCAGACCCTACGGTCTCGTGCTGTCTCCCGAAGGGGATCGCGCCTACGTAGCCCTCGACGCCCTGGGCGCGGTCGTCGAGTTGGACACGGCGACGGGGAGCGTCCGACGGTCCTTCGACGTCGGTCCCAACCCCCGCGGGCTCGCTCTGACCGCGGACGGCGCTCGCCTCCTCGCGTCCCGGTTCATCAGCCCGCCGGTCCCGGGAGAGGCCACGGCGACGCCGGAGACGTCCAGCGCTCGGGGCGAGGTCCGCGTCGTCGCTCTCGATGCGGCTGGAGAGGCCCGCGTGATTCCCCTGGCGCACAGCGATCGGGTCGACGGCTCCGTCCAGGGGCGAGGAGTGCCGAACTACCTCGGCGCGCCGGTCGTGTCGCCGGACGGCCTCACGGCGTGGGTCCCCTCGAAGCAAGACAACGTGGCGCGTGGCCTCGCGCGCGATGGCCAGGCGCTGGATTTCCAGAACACCGTGCGCGCGATCACGTCCCGCATCGACCTGACCACCGAGACGGAGGTGCTCGAGGCGCGGATCGATCACGACGACGCGGGGCTCGCGGCCGCCGCCGCGTTTCACCCGAGCGGCGTCTACCTCTTCGTAGCCCTCGAGACGAGCCGCGAAGTGGCGGTCGTGAACGCCCTCGACGGCGTCGAGGCGTTCCGCGTCGACGTGGGGAGGGCCCCCCAGGCGCTGATCACGTCGGCGGACGGACGGCGCCTCTTCGTCAAGAACTTCATGGACCGATCCGTGAGCGTGGTCGACCTCGGTCCCTTGGTGGACCACGGTGAGTTCCGTGCCCCGGTTCTGGCGACGGTGTCCACGGTCACACGCGAGCGCCTGCCCGCGGACGTGCTGCTCGGCAAGCAGCTCTTCTACGACGCGCGCGATCCGCGGCTCGCCCGGGATCGTTACATCAGCTGCGCCACCTGCCACGCGGAGGGGGGCCAGGACGGGCGGGTCTGGGACCTCACCGCGCAGGGGGAGGGGCTCCGGAACACCATCGGGTTGGTCGGCCGCGCCGGAGCGACGCGGGGGCTGCTGCATTGGAGCGGGAACTTCGACGAGGTGCAGGATTTCGAGCGGCAGATCCGCGCGCTCGCCGGGGGGACGGGGCTGCTGTCCGACGAGCTCTACGGCAGCGGGTCCATCAGCGACCCCCTGGGCGATCCGAAGGCCGGAGCGAGCGTGGAGCTCGACGCGCTCGCCGCGTACGTGACGTCCTTGGATCGAGCGACGCCGAGCCCCCACCGCGCCGGAGGGCAGCCGACCGCCGAGGGGGCCGCTGGTCGGGAGGTGTTCGTCGCGTCGGGGTGCACGGCCTGCCACTACGGCGCGAGCTTCTCCGATGAAGATCGGGACGTCCTCCACGACATCGGCACCCTCACGCCAGCGAGCGGCCAGCGGCTCTTCGGACCGCTCGTGGGCGTCGCCGTCCCCTCCTTGCTCGACGCGTGGAACACGGCCCCTTACCTGCACGATGGCTCGGCAGCGACGCTGGCCGAGGCCGTCGCGGCCCACGAGGGCGTCACCCTGAGCGAGGTCGAGCTGCAGCAGGTCGTGGCGTTCCTCCGTGAGCTCGACGATCGGGAGCCGCCCTTGGCGAGGCTCCGCTGCGAGGGGGACGCGCCAGACGGCGCCGAGCTGGGGCCCGCTTGCGTCGGGGCGTGTGATCCTTGCGCCGAGGATCCATGCATCGACGACGCCTGCGTCGAGCGCCCGACGTGCTTCGACGGCCTCCGGAACCAGGACGAGTCGGACACGGATTGTGGTGGGGGGTGTCCCCACTGCCCGATGGGGCACGCCTGCCAGGGACCTGCGGACTGCACGAGCGGCCACTGCGCCGAGGGAGTCTGCGCGGAGAAGCCGTCCTGCGACGACGGGACGAAGAACCAGGACGAGTCGGACGTGGACTGCGGGGGCGTCTGCGCAGCCTGCCCGAACGGCAGCAGCTGCGGGCGCCCCACCGACTGTCGCAGTGGTGTCTGCTCCACCGGGGAGGGGCCCGGCAGGTGCCAACCCGCCGAGCCAGCGGATCCCCCAGGGCCCACGGATCCCGCGGAGCCAACGCCCGACGTTCTCCTTGGGCTCGAGTCGAGCGCCGGCAGCTGCGCCTGCCGTTCGGCGGGCGCGCCGGGCGGCGGAGGCGTTCGCGTCATCTTCCCCGCCGCGCTGGTGGGGCTGCTCGCGCTGGGGCGCCGGCGTGAGCGCGCTCCTTCCTGAGTGTTCCTGAGTGCGGGCATCCCGGCGCGGCGGCGGCCTCCTCGTGAGCTTGTCGCCCGATCGTCGCCTCATGGCGCGCCGGCACCGCCGGTCTTCGTCTGTCGCTTGGAAGGCGCGGCGGACGCTCAGCGGATCTCCACTTCCCCTTCGGCGCCGTCTTCACGTTCGTCCGGCGTCGGGGTCCTGTCCGGCGGTCGGACGGGCTTGGTGTCGCGCTCGAAGCGTTCCCCCGCCTGCATGCTGGGGGTCTCGGTGTACGTCTCGAAGGTGGTCTGCTGTTGTTCGCCGAACATTTCCTTGGAGCGCTGCTGCACGTCTCCGGGCACGCCGTCGCGCGTCAGGGGCAAGGACGACCCGCCCTGCGCCCGGCTCGACTGGGTCCTGCTGGTGCAGGCGCTCCCGAGGGCGATGCTCGCCAGGCAGATCGCCGTCAACCCCATGGAACTTCGGCGCATGATCGAATCATAGCTCCCGCAAAGCGACATCTGGTCCGAAAGGAGAGCTGCCTCGATCGGGTTCACGTGTAGCAGTTGCTACGGCTCGACGAGGGCGCCATGTGGGTGGCCGCTTCGCCATCCACGCACGAGGTTGCACGGGAAGAATGGCCGTTCGACGCTTGACCCGAGCGTACCGTACTGCGGAGCACCGGCTTCGATGCGAGCGTGACATCCGGTCGCAGGCGGGAGCTCGGATAGCGCGGCTACGATGGATCGTCGTGGGGGCCTGAACGACGCGGATGAGCGGCGATGAGATGACGGACGCTGTGGCCCAGCCCGCCCCCCAACTCGCCGCTACGGCAGGAACTCGTAGGCTGGACGTCGGAAGCGGAGGACCACGGTCTCCACGTCAGGACCGAAATCGCCGGTCCGCAGGGAGCGCGGCGACGTCATAGCTCCTGGCCTTCGCCTTCCTCATCGTCCTCGTCCTCGTCGTCGTCGTCGGAGGGCGCCACTCCCCTCGACAGGCGTGGGTCGCTTTTGATCACGAAGCCCACACCTTCTGCCGCCGTGTCCTGGTCCTCAGCGTTGTAGCTCGCGATCACCATGTCTCCGCCAGCGGCGTGACCGATCATCTTGAAGTAATCGACCATGTCCGCCTTGGGTACCCCGGTTTTCGGCCAACAAGGGTAATACGTTGGAACGATTGCCCACATGAACAACGTGCCAATGATCAACACTTGTTGCGGGTGACAGAATCCCTTGCGCCAGCCTTCGCGGTAAGGTGGGAAGAATCCGTGCTCCGGTGTTAGCTCGAACTTCCCGATAACTTGGTGCTCGTAGCCCTCCTCCACCCGGAGAACGCCGTCCTTCAAGGAGATGCCATCCGGCACCGTGTCGATGAGGACGACGACACGCTCGGCATCCGCAGACAGTGGTTCGCCGCGAGCTTCATTGAAGCGGTCCTTCACCTGAGCGTCGGCGCGTGGATCGGCGGCTCCAACCGAAGTGAACTTCGCCCCCCGGTGCAGTGTGCCACAGCCGACAGCGGCAATCGTGGACGCGACGATAAGGGGCGACAGAAACTGCGGGCGATACTTCATGCCATCCTTGTGCAATGATGCTCTCGCACATGAGCAAGAATTCCGACGAGCGTCAAGGGGGCAGCCAATGCCCCTGACTCCTTCTCGACAGCGAGTGATATCAGGAGGTTCGCTCCGCTCACTCGCCTCTCTCCTTTCCTTGCTTTGCCTCACGGCCGCGCCCAGGCTCGCGTCTGGCCAGCCAGGGGGCGGGCAGACGCCCATCACAGTGGGTGCCAAGGGGCTGCCGCGGGTCCACGTGGACGGGCTCGCCATCGGCAAGGGCCGCGTTCAGGAACTCGAGGGGATTCAGAACGACTTTGCCGCGATCATTGCGGCAGAGTTCGAGGGGCACGGCTACTCGAGCTCCACGGGGCAAGCTAGCGAGTCGCCGTTCGTCCTGCGCGGCAATGTCGTTCAGTTCGATTGCTCGGAGACG
>JAAZAA010000320.1 GCA_012514535.1 Myxococcales bacterium | reverse complement strand
TCCGCTCCGGTGCTCGCGAAAGCCTCGCCAAAACCCGAGCTTGACGGGCGGCGCCCGCGCCTAAGGTATCGGGGATGGGAGTGGTGGTCGTGGGAGAGGAGTACTTCGCCGGCGGAAGTGACCAATGAGTAAACCAATTGGATGGATGTGGTGAACGATTAGAGGGGAGGGGCCTCGGGACAAGTCCTGCACGACGCGGAGAGGTGAGGAGACTTGCGGATTTACTGGGTGTTCTCGGAGTGAGACCTCCCGAGAACCGCGCCATCGGAGGAATCCGCTTGCGGGGAAAGGGCCCGAGCGACTGAACGATTTCTCAAGGCGGCCGTAGATGGAGCGAATGCACTCCAGCCTTGGCACGGATAATGCCGGATGACGTCGCGGGGTTTCCGCTGCGCTCGGGTGCTCGAGTACCCACGTACATTTCATTGCGCCTGCGGTGTCGCCATCGCCAGTATCTAAACGGACCAGGACGCCCGCCGAGCCCGGGTATTGCCGAGGGCGAGGGCCGTAGGGGCTCCATGAACGAGTCCAACGTGGCGGACTTCGTGCAGTGCGGCGCCGGAGCGGTGCTCGCAAGGGCCCCGCGCGGGGCGACTCGGGAAAGGGCCGAGCTGGACGGGCGTGCCCGCGTCCAGGGTATCGGGGAGGGCGGTCCCCCCTGGTCGCGCGCCGCTTGCGGAAGGCGAGCCCCACGGCGTCGGGAGGACCTCCCGCTGAGCCTCGACCGCGGGGCGCCGACGACGCCAGGGTCGTCACGTCGGGGAGCGCTGCTGGGAGCGCTGCGGGTGGGGCGGAGGGCGGCTCGACGCGCTGGGGCCGTCGGCGCCGCTTCGCCTCACGGCTTTTCTTTGCGCTCCCAGGCGGGCATCCCCGCCTCCTTCGTCCAGCCAGGTTCGCCGAAGCGCCCTCGTTCGCGGTTCTCGACGAAGTCCCGGTTCCCGGCCTCGTCCGTCCGCAGGGTGACGACCAACAGCTCGTCCGCGGTGTACTCGGGGGTGCGGTCGTCCCTGATGTTCGCGGGCCTCTCGCCGGGCTTGCCCGTGCCCACGCGGACGATCTGCGCCGCGGGCGGGTAGACGTCGTTCCAACGCTCGCGCACCGCGTGCATGCCCTCCCGCACGATGCGGTAGCGGTGGAGGCGGAACCCGGGGATGCCCCGCTGAGCGAGCACGCGCTCGCCGCTCGGGAGGCGAGGATCGGGGCGCTCGAGCTCCTCGAAGGGGATCGCCTCGTCTACCCGCCGGATCAGGGAGATGGTGAGGTCGCGCGGGGGGCCCAGGACCTCCGCCCGCACCACGCCGTTCTTCACGGTCTGGTGGAGGACGACGGGGAAGTCGAATGGATTACGGACCCGGAAGTTGATGGTCGGGTAGACGACGGTCGCGTCGAGGCCCATCTTGATGTAGGAGCTCGGCCGCGTGTGGGGGTAGCGCTCGACGATCTCGAGCCCGGCGAAGAAGGCGGCGCCGTGGAGCGTCCCGGAGATCTGGCACGTCCCGCCTCCGATCCCGTCCACGAGCTCGCCGTCGGCGATGACGGTCGCCACCTTGTAGCCGTTGGCCTCGTCGCGCGGCCCCACGACGCGGTTGAAGTCGAACACCTCGCCGGGCAGGAGCACGGTGCCGTCCAGCTTCGAGGCGGCGAGCCGTAGGTTGTAGGTGCGGTCCTGAGCCCGCTGGGCGCGATCGTAGCGGGTCTCGAAATAGCCGAGCACGTGATCGAAGCGGACGTCCCCGAGCTCGCTCGCGCGCCGCTCGGGGGGCAGCTCGAGGAAACGTGCCTCGGCGCTCAGCTCGCCCCGCGCGAGCGCCTCGTCGATGGCGTGGAGGGTGCCGTCGACGTCCAGCTTGCGCCCCACCACCTCGGGGATCACCGTGCGCTTCTCGAGATCGAGCCGGGCGTCGACCGCGGTGCGATCCAGCTCGTCCTTGAGACGCAGCAGCAGGGGCAGCACCTCGTCCGCTTCCAGCCGGAGGGGCACGGGCAGCTCCGTGGCCGCGGTGTCGGCGCCGCGACGCCTCCAGAGGCGCCGCAGGGGGCTCGTCGGGTCGTCGGCGTCGCGCACGAGCTGGGTGAGGCGCGCCGTGTCCACGACGGCTCCGAGGGAGCCGAGGGAGTACGTGCGGAACTTCTCGTCGGGGAGCTTCAGGGTGAAGCTCAGCCGCGCGTGGCGTCGCAGCTTCTCCACCGCCCGCTCCACGGCGCCGTCGCCGAGCTGCAGGTCCTCGGACAAGAAGCGCACGCGGGGCGGAGGCTCTGCGCGAGCCGCCGGGACGGGCGCGGGAGCCCGCGGGACCAGCGCGACGCCCAGCGCCGAGCCCGCCACACCGCAAAGCAGGATGGCCAGGGCGGCCACCGGCCGACTGACGACGCGTCCCGGCGCACCGGGACGGCGGAGCAGCTGCGGGATCCGTAGCCGAGGCACGACCGGAGACATGGCCCAGACGGGCTGAAATCGCAACGCGCGCAACGTCGTGGGACGATTGGGTATAAGAGCCCGCCGTGTTGCCCCGAAACGTCGAAGAGAAGCTCGCGGCTCTGCCCGCGCGCCCTGGCTGCTACATCTTTCGCGACAAGCAGGGCCGCGCGCTGTACGTGGGCAAAGCGAAGAGCTTGCGGGCCCGGGTCCGCAGCTACTTCCAGGCGGGCACCTCGGACACCCGCGCGTTCATCCCCGCCTTGCCGCGCCTGATCGGCGACCTCGACACCATCGTCACGCTCTCCGAGAAGGAGGCCGCGATCCTCGAGAACAGCCTGATCAAGGAGCATCGGCCGCGGCTCAACGTGAAGCTCCGGGACGACAAGGAGTACCTGAACCTCCGCCTCGACCCGGCGCAGCCCTGGCCCCGCCTCGAGCTGGTGCGCAAACCCAAGCCCGACGGGGCCCGCTACTTCGGCCCCTACCACTCGGCGACGGCGGCTCGGCGCACGCTGCACCTGGTGGAGAAGCACTTCCAGCTGCGGACCTGTACCGATCGCGACTTCGCCAGCCGTCGCCGCCCGTGCATCCAGTACCAGATCAAGCGCTGCCCCGCGCCCTGTGTGTACGACGTGGATCGGGATCTGTACGGCGCGCAGGTCCGCGCGGTCGACCTCTTCCTGAGCGGCCGCCACGACGAGCTCACCCGCGAGCTCGAGGAGCGCATGAGGCAGGCGAGCCGCGACTTGAATTTCGAGGTCGCCGCCATCTACCGGGATCAGCTCGACGCGGTGCGCAAGGTGCGGGAGCAGCAGCGCGTCGTGGTCGTCAGCGACGGCGACCAGGACGTGCTCGGGCTCTACCGGGAAGGAGATCTCGTCGAGATCGGCGTCGTGTATGTCCGCCAGGGGCGGGTCGTCGAGATCGCGAGCCTGTCGCACGCGCGCATGGAGATCCCCGACGACGAGATCGTCGCGACGTTCCTCCGGGATCACTACGGTGAGGGGGGCGTCGGATCGAGCCACATCCCGGACGAGATCCTCGTGCCCGTGCTCCCCGACGGCGCAGACGGTGTCGCCGAGTGGCTCGGAGAGCTGCGCGCGGAGCTGACGGGAAAAAAGCGTGCGCGCTGCCAGCTCCTCTCGCCCCAGCGTGGCAGCCGCAAGCGCCTCCTGGAGATGGCCCAGGAGCACGCGCGCCACGCCTTCGACGAGAAGCGCCGCGCGGCGGAGGACATCGACGAGCGGCTGGCGCAGCTCCAGAAGCGCCTGCGCTTGCCGGTGCTGCCCCGGCGCATCGAGTGTTGCGACATCTCGCACCTCGGCGGTCAAGACACCGTGGGCTCCGTGGTGGCCTTGAAGGATGGGGTACCGAACAAGCGCGCTTACAAGTCCTATCGGGTGCGCTCCGTGGACGACGGGGACGACTACGGGGCGATGTTCGAGGTGCTGGGGCGGCGCTTCCGCCGGGGACTCCAGGCGCGTGCGGCGGAGGCGGCGACGCGCGCCGGGCCGGCGCCCGCGGCCCTCGAGGAGGTGTCGCCGGGTGGAGTCGCAGGGGACGAGCGCGAGGGCGACACGCCGGGCGACGCCGACGCGCGGAGCACCTGGGACCTGCCGGATTTGTTCGTCGTCGACGGAGGGCGCGGGCAGCTGGCCGTGGCCCTCGCGGCGGCCCAGGACCTGGGCTTGTTCGACCTGCCCATCGTCGCCCTCGCGAAGGAAAAAGAGACACCCCTCGGGGAGAAGCTCGTCGATCGGGTGTATCTCCCCGGTCAGAAGAACCCGGTCTCCCTCCGTCCGAACAGCCCCGAGCTCTTCCTCCTGGCGCGGGCGCGGGACGAGGCCCACCGCTTCGCCAACCGGGGGCGCACCCAAGCAGGGAAGAAGCGCCGGCTGGGTTCGCAGCTCGACGACATCCGCGGTATCGGTCCCCGCACCCGGCAGGCGCTGCTCCGAGGGCTCGGGACGGTGGAGGGGGTGCGCAACGCCTCGGACGAGGCGATCTTGGCGGTGCCCGGTGTGACCCGTCGGCACCTCGCCGCTCTCCGCGCACATTTCTCTACTGCGCCGCCCGCTGAGTCCTCGGAGGCCGTCCCCGAGGTCCGGGAAGGCCCCTCTCCGTCGGACGGCCCCTCTCACAGTCAACAGAGTTGACACCGTGGCGCGGTGATTGCCAACCTCGTTGTCGTGGCGCTCCGTACTTCCCTGCAATCGCACGCTTTCACGATGGAATAGGCGTTGCATTCCCAGCGAAAGAACGCGAATCTCCCCCAGCCATCCCCTGGGGGCGTTCGCCTCGATGGCCGCGAGATTGGATCGTCGCCGGTCCGACTTCGTTGGCTTCCCCTCGATCGCACGAGGGTCCTGGTTCGATCGAGAACCAATTCGATTGAGACCCGGTTCGATTGAGATGGAGCCCAGTCCTGAGGAGCGAGTTCAGATGTCCAAGAGCAAGAAACAACCCCGCCGCAGCGCCCTGCGGGCCGGTCTGGCAGCAGGGCTGACCCTGTTCGTCGGGGCGGCTCTCAGCGCCGGCTGCCTCGATCGCCCCGCGGTCGAGCAGCAGCCGAACACCAGCAACGTCTTCGTCGATCGCATCGTGAACACGAAGGTCGACAAGATCGACCTGCTGTTCACCATCGACAACTCCGTGTCGATGGCGGACAAGCAGCAGATCCTGAAGGACGCCGTGCCCAACCTGGTGCTCCGCCTCGTGAACCCGAGCTGCGTGGACCGGGAAACGGGGGCGCTGTCGCCGTACAACGGGACTGCCTGCCCCGAAGGGTCCAAGCGGGAGTTCGACCCCATCGAGAACATCCACATCGGCGTGGTGACCTCGTCCCTCGGTGGACACGGCGGCCCGAACAACGTCTGTGCGTCGCCCCAGGAACCGATCGTCCATGTCAACGACCGGGGAGAGCTGCTGCCCAAGGTACGTGCCGGACTCCCGGAACACGATCCCGCAGGCTTCCTGCGCTGGCGCGGCGCCGCCGTCGACGATGAACAGGCCTTCATCGACGACTTCACCGCGCACGTGACCGGCGCGGGGGAGACCGGCTGCGGTTTCGAGGCGGTGATGGAGGGCTGGTACCGCTTCTTGATCGATCCCGAGCCCCCGGTGGACATGGTTCTGAATGGTGAGAATCAGGCCGTGCCCTCGGCGATCAACGAGGCGCTCCTCGCGCAGCGAGCCGCGTTCCTCCGCCCCGACTCCCTCGTCGCCATCATCATGTTGAGCGACGAGAACGACTGCTCCATCCGGGATGGTGGGACGGACTGGCTCGCGGCGCGCGCCGGGCGCGCGCAAGACGCGCTCTGGGTCGCCTCCGAGACCTGTGACACGGATCCCAACTCCGAGTGCTGCCACTCGTGCCAGGTGGATCCGCCGGCGGGGTGTCCGAGCGCGCCCCGTTGCGCTCGCGTCGACGGGAGGGCGCCGCAACTCGCCCTGATCGACGACAAGCCCAACATCCGCTGCCACGCGCAGAAGCGTCGCTTCGGGGTGGACTTTCTCTACTCGCCCCGGCGCTACATCGACGGCTTGACCAAGCCGATGGTCCCGAACCGCAGCGGCGAGCTCGTGCCGAACCCCCTCTTCGCCCCGGGGGAGAACGGCCTTGTCCGTGACCGGAGCCTCGTGTTCCTTGCGGGCATCGTCGGGGTGCCCTGGCAGGACATCGCCACGCCGGAGTCTCTGGAGCCGGGCGTCCCGACCCTCGAGTTCCTCACGGCCGAAGAGCTCGCCGCCAACGGGCGCTGGGACGTCATCCTGGGGGATCCGGCGAACAACATCCCCCCCACCGATCCCCTCATGATCGAGTCCGTCGACCCGCGCTCGGGGACCAACCCGATCACCGGGGACGCGCTGGTGACCTGGGAGACGCCCCGGGGGAACCCCATCAACGGGCACGAATTCAACAACCCCGAGCGGGACGACCTCCAGTACGCCTGCACTTTCCCGCTGGCTCCTTCCCCGTTGTCGGCGGAGGAGTGTGCGACGAAGCCGGCGGGCGCCTGCGACTGCATCGAGGAGGCGGACGCGACGATGCAGAAGCCGCTGTGCTTCCAGGGGGCTGGTTCGGCTTTCAGCACGACCCAGTACTTCGCCAAGGCCTACCCGGGCACCCGCTACCTGGAGGTGTTGAAGGGCTTCGGAGACAACTCCATCGTCGC
>JAAZAA010000319.1 GCA_012514535.1 Myxococcales bacterium | reverse complement strand
GTCATTCCCTGTCAACATTGACTTCCACGCGCACCCGCTTCCAGCGCCCCCCCGCGGCGGCCTCCCCTCCGGGCCCCGGCAGCCGCGCCCGCTCCTTCTCCGCTCCGCAGCCTCTTCCCCGAAATCCTGACATTTCCTGTCAACATTGACTTCCACGCGCAGATACGCCCCGCTTCCAGCGCCCCCGTCTCCGCACACCGCGCCCTGCCCTCACGGCAGGAACACGCAGGTGTTCCCGGAGCCGCAGTCGTCGGAGGTGACGGCGGCGACCACTTCGGCGGTGGGCAGGGGCGTGTAGGTGTAGGGGATGTCGAAGACCGTGCCGGACGAGGCGTTCAGGTTCAATCCGGTGCCGCTGTTGCCGATGCCCTTCCAGCCGCGGGCGCTGGCGTCGCCCGCCCAGATGGCTCGGCTCTCGTCGTAGACGGAGTTCTCCGCGATGAGGGCCATGTCCTTGCCGACGCCGTGAATCTCCGTGCCGCCCGTCTTGTGATAGTTGTTGAGCATGTGGACGTTGCCGTAGCGCCCACGGGGCTGCCGTCGGTCGACCCGCTCGCCCCACCAGCTGTTCATGTACGTGATCCGCAGCTTGCCGATGCTCGCCGGCTCGTCGTCGCTCCCCGCGATGAGGTTCGAGAAGCGGTGCTCCTTGTCGTAGGTGTAGTGGAAGCGTGACCAGGAGACCGTCACGTAGTCCGCGCCCTGGGTGATGTCGCAGTTGCCGTCCTGGCCGTCAGCGATGTCCAGGTGATCCAGCCAGACGTGGTGCGCGCCGTTCCCCACGTAGACCGCGTCCGCGCCGGCCCGGCACTCGTCGTAGCTGCTGCAGGGTTCTCCCCGCACCGCGAGGTTGCGGACGATGACGTTGCTCACCGCGGCGCCGCTCAGCCGCAGGGTGCCCCGGATCGTGACTCCGGGTGCCTTGCCGATGATCGTCTTGTTCGCCCCGGGCGACAGCGTGCCCTGGTACGTCCCGGGCTCCACCAGGACGATCGCGGGGCTGGCGCCTGCGACCGCCGCCTGCAGATCGCTCATGGTGCTCACGGTGACGGCCGCGGCGAGGTCCGTGCCCCCTCCTGTCGTGCCCCCCGCGACGCTGGCGAAGCCAGGCACGGGATCGGTGATCCGGATGCCCCGCGCGGGCTCTTCCGTTCCTCCACCGGACCCACCGGAGCTCCCCTCGCCTCCCCCGGAGCCGTCGCTGCCGCCCAACCCGCCCGTGTCGGAGCCTCCCGCGGAAGCGCCGCCGACGCCCGCGTCTCCCGCGGCGCCGCCCGTGTGCCCCAGCGGGGCACCTCCGCCGCCGGAAGGCCCCTGCCCTCCGCTCCCCGGGACGGCGCCTGCGCCGCCCGTTCCCGCCCCCGCGTCCTCCCCGGGGCCCGCGTCACTGCACGCGGCGACGACGAGAGAAAAGAGCGACAGAGCGACGAAACGATGTGCGTGAGCCATGATTCCTCCGCGAAGGGGTGAGGGTTCCTGAGCGCGATCGGCGGGGCCCGCCACGATCGCGCACCGATCCCAACCTACCCCGTTGCACGCACGAAGGGCAGCGATCGATCACGGAGCCCACGCCGCCCGCGCGCCACCGCCGCGCGCACGTCCCCCCCCCGCGCGCCACCGCGGCGCTTCAGCTCACCAGGGCACGCCGCGCACGAGCATGACCCCCGCCGCGACGAGGACGAGCGCCAGGAGGACATTGATCCGCCCGAGCAGCGACGCGCGGCGCCGCTCCACCTGCGCCTGAGACGAGTCGCGTCCCGCCGCGGCGATGGCCTGCGTCGCCCGCGGGCCCACGTAGAAGTCGTGGATCGCGCTCACCAGGAGCACGAGGGCGAAGGCCCCCAGCTTGACGAGCACGGTCTTCCCGAAGGGCGACTGCAGCCACTCCGAGCGGACGAAGTCCGACAGGCGCACGCCGCGCACCCAGAGGTTGAAGGTGCCCGTGACGAGCAACACGACGAAACATGCCCAGCCCACGTTCCGGAAGCGCTCTCCGGTCTCCCGCAGGAACCGCGCAGCGTCCATGCGCGCGCCGCTCCGGAGCCAGGGGACGACGACCAGGACCAGAAACAGCATCCCGCCGATCCAGATCGTCGCGGCGATGATGTGGATCCAGACCGAGAGTACGTAGAGCGCGTGCATGACTCTCCCGTCATGCTCCCGACCCGAGCCGCTTGTCCACCGACTCCATCAGCACCAGGCGGAGGCGGCTCGGTCGCAGACTCAGTCGCAGCCGATGCGGCTCGGGCCAAGCGCGACGTCGTCGATGTACACGGTGGCTCCGCCGCCCTCCAAGGCCATCGAGCCGATGCGCAGGACGTCCATGGACGCGGGCCAGTTTGCCCCGCCGCTCCACGGCTCGTTGTTCACGATGTTCACGGCCTGCTCACCGTCGACCCACATCTGCAACGTCTGCGCGGCCCGGTCGACGTGCATCTCCAGACAGAACCAGTCCGCGGGCATCGGGACGCAGTCGTCGCAAGCGAGGCCGCCCGACGAGTTCGGCGGCGACAGACCGTCACCCGCCGCGGCGTTCGCCGCCACCGCGTGGAAGTCGTTGACGCCCTTCTTCACGAGACGCATCCGCATCTCGTCGTTGTTCCCCTGGCCCACGCCGACGATCACCGGGTTGCCGTTCGTGAGGCCGTCCACCTTGAGCCACGTGCGCAGGTAGAAGCTGTCCCCCGGAGCGGCGTACTCGATCCCGTACAAGCCCTCGGTCCCGATCACCTTCACGGACTGGGAGCCGCTGTGGGCCGCTTCGCTGGTCACCGCGACGTTCCCGGGATTGGTGCCCGAGTTGTAGTTCAGGTTCGCCGTGAACCCGGCGGGGACCGCGCCGACCGCGTCCCCCTCGAAGTCGGTGCACAGGGGCAGGTTGGAGCAGTCCACCGTTTCGCCGCCACCGCCCGAGCCCCCGGAGTTCGGATCCGCGCCGCCCGAGGAGGTGTCGCCCCCCGTGCTCGCGCCGCCCGTCGCCAAGCCGCCCGTGCCGTCTCCGCCGCTGCCCGGAGTGCCTCCGTCCCCGGTGGGCGTCCCGCCGCTGGCCCCGGAACCGCTGGGGCCTCCGCCGGACCCGTCCTCCGAGTCGCCAGCACACCCAAGGAGCGTGCCGCCCAGGAAAAAAGTTCCGATCAAAGTGATGAAAGCGAAAGCTCGGGAGCGCATTCGGCGACGCTATCACAACGTCCCGAGCGCATCGACGCGCCTTCGACTCGCTCCCAGCACGGGACTCAACTCAGCGCCGAAGGACGCACGCAGCTCGCCGCGCGCCCCAGCAGGAGCGCCCGCTCCCGGAGGTTCGTCGCCAGGCGGGCCGCTTCCTCGAAGGCTCTCCGGGCCTCCTCGTAGCGTCTCAAGGAGAGGAGCAGATCGGCGCGGACCGCCGGGAGCAGGTGGTAGCCGCGCAGCGCGTCCACGAGCTCGTCGACGAGCTGGAGCGCCTCCTCGGGACCATAGGCCCGCGACACGGCCACCGCGCGGTTGAGGGCGACCACCGCCGACCCGGTCACCTCCAGGAGCGCGTCGTAGAGGGCGGCGATGCGCAGCCAGTCCGTCTCCTCGGGCGCGCTCGCCCGGGCGTGACAGGCGGCGATGGCCGCCTGGAGCGTGTAGGGCCCCAGGGGTCCCCCGCAGGCCTCCGCCCGCGCGAGCCCCTCGAGCCCACGCGTGATGAGCAGGCGATCCCACTTGCCGCGATCCTGATCGAACAGGAGCACGGGCTCTCCGTCGGGGCCGACGCGCGCCCGGCTCCGGGAGGCCTGCAGCTCCATCAGGGCCAACAAGCCGTGCACCTCCGCGATGTCGGGCGCCAACCCGACGAGGATGCGCCCGAGCCGCATCGCCTCCTCGCACAGCTCCGGGCGGAGCAGATCGTCCCCAGCGGTGGCCGCGTAGCCCTCGTTGAAGACGAGATACACCACCTCGAGCACCGGCGGGAGGCGGGCGCGGAGCTCGTCCCCCGCGGGCACCTCGAAGGGCACCTGCGCCGCCGCGAGGGTCCGCTTCGCCCGCACGATGCGCTGCGCCACCGTCGCCTCCGTCGAGAGGAACGCCCGCGCGATCTCCGCCGTCGAGAGGCCCGCCACCAGCCGCAGGGTCAGCGCCACCCGGGCGTCCCGCGAGAGCACCGGGTGGCAGGCGACCAGCATCAGGCGCAGGACGTCGTCCTCCACCGCCTCGTCCGGGAGCTCGAGCTCCGTCGAGCGCTCTGCGGAGCGCTCGACCTCTTCGTGCTTGCCGCGCATCATCGCGCGGCGTCGCCCCTCGTCGACCCCCTTGTTCCTCGCGGTGGTCATCAACCACGCGCCCGGGTTGGCGGGGATCCCGGTCTCGGGCCAGCGCTCGAGCGCGCTGAGGAGCGCCTCCTGGGCGAGATCCTCCGCCCGATCGACGTCCCGCACGAGGCGCACGAGGCCGCCGATCAAGCGGGCGGCCTCGACGCGCCAGACGGCCTCGATCGCTTCGCGCGTGAGCTCCTCCGGCGCACGCATCGCTCGCTCCTGGCCGTGTTCGCTCACGCCTGCTTGCGCCGCTCGCCCTCGGCGCGCAGCCGCTCCTCCTGCTCCCGCAGCTCGGGGGTGAGCGCGTCCCCGAAGTCCTCTGGCTCGAAGATCCGACGAATCTCGAGCTCGCTCTCCTCGCCGGGCATGGGCGGCGGACAGCGTCGGGCCCACTCCACGGCCTCCTCCATCGATCGAACCTGCCAGATCCAGTACCCGGCCACGAGCTCCTTCGTCTCGGCGAAGGGCCCGTCGACGACGCGCGTCTGTCCCCCCACGAACTGGATCCGCTTCCCCTTCGCGCTCGGGTGGAGCCCGTCCCCCGCCAGCATGATCCCCGCCTTGACGAGCTCCTCGTTGTAGTTGCCCATCGCGGTGAGGAGCGACTCGTCCGGCATCACGCCCGCTTCGCTGTTCTTTGTGGCTTTCACAATGACCATGACCTTCATCAGCCTGTCTCCTTTTTTCTTGGGCGCCTCCGCCCGGGTCTTCATCGAGGCGACGAACGAGCCCAGCCGAGATCGACAGCGCCGACCAGGTTTTTTTCAGAATCTTTCTTTGGACGGCTTTCCTTTGGACGCCCCGCTCCAACTCTCCGCCCTCCCTGGATCAGTCTCGCCGCTCATGGGAATGAGATCGTTGGCGGCGCCCCCCGGTCGCAGGTCCGAACGCGGCGGCGCCGCCGGTCAACTCCCCCTTCTTCCTGGAATTTTCCACCATGACTAACCTATCTCCCCTCCGCTCCGTTGCTCTCCTGACCGCCCTCTTCCACCTCGCCTGTGCTGGCGGCGACGATGGGTCGTCGAACGACGGCGGGACCGGAGGCCTCGGCACGGGAGCGAGCCCGGGGACGGGCGGCGACGTGGGGACTGGTGGCGTCCCGGGGACCGGCGGGGTCGGGGACACCGGCGGGGGCCCCGGCGTGGGAGGCAGCGGCGGTGATCCCGTGGGCACCGGAGGGACCGGAGGCGACGGCAGCGGGGGCGGCGACCCCGGGGGCGATCTGCCGAAGTTCGTCGGGAACATCACGACGACCTACAACCACAGCGTCGACTACGGCGGGAAGGTCTTCGCCGACTACTGGGACCAGATCACCCCCGAGAACGCGGGCAAGTGGGGCTCCGTGCAGAGCAACACCACGAGCCCCTTCGACTGGAGCGCCCTCGACGCGATCTACGACTACGCCGAGAGCAAGGGGATCATCTTCAAGCAGCACGCCTTCGTCTGGGGAAGCCAGCAGCCGGGCGGGCCGGCGCCCACCGCCGAGCAGGTGGAGACGTGGATCCAGACCTTCTGTGAGCGCTACCCGAACACGAAGCTCATCGACGTGGTCAACGAGCCGCCGCCCCACACGGAGCCCAACTACGTCGCGGCCCTGGGAGGCGGCACGAACGGCGACTGGGCCTGGATCACCAAGTCCTTCGAGCTGGCGCGGAAGCACTGCCCGAACGCCATCCTGATCCTGAACGACTACAACAACATCGAGTGGGACAACGACAACGCCCACTTCATCGACATCGTGAAGACGATCGTGGCGAACGGCGCGGAGATCGACGCCATCGGCGCCCAGGCCCACGATCTGGATCACGCCTCCGTGTCGACGGAGAAGATGAAGACCCTCATCGCCAAGCTCCACTCCGAGACGGGGCTGCCCATCTACATCACGGAGTACGACATCAGCTCCGCGGACGACAACACGCAGCTGAGCCTCTATCAGCAGCACATCCCCTTCTTCCTCGAGACGGAGTACATCAAGGGCATCACCATCTGGGGCTGGTTCTACGGGCAGACCTGGGACATGGCGCCGGACAGCGGGCTCATCCGCCAAGACGGATCGCCGCGGCCGGCCATGACCTGGCTGATGGAGACCCTGGGCCGCCCGGTCCCCTGAGCCGCCCCCGACTCGGCCTTGGGCACCGCGCTCGCTTCGCCGTCCGGCCCGCTTCGGCGCCGGACGGCGCCTCAGCTCCCTCGGCTTGACGCCGCGGCGGGTGGAGTGCGAAGGCAGAGCGCCATGTCCGCAGCACCCTCCGCGCCCTCCGAGGAGGCGCCCTCGACGCCGGAGGCGCTCGATCCGGCGCCGCCGCCCGACTCCCCTCCCCCGGGCCACGTCACCGCCAAGAAGGCGGGGCGCGGAGGCGCCGCGGTCGCCGCGGCGAAGGTGTACTTCATCCTCGTCGGCCTCGTGCAGCAGATCGCCCTGAAGCGGGTGCTGGGGCTCGAGGCCTACGGGGCCCTGTCCAGCGCGCTGCAGGCGGCGAGCATCGCCTACAACCCCCTCGTGCAGACCTCCATCCAGGGGGTGAGCCGCGTCGTCGCCTCGGCCAAGGACGACGAGCGGCCCCGGGCCCTGCGGCGCGCGCTGAGCGCCCACGCCGTGGTGGCGCTGGTCGCCGGCGCGCTCTTCTTCGTCTTCGCCGAGCCCCTCGGGCGCTGGATGGGCGCGCCGCACATCGTGCTCTCGCTCCAGCTGCTCAGCGCGGTGATGGTCGCCTACGGGCTCTATGCCCCCCTCGTGGGGGCGCTCAACGGGTTCCATCGTTTCCTCGCGCAGGCGGGTCTCGACGCGCTGGCAGCGACCCTGCGCACGGTGGGGCTCATCGGTGGCGCGGTCTGGTTCGCGCACCGCGCCGCCGCCGTCGCCGGAGGCGCCTCCGGGTCCACGAGCGGCCTCCTCGGGCGCCTGGGCGGCGCCGAAGGGGCCATCCTCGGCTTCGTCGTCGCGGCGACGCTGATCCTGCTCGTGTCCGTCTTCCTGGTGGGCGTCGGCAAGCCGGGCGGCACGCGGCCGAGCTTCCGCCAACATTTCTCCTTCTTGTTCCCGCTGCTGCTCGGGCAGGCGCTGCTCAACTGTCTGTTCCAGGCGGACGCCCTGCTCCTGCGCCGCTTCGCCTCCGAGGCGGCCACCACCGCCGGCATGGACGTCACCGCGGCGGACGCCCTCGTCGGCGCCTACCGGGCGGCGCAGCTCTTCTGCTTTCTGCCCTATCAGCTCTTGATGAGCATCACCTTCGTGCTCTTCCCGATGGTCGCCCAGGCCGCGGCCGCGTCGGATCGCACGGCCGTGCGCCGCTACGTGCGCAACGGCATCCGCCTCGCGGCCATGGTGACGGGGCTCCTCGTCAGCGTGGTGAGCGGCCTCTCCTACGGCCTCATCGATCTCGTGTTCGGCGCCGACGCGGCGCAGCTCGGGGGCGGCGCAGCCAGGATCCTGGCGCTGGGGCTCGGCTTCCTCGCCATCTTCGGGATCCAGACCGCCGTCCTGAACAGCCTCGGCTACGAGCGGGCCAGCGCCTGGGTGACGGGCCTCGCCTTCGTGCTGGTGGTGACGGCCTGCTTCGTCGGCGTGCGCGGCCAGGAGTTCGGGGAGATCCTCCTCGTGAGGACCGCCTGGGCCACCGCCGCGGGCCTCACCATCGCCACCTGCGCCGCGGGCTGGGCGGTGCGTCGCACGGCGGGCGGGGTCATCGCGCTGTCGAGCGCCCTCCGCATCGGCGGCGCCCTGGCGTTGACGACCGTGGTCGGCGTGGCGCTGCCCGCCGGAGGTAAGCTGCTCACCCTCGTCTACGCGCCCGTGCTCGCGAGCGTCTACGTCACCTGCCTGGTGCTGACCCGTGAGCTCGGCAGCGCGGATCTGGCGCAGCTGAAGGCCGTGATCCGGCGCTGAGGGCTCAGCTCGCCGCGCGCTGCTCGGGGCCGGCGATGGCCTCCCGCACGAAGAGCTCCTCGAGGGTCTCGTGGCGCGGGAGGACCTGCTCGATCTCCACGCGCTCGGCCAGGGCCCGTTCGAGCAGCGGCTGCACCTCGGCGCGCCCCTCCACGTCCACGTGGAGGCGCGGTCCGACCCGCTCCACCCGGTGCCCCGCGGCGCGACAGAACTCGTCCATCAGCTCCTGCTCGTCGACGAGGACGACGCTGGTGCGCTTCGCCTCGTGGCGCAGCAGCTCGTCGAGCCTCCCCCGCACGACGATCTCGCCCCGCCGCAGGATGACCACGTCGTCACAGAGGGTCTCCACGTCGCTGAGGATGTGCGTGGAGAAGAAGATCGTCCGTCCCTGGGAGCGCTCCTCGATGAGGAGGTCCTTCACCTCCTTGCGCCCGACGGGATCGAGCCCGCTCATCGGTTCGTCGAGGATGAGCAGCTCCGGATCCGCCACCAGGGCTGCTGCCAGGCCCGTCCGCTGCAGCATCCCCTTCGAGAGCCGCCGCGCGGGGCGATCCGCCGCGTACAGGATGCCGACCCGCTCGAGCACCTGGCGACAGCGATCCCGGACGGCCTTGCCCGACAGGCCAGAGAGCCTCCCGCACATCTCCACGAACTCCGTGGGCGTCAGGTAGGGGTAGACGTAGGGGTTCTCCGGGAGGAAGCCGATCTGGCGCATGGCCTTCGGGCTCGGGATCGGGTGGCCGAAGAGGGTCGCGCTCCCCGCGGAGGGGCGGATGAGCCCCGTGAGCATCTTGAGGGTCGTCGTCTTGCCCGCCCCGTTCGGGCCGAGGAAGCCGAAGATGTCCCCCTGCTTCACGGAGAAGGAAATGCCCCGGACGGCTCGCACGCGCTTCCTCGCGAAGCCCAGCCGGAACTCCTTCTCGAGTCCGTCGACGACGATGAGATCTCTCGACACGCTGCCCCGACGATAGTCCCAGCGCCCCGGCCCGCGCCAGTCGCCGGACGCGAGCACCGCGGGGAGCTCCCCATGCCGTCGAAGCGCGCGCTCCGCGGCGCGTTCCGTGTGCCGCCGAGGAGCGCGCAGGGAGCAGACGGCCCCACACGGCCCCCGCCGGAGGCCCCGCTCCCGCCCTCCTCGGGCCCTTCCGTGCCGCAGGACGTCGAGCCCTGTCGGATAACGCGCTTTCGATGGTAGAACGGCCACCGATTTTCCGGTGCGGGAGACACATGCATAAGCCGCAACACCTTCGCCCTGGCCTCCTGACGTCCCTGGTGGGCCTGCTCGCCCCGCTGCTCCTCGTGCCGCAGCTCGCCGCAGCGCAGGAGCAACCACCGCCCCCACCCCCTCCTCCCCCCGCCGACGAAGGTCAGGGCTACGGGTGGGAGGGCAGCGGGGAGGCCAGCGGGCAGACCAGCGCGGAAGCCAACGCCGCGGCGCCCCCCGGCGCAGGCGCGCAGGGACGGACGGAGACCACGGCGGCGGAGCGCGCAGGCGACCCCACGCTCTCGAGCCGCGCCCTGGCGGACACGACGTTCGAAGACGCAGCGGATCTCCGCGACGACGCCGGTCGGTTCGGTGACGACGACGACTTCGAGCGCTGGCGACGCGCCGAGGCCCTGCGCGCGCACAACTCCTTGCGCGGCTCCACGGGTCTGATGCGGGTGCGTGAGGCGGCCTCTGGCCCCGTCGGCTCCTTCCGCATCGGCCTCTACGGCGGCCTCTACTCGGGCAGCGATTTCTTGTGCACGAACGCCGCCCCCTGCTTCGACCGCTCCTCGGGCGATCGCCTGATCGGCGACGACGTGTCTCGCATGGCGGCGAACTTCACCGTCTCCGCGACCCCCTGGCCGTTCTTGGAAGCCTTCTTCGGGGTGCACAACGCCTCGACGTCCAACAGCTTCGGGCGCCCGCAGCTGCTGCAGGTGCTCGGCGACGCCAACCTCGGCGTGAAGGTGTTCCAGCCCACGGAGGCCGACGAGATCTTCTCCTACGGCGGTGAGGCGGAGCTGCTGCTGCTCAACGGCACCGGCGGCGTGGGGCTCGACGGCGGCGGGACGAGCTTCGCCCTGCGCGCCCTCGGCACCGCGGATCTGAGCAACCGGCGCCGGAAGGAAGACCGCATCCCGATCCGCGCCCACGCGAACCTCGGGTACCTCTTCGACAACTCCGCTCAGGTCGTGAAGGACCTGGAGACCACGGCGCCGCCGGACGGCCGCGGCCAGCCCATCGAGCGCGTGGAGCGCTTCGGGCTCGGCCTGTCGCGGGTGGACAGCTTCCAGATCGGGCTCGGCGTCGAGTACCTCGCCGACATCTTCCGCCCCTTCGTGGAGTGGACCATCGACGTGCCCGTCAACCGCCAAGGCTACGTCTGCAACATCGACAGCGCCGCGCGGCGCGGCGATCGCTGCCTCGGCGAGTATGGCCGGCTCAGCGCCATGCCCTCCCGCGTCTCGCTGGGCACGCGGGTCCATCCCTGGCAAGGACTCGCCCTCACGGCGGCCCTCGACGTCGCCACGGGCGGCTCGAGCAGGTTCCTCGAGGAGATGACCCCCGAGCTGCCCTACGTGGTCTGGCTCGGCGTCGCCTACACCGTGGACACCCAACCGCCGCGGGAGATCGAGCGCGTCGTCGTGGGTGACCTCGAACCGCGCCGCTACGTCGAGGGTCGCGTGCTCGGCAACCCGGAGGGCGAGCCCCTCCCCGACGCGATCCTCCGCTACGACGGCCTCGATCGGACGGGCATGGTGGCCAACTCCGCGGGCGCCTTCCGCACGGACGCCCTCGCCCCCGGTCGCTACACCTTCGTCGTCACGGCGGAGGGCTACAAGGAGGGGCGCTGCGAGGTCGAGATCCCCAGCGACGTCCCCGACGACATCACCGCGGACAGCGGCGACGTCATGAGGCCCGCCGAGGTGATCGTGCCCGTCGAGTGCAAGCTCGACCCCCTCCCGAAGGTCGCGACGATCACGGGCCTGCTCGTGGACGCAGCGACCGGCGAGCCCATCCCGCACGCCGCCGTGAAGGTCACCGACAAGCTCGGTCGCGAGCTCGAGCTCATCGCCGACGAGACGGGCGCGTTCCAGTTCCGCAACGTGCCCTTCGGGCGGGCCACCGTCACCGCGACCGGCTCCGGATACCTCACCACCGTGGCCCACTTCGACATCCAGTCCCGCAAGGACATCGAGGCGCGGCTCAGCCTCAACGAGCGCCCGGAGCAGCCCAACGTCGAGGTGACGGACAAGGAGCTCAAGCTGAAGCGCCAGGTGCACTTCCTGTACGACTCCGCGGAGATCCTCCCGGACTCCCTCTCGATCCTCGAGGAGATCGCCGAGGCCCTGAAGGCGCACCCGGAGATCGATCGGGTGGAGATCCAGGGACACACGGACAACACGGGCCAGCCAGACTACAACCGTCAGCTGAGCCACCGCCGCGCCGAGGCGGTGAAGACCTCCCTGGTCAAGCTCGGCATCCCGGAGAATCGCCTCACGGCCAAGGGCTACGGCCCCGACAAGCCCCTCGTGCCGAACACCAACGACGCCAACCGCGCCCGCAACCGGCGCGTCCAGCTCATCGTCGTGAAGCGCTCCGACACCGACCTCTGAGAACGGACGGGGCGCGCGCCGCGGGGCTTCGGGCCCAGCGCGCGCCGCGGGGCTTCGGGCCCAGCGCGCGCCGCCCCGAGCGAGCACTGCACCGACGAGCGTCACTCGGACCAGGCGCAGGTCCGGACCAACCGCAGCAAAGCCCGGATGAGCGGCAGCCCAGCGGCAGCCCACACCGAGCGTCGCGCCGTGCTCAGCCCTCGCGGTCGTCGGGCTCTCTGGAGGACGGCTCGTCGCTCGACGCGCGCTGGGCGTCCTCCTCGCGGATCTCCTGGAGGACCTGCGCGATGCGGCGGACGTGATCCTGGCCCGTGTCGTAGCGGAACCGGAGCTCGGGCACCCGGCGCATCCGGAGCTGGGGCGCGAGGCTGGCGCGGAGCCGCGGCCCGATGCGCTGGAGCAGATCGAGGAGCGCCTTGCGCGCCTCCGGGCCGTCATCGCCGTAGTCGATGCGCACGACGACGGTCGCCAGCCCCAGATCGGAGGTCAGCTCCACGTCCTGGAGGCTCACCCCCGCCAAGCGCGGATCGGCGATGTCCCGCCCGAGCTCGACGCTGAGGTGCTTGCGAATGGTCCCCGCCAACCGCCGACTACGAATGCTTCCTGCGCTTGCCATCGCTGGGCTCCGACCTCACTCCTTCGACGCTCACGCCTCGAGGCTCACTCGTCGGTCTCCTCCGACCAACCGTCCTCCGACCAACCGTCTTCCGACCACCCCTCCTCCGACAAACCTTCCTCCGATAGGCCGGAGTGCCACGGCAACACCCGCCGGCTGCGCTCCGCCACCACGGCGTCCGCGAGCTGGTCCGCGGCGTTGAGCGCCCGAGCCAGGAGCTCGTCCGCTTCGCCCGCTTCCCGAGCGACCAAGGCGATGCCGAGGGTGGCGGTCCGATGATCTTCGGTCTCGCCCACCTCGGCCACGGAGACGGAGAGCCGCGCCTTCAGGCGATCCTTGTAGCCGTTCACCACCCGGCGCCGATCCTTGAGGGACCGGGCGCCGGGGAGGCGCAGCACGACGCGGCCGATTCCGACGAACACCTCAGAGCTTCTGCTTGATCTCCTCGATCTCGTAGGCGTCGACGATGTCGCCCACCTTGATGTCGTTGAAGCCGTCGAGGGACAGACCGCACTCGAAGCCTTCCTTCACCTCGCGGACGTCGTCCTTGAAGCGCTTCAGGCTGCCGAGCTTGCCTTCCCAGACCAGCTCGCCGTCCCGCATCAGCCGCACGCCGCAGCCGCGCCGGATGGCGCCGGAGGTGACCATGCAACCGGCGATGGTCCCCGCCTTGCTGACCCGGAAGGTCTGACGCACC
Source organism: Myxococcales bacterium (assembly GCA_012514535.1). Classification (GTDB taxonomy): domain Bacteria; phylum Myxococcota_A; class Polyangia; order Polyangiales; family Polyangiaceae; genus NIC37A-2. Next base: position 18,154 of record JAAZAA010000319.1, on the reverse strand, counting down.
TCGGCCTTGCCGATGTCCTTCTCCACCAGCTTCGGCGCCAGCAGGCCTTCCATCGCCAGCTTCACGTCATCCAACACGTTGTAGATGATGCTGTACTGGCGGATCTGGACCTGCTCCTGCTGGGCGAGGGACGTCGCCTTGCCCGCGGGACGGACGTTGAAGCCGATGATGATCGCGCCGGCGGCCACCGCGAGGTTCACGTCGTTCTCGGTGATGGCGCCCGCCGCCGAGTGGACGACGCTGACGCGCACCTTCTCCGTCGTCAGGCGCTGCAGAGCGTCCGAGACGGCCTCCGCCGTGCCCTGCACGTCGGCCTTGATGATCACCTTGAGCTCGAGCTGCTCCTGCTCGGACATCAGCTTGGCGATCTCCTCGAGCGACCTGGGCTTGTTGCCCGCGGAGGGTGCCAGGCTGCGGCGCTCCTTGGTGCGGCGCGACTCCGCCAGCTCCTGCGCCGTCTTCATGTCCTTGACGACGTAGAGCTGGTCGCCGGCGCGCGGGACCTCGCTGAGCCCGATCAGGGCGGCCGGCATCGACGGGCCCGCCTCCTTCAGAGCGCGGCCCTGGGAGTCGTGCATCGCGCGGACCTTGCCGTAGCCGGCCCCCGCGAGCACCACGTCGCCCGCCCGCAGCGTCCCGTCCGTGACGAGCACCGTGGCGAGAGGACCCTTGCCCCGATCGAGCTGGGCCTCGACGACGATGCCGGTCGCGGGCTTGTTCGGGTTCGCGCGCAGGTTGAGCAGCTCCGCCTGCAGGAGCACGCGCTCCAACAGATCGTCGATGCCCTGCTTCGTGTGCGCGGACACCTCGGAGATCAGCGTGTCACCGCCCCACTCCTCCGGGACCAGGCCCACCTCGCTGAGCTCGCGGCGAACCCGCTCGGGCTGCGCCTCGGGCTTGTCGCACTTGTTGATGGCGACGACGATCGGCACCTTGGCCGCCCGCGCGTGGTTGATGGCCTCCTTGGTCTGCGGCATCACGCCGTCGTCGGCGGCCACCACGAGGATGGTGACGTCCGTCGCCTGGGCGCCGCGGGCACGCATGGCGGTGAACGCCTCGTGACCGGGGGTGTCCAGGAACGTGATGGTGCCCCGGGGGGTCTTCACGGAGTAGGCGCCGATGTGCTGGGTGATGCCACCGGCCTCGCCCGCCGCGACGTTCGACTCGCGCAGGGCGTCCAGCAGGCTCGTCTTGCCGTGATCGACGTGACCCATCACGGACACGACCGGGGGCCGCGGCTCGACCGCGTCCTCGGGCTCCGAGCTCGTCTCGAGACCCTGAGCGGCCTGGATCTGCGCCTCTTCGCTGACCGCGACGTCCTCGACCTCCCAGCCGAACTCGCTGGCCACGATCTTCGCCGTGTCCGCGTCGAGGGTGCTGTTGATGTTGATCCCGGTCATGCCGAGCTGCAGCAGCTTGCGCAGCACGTCGGTCGCCTTGATGCCCATGCTGCCGGCGAGACCTTGGAGCAACACCGACTCCTCGATCCGCACGACCTTCTTGTGGGCCGAGCGCTCCTTGGTGACGGGCGCTCCCGCTCCCTTGCCCTTGCCGAAGGAGCCGATGCCGCGATGCCGCGGACCACGGCCACCCATGGGCCTGCCACCGGGACCCGGGCGACGCCCGGGACCACCGGGACCGGCGGCCTTGGCGTCGTACTGCACACGACGCGGGCCCGGCCGGTGATGGTGCATGGGGACGCCAGGGCGCCCCTCCCACACGTCGATGCCGCGCTTCGGCGCCTGCGACGGCGTCGTGGCGCCGGGCGGAGTCGACGGCCGCGCCGCTCCGGGCGGGGGCGTCGAGGGCCGCGGGGGCGTCACCGAGGACGTCGGCCGCGCGGCTCCGGGAGCCGGTGGACGGGCTTCGCCGGCGGCCGCAGGACGCGCCTCCGGCGTCGCCGACTTGGGCGCTTGCTCGGTGGCTGCGCTGACGGGCTCCTGGGATGGCTGCACGGTGGTCGACTTCTCGGGTTGCTCTTGCTCAACGGCCGGCTTCGTCGCGGCCTCGGGCGGCGTCGCGGCCTGAGACGGCTCCGCCGCCGGGCGCGCCGTCGCATCGGGTGAGGGTTCGGCCGGCCGCGCGGGCGCCTCCGCCTGCGGCGCCTCGGCCGAGGGCGCAGACACCGCTGGCGTGGACGCAGGCGTAGAGGGCGCCGCGGCTGGCGCGGCCGCCGCAGGCTCTGCGGGTGCCGCTGCCGGCGTCGTGGCTGCGGGTGGCGACGCCGCAGGAGCCGACGCAGGACGCGCCTCCGACGTCTTCGCGTCCGCGGTGGCTACCTCCGTCGACGTGGTCTCTTCGGTGGTGTCCTCCGCTTTGCGACGTCTCACGACGGCGGCACGACGCTTGACGACTGTCGGTCGAATTCGTTCCTCTACCATGTTGCTAGGCGCATCTTTCTTGTCGAGGTGCCGCTTGAGCCGGTCCTCCGCCTCGGGACTGATTGCGCTCATGTGATTGCGCACGTCACTCACACCCAAGTCTTGCAACAAGGTCACGAGAGCCTTGTTCTCGAGACCCAGATCGCGCGCTACCTCGTAGACACGCCGCTTGCCGCTCATTCAACCTCCGTCGACACGTCTGCCCGCCCCGGGTTCCGTCCCGCGCCCGGCGGGGGTCCCTGCAGATGGGCCAAGGCGATAGCGTCAAAAAGCGCTGCCGCCAAGCGATCATCCAAGATCGCCACCACCCCCACCTCGGGGCGCCCGACGATCCGGCCCAATCTCTCCTTCGAACCCCAGGCGCAGGCCAGGCCCTCGGCCACGGCCCTGCGCACCCCGGGGGTCTCCGCCGCGGCCCGGGCATCCTGGGCCACCACCAAGAGGCCAGCGAGCCCCCGCCCCAAGGCGTCCTCCACGGCGGCGCTCCCCAGGGCCAGCTTCCGCTGACGCCGGGCAGCGCCCAGGAGATCCCGGACCCGTTTGTCGCCCGCCGACCTCAGGAGCGCCACCGCGGCCTCCGGCGAGGTCGTGACGGGCGCGCGGAAGCTCCGTGACAGGGCCGGGACGAGCTTCGCCAGACACTGCACCCGCGGGTGCAGCCAGCTCCCTCGCCCGAAGCCCGACCCCTTGAGATCGGGGACCACCGAGCCGTCCTCGCCGCGCACCCAGCGCACCATGCTCTCGGGGGGGCCCACCTTCCGGCACGCCGCGCAGGTCCGCTCCGGAGCACGCACGGCTCCGCCGCGGGCGCTGCGCCCGCCGCTCACCGAATTCTGCGACTCCGTTGCCATGACCTCCAAGTGTGCTCCTCCGTCGTCCGTGGGGGGATGGGCTCAGCCCTGGTCCCCCACGGTCGTCTCCTCCGGGCCACCGCCCGCCTGCCGCTGAGCGGCGAGGGCCGCCCGCGCTCCCTCGATCTCCCGCGCCTCGTGCTGCAGGAAGTGCTGGGCGGCCTGCTGGATGCGGCGCGCCTTCTTGACCCCGAGCCCGGCACGAATGGCCAGCCGATCCGGATCCTCCTGGGCGACGGCCTGCACCGAGCGGTACCCCGCCTCCTCGAGGAGCTGCAGGGTCCGCAGCCCGACCCCCTCCACGAAGCGGAGCTTCTCGCGCTCCGTCAGGGGCTCCGTGCCGGACGAGGCCTCCTGGATCCGGGCCTGCCGCAAGCGCTCCATCGCCTTCTCGGCGGCGCCGCGCAGGGTCAGCGCCTGCTCCTCGTTGTTCACGCCGTCGACGCCCATCAGCTCCTCGGGGCTGGCCTCGGCGACCTCCTCCAGCGCTCGGAAGCCGAGCCGGTAGAAGGCGCGCGCCAGGTGCTCGTTCACCCCCTCGATCTCCTGCAGGGTGCTCAGAGCCTCTTCCTCGATCTGCTTGAACTTGCTCTCGCTGATGATGTCGAGCTTCCAGCCGGTGAGCTGCGCCGCCAGGCGCACGTTCTGGCCCTTGCGGCCGATAGCGAGGCTCAGCTTCTCGTCGGGCACCACCAGCTCCATGCGGTGGTCCGCCTCGTCGACGATCACCTTGTTCACGTCCGCGGGCTGAATGGCGTTGATGATGTAGCGCGCCTGATCCGGATCGTGGGGCACGATGTCGATCTTCTCACCGCGCAGCTCCTGCACGACCGCCTGCACGCGCGAACCCTTGATGCCCACGCACGCGCCCACGGGATCGACGTCGCCGTCCCGAGACGCCACCGCGATCTTGCTGCGCGAACCGGGCTCTCGTGCCACGCCGACGATCTTGACGATGCCTTCGTAGATCTCCGGCACCTCCGCCTCGAACAGCTTCTCGACGAGCTGCGGAGCCGAGCGGCTCAGGATGATCATGGGACCGCGCGACTCGCGATCGATGTCCTTCACGAACGCGACGATGCGATCTCCGGGGCGGTATGTCTCCCGCGGCGTCTGCTCACGCCCGGGCAGGATCCCTTCCGTCTTGCCGAGATCCACGATGATGTTGTGACCACGCTCGAAGCGCCGCACGATCCCGCGGATCAGCTGGCCCTGACGATCCTTGTACTCGTTGTAGATGAGGTCGCGCTCGGCGTCGCGCACCCGCTGCAGCAGCACCTGCTTGGCGGTCTGCGCGGCGATGCGCCCGAAGGTGCTGCGGGCCTGCTTCATGTCGAGCAGATCCCCGAACTCCTTGTCCTGCTGGGCTGCCTGAGCGGCGTCGCGGGGGTGCCAGAAGATCTGGAAGCCGAGCTCTTCGCCGACCTCCGCCTCGAGCCCGTGCGCCTCCGCCTCTTCGAGGGAGAGCTGGCGCTCGGGATCTTCGACCTCCTCGACGACGGTCATGTACTGGAAGACGTCCAGGGTGCCGGTCTCGTCGTTGAAGCGGGCCTCGAGCTCGCGAGTGGGACCGAACGCCGCCTGGGCCGCCTTGAGGATCGCCGCCTCCATCGTCTCGATGAGGACCTGACGATCGATGCCCTTCTCCCGGGCGACCGTGTCGACCATCGCGATCAAACTGGTGTCGTCGCTACCTGACTGCGCTGCCATGCTCACTTACTCCGTTTCACTCCGCGGGGCTTCCGCCCGCCTCCGGTCGAACGTGGACGACCTCCGCCACGGACCGCCGCCTGCCAGTCGAACACCAGCCGGGCATTGTCCACGGAACCAAGATCGAGACTCAACGTTCCCTGATCCGTCTCCAAGATCACGCGCCCGCTCTCGTCGAGGCCGCCGAGCGTGCCCCGCAACACCCGCTGCCCCGTCCAGGGCGTCTTCGGCGCCGGCTCCGGCGTGGCTGCCGCGCCATCACCCTCGGTCGCGTCGGCCGCGTCCGTCTCCTCCGGCGCGCCGTAGGGGCGCTTCAGCTTGATCCTGACGCCCTGCCCCTGGAAGCGCTGGTAATCCTCCGGTCGATAGAGCGCGCGCTCCACGCCGGGCGAGCCCACCTCGAGGCGATAGCGCGGCCCGATCAGATCCGACACGTCGAGCGCCGCGGACAGGTCCCGCGAGATCTCCGAGCACAGATCCACCGTGATGCCCTCGCCGGGGATCTTCGCGTCGGGTCGTTCGATGGTGAGCTCGAGCAACCAACCGTGTCGATCGGAGCGCCACACCAGCTCGACCCCCTCCACGCGATGCGCGCGCAGCACCGGCTCGACGAGCGCGAGGACGCGTTCGCTGGGGAGGCCGGACAATTTCACGAAGGCGATGGACATTGGATCGAAGGGTGAGCCGTTCAGGACACCTGAGGAGAACCGAGGCGCTCTGGGTGGACAGGTCGCCAGAAGCGGGACCTCGAGGCCCCCGGAGGAGCTCCCGCGGCGGGCCTCGTGCAAAAAAAAACGGACCCTCCTGCGGGGGCCCGTGGGGATCCACCCAAATTGTGCGCCAAGTGTAGTGAACGAGAGCGCGAGCGCAACTCGCCGTCAGCACCGAAATCCATCCCCTCGAGCGCTTTTTTTCGCGCCGGGGGTGTCCCGGGCTCGTTTACGCCCCGCGCTCCGGCGCCGGGCGCTTGGGTGGGGAGCCCCCGGCCTCCAGCGGAACGCGTCCCACGGGATGAACCCGCGCTCCGATGGCGACGGCGACCTCTCCTTCCGAAGTCTCCACCAGATAGGGCTCGAGTGCCAGCTGCGCCGCCTGGCTGAAGCGGGCGCGGAAGCGGCGCCCCCGGACGAGGCAATACAGCGCGCCGCCAGCGCCCTCCCAGATCGTGCTCGGATCCAGGGGCTCCTGGCTCCCGTCGGCGAGCTCCAGCCAGGGCTCCTCGGGGTGACCGTCGCCAGAGGGCGCGGGGGCAGAGGGCGCGGGGGCAGAGGCGGGGCGCCCGTGCAGGGTGCGCACGTGACAGGGGGCGTCCTCCACCTCGAGGTAGGTCCAGTCGTAGCCGTTGTTGAGGATGAAGCGGCCGTCCACCGGATGGCGATCCATCCACGCCGCGAAGGAGCGCGCCATGCCCGGGTGCTCCACCCGCCGCCCGTCGTGCCAGAAGCGCCCCTCCCGATCGAGGCGCAGGGTGCTCTCGCGGCTCCGCCCCGGAGGCGGCGGACGCAGAAAGAACTCGGGATGATCCGCCGGCTTCACGCGTGGGTCTCCTGATCGTGGGTCCCAGAGATACGGTGACCCGCGCGCCGCGTCGACACAAGGCGGGGCGGGGCGCGCCGCGTGCGACGCTCCGCCCCCCTCGGTGTGTCGGATCCCTCGGGATCACGTCACCGGGGGCGGCGCGCCGACGGGAGCCAGGCCCGGGGGGCACGAGAAGGTCCGGCTCGGGTCCACCAGGAACCACCCCTCGAGCGCGGAGCGGCCCAGCAGCATGCGCTGCTGCATGCGGCTCCGATCCACCAGGCCGAGCTCCACCACGCGGGTCTTTCCCCCGAGCGAGAGGGCGGTCCGCACGAAGACGCGCTCCTCTTCCTCTCCGCTCGAACACCGTACCCAGCCCCGGCGCGCGATCCGCGCCTGGACCTCGCGGGTCGCGCCATCGTCTCCTCCCACGCGAAAGGCGACCCGGGTGCTGCCGACGGCTCGCAGGTCGTCGACGTGGAGGGCCGAGGTGTCGGCGCCCGTGTCCACCTTGGCGGTCAGCGCGGTGACCCCCCAGCCGGGGAGCGCCACCCGCTCCAGGTACCCGATCACCACCAGGGCACCCGCCCGCTCGGGGACGCCGGGGACGCGCCGGGGAGACAGGGACGAACTCACGGCGGGAGCCTATCCCGAAGCCGCGGGGCGGGCACCCGGCGAAGCGCGCTGGTGCGATGACGAGTGCGATGACGAGTGCGACTGCGCGCGAGATGTGCTCGAGTGTGGCCGGAGGTTCACTTGGGCGAAGACGCGATTCCCAGCATCGAGATCGTCCTTGGGCTCGCCGTGGTGGTGCTCGGCGCACGCACGGTCGCCCTGTTTCAGGCAGCCATCCACGTCCCCGAGGTGCACGCCCGCCTCTTGGCGGCCCTGGAGAGCCAGGATCCGAGGCTCCCGCGGCTCGTGCGGAGCCTCGGCTTCCAGTCCCCCTACGCGGAGATCGCCGGCTCCCTCATCCGCGTCGCCTCGTCCGGGGCGGACGCGGAGACACTGCGGAGCCGGACCCAGATCGCCCGCTCCGCGGCTCGGCGCCGCATGCAACGGGGGCAGGCGCTCGATCTCGTCGCCCTGGCGCTGGCGGTGGGGATCGCCGCCTTCGCCAGCGAGGGGCTCCCCACCGGCACCGTGTTCTGGGCGCTGGGGGGTGCCCTCGTGACGGTGCTCGTGCTCACGTTGCTCGCCCGGGCGCGCCTCTACTCGTCGATGGATGCCTCCCTCGCCCGCCTGGCGGAGAGCCTCTCCCAGCGGCCGAGCGCCCCCCCGCCACCGCCCCCTTCCCAGCCGGCGCTGTGCCCCACCTGCGGGCAGCAGCTCCCGCCCGAGCGCCGCTGAGCACCCGGCGGGCCCCCAGCGGGGCCCCCGAGGGCCGGCGCTCGAGGGCGATTTTCCGTCCTCCGCCCACGCCGAGATGTGGCCTCGCCCCTCAGATTCGCTACAAGGCGACCACCATGGACGGCGGACACGAGACCAACCGAGCCTATTACGACGAGTTCTCGAAGCAGTACGAGGCGCACCGCGGAGACAACGCGCCGCGGGGTTATCACAACCTGCTCGACTCGTTGGAGAGCGAGTACGTCCGCCGGTTCGGCGAAGGACGTGAGGTGCTCGAGGTGGGCTGCGGGACGGGCCTCGTGCTCGAGCGCATCGCCCGGTTCGCGTCGAAGGCCAAGGGCATCGATCTCTCGCCGGGCATGCTGGAGAAGGCCCGCGCGCGGGGCCTGGACGTGGTCGAGGGCTCGGCGACGGACCTGCCCTTCGCCGACGAGAGCTTCGACGTGACGTGCTCCTTCAAGGTCCTCGCCCACGTGCGCGACATCGAGCGGGCGCTCTCCGAGATGGCGCGGGTCACGCGCGTCGGCGGCGTCGTTCTCGCGGAGCTCTACAACCCCTGGAGCCTGCGTGGCCTCCTGCGTCGGCTGGGCCCGGCACAGAAGGTGGGCGAGGGCACCCGCGAGAGCGACGTCTACACCCGCTTCGACTCTCCTCGCCGCGCCCGGGAGCTCACCCCCGCGGGCTGCGAGTTCTTCGACGCTCGCGGCGTCCGTATCGTCACCCCCACGGCGCCCCTCGTCAGCACCCCCGTCGTCGGCGACCTGCTCTGGCGCGCCGAGCACGCCCTGTGCGACACGCCTCTCCGCAACCTCGCGGGCTTCTACGTGGCGGCGTACCGCAAGACACGCTAAGCCGAGCGCGCGTCGGCGGCCCGCTGACGCCCACCGGTTCGGCGGCCTCCGCGCCCCGCTCGCTCCGTCTCCGATGACCATCGCCCCGATGAACGCCGGCCCGACCACCGCTCCCGCGCGCCCCACTCGATGGTGGCTCGGCATGCTCGAGCGCCGCGCCGAGAAGATGCGCGAGGAGTACCTGGACCTCTCCCAGCCGATCGCCTGGTCGAGCGAAGAGGAGCGCAGGGCCGCGATCAAGTTCTTCAACGCCGCGTTCCGCGCCGAGGAGTCGGGCCTCCGCCAGGCCCACGAGCTCGCGGGCGAGGTGGCGGCATGGGATCCGGACCTGGCCCGCACCCTCGAGCTCTACGGCAACGAGGAGGGCTGGCACCGAGAGCTGCTCACGGAGTTCCTCGAGCACATCGGCGGCGAGGTGCTGCCGATGGGGCGCGTGACCCGCACGTTCTATCGGCTGTACGCGCGGGCCGAGCGCATGGAGACCATCGTCCTGACGAACCTGATGTTCGAGACGATCGGGGCGACCACCTACCGGCTCGCGCTCCGCAACGTGCGTCACCCCGCCGCCCGCTCGATGCTCACCATCCTGACGCGGGACGAGTCCTTCCACGTACCGCTCAACGTGCACTTCCTCCGCCACATCCTCGAGCGGGACCCGGACGCGCGGCGCCGCCTCCGTTGGATCTTCCTGCTGCTCTTCACGAGCCTGCTGGCCCTCCCGCTGGCGAGTCGCCCCAAGGCGCGGGCCTTCGACGGCATCGGAACCCGGCAGCTGGCCCGCGCCTACGCCGAGTACCTCGGGCGCCTCTTCGAGAACGAGCCGGACCTCGGCCTCCGCCCACCGCGCCTCCTGCTCCGTTTGTTGGGGCTCACTCCCCAGGAGCTCCGGCGCACGGACGAGCTGAGCGTCGCCAGCGCCGAGGCCGCCGAGCGGGCCGCCGATCGCTCCGCCACGGTCGTCACCGCGCTGTGACGCGCGGCGCAGATCGTCGGCACCGGTAGCTCTCCAAGCGCCATCGCACGCACGGAGTCGATGCCCGCGCCGTGAACGTCGACGCGTCGGCGAAGCGCGCGCGAAGACGGCGCCGCGCGAAGACGGCGCGCGCGAAGACCGCCTGCGCCGGGCCGGCGGACGTCGCCCTCAGAACGTGCCCTGGATCGTCATCCCGAAGTTCCCCGCCTCCGGATCCACCAGCGGAGCCAGGCGCGGCGACGAGGCGCTCTCCCGGGTCGCGTCCTGGAGATGACGGGGCAGGACCCGCTCCCGCGTCTCACGGCGCTCGGGCACGTAGCTGAGGTGCGCCTCGACGATGCCCGCCGCCGCGACGACCAGCAGGCCCCAGGAGGACGCCACCAGGGTCCCGTAGGCGGCCCGCGTGTTGCGGTTCAGGACGTCGTGGCGCAGGGGGCGATCGAGATCCTGGCGCGCCACGCGCCCGTACTGATCGAGCAACACCAACCCCGAGCCGAGCGCCGTGGCCGCCAGCAAGGTCTCACTGACCAGGAAGGTCCAGCCGAGGGTGGGGTTCCCGTTCTGGAACTGGCCCACGCCGAAGGGCACGTTCATGAGCCAGCGCGGGTTCTGGATGACGACGGTCTCCTCCGCCGCGAGCCGCTCGAGCTCTTCCAGCCGCTTGCGCCGCTCCTCCGCGCGCCGGCGCGCCTCGGCCGCCTCCGCGCGGAGCTGGTTCAGCTGGTTGTCTTCCTCGCGCTTGATGAGCTGCTGCATGTCGTCGCGCACTTCGAGGAACAAGCTCACCAGCGGCGGCGGGAACGTGAGGCTGTCGGGCGGGCTCATCAGCGGGTTCTCCCGCAGCGCGTCGGAGAGCGGCTCCCGAGCGCGCTCCCGCTGATCGGAGAAGAGCAAGCACGTCGCGTAGTACAGGCGGGCGCGCTCACGAACGAAGGCGTCCTCGAAGGGGCGCTCCGCCGACTCTCCGAGCAGCCCTCCGAGGTGCTCCGCGCAGGACGCGTAGTCTCCGGCCAAATACATCGCGGCGGCCCGGTCGAGCTCTGCCTGATCACTCAAGCGCCGCAGCGGCGGCCGCTCTTGCGCAGGGACGTCCTTTCTTCCGTCCCGCCCGCCGTCGGGCGTATCCAGATCTCCGACGCCCCAGTCCTGCGCCCGAGCGATCCCCGTCAGGCACAGACACGCGCCGAACAGCAGCGCCGGGACGGCTCGCACGGGGAAGCCTCGGAGCGGCATACTGGAGGGAGGGAGTCGGGGATGGGGGCGGATGGCGAACCACTCCGTGTTGGACGCCGGCGCGCCAGCGCTCGTCGGCCCCGGTGCCCGCTGGGGGGTCAGGACCCGGTCAGCACGAAGGTTCGGCCGGGCTGGAGGGTGACGTCAATGCGTTTGGGTTCTTCCGCGCTCTCCGCCGAGGGGAAGATGGTGCAGGTCAGGTAGTGGGCGGGACGATTCAGGGGGATCTCCTTCGTCTCGCCGACCGCGAGCTGCCCCGCCATGCCGCAGCTGGCGCGCGAGCCCGGCGGGCCGCTGTAGCGAAGCACGGCTGGCTTGAACGGGATGGTCCCCTGCACGACCTGCGCCCCCTCGCCGGGCACGATCTCGATGGTGCGCGGCGCCGTCGGCTCACAGCACTCGTTGTTCGGCGGCACGAACTCGAAGGTGTGGGGGCCGAGGGTGAGCTGCCGTGTCCGGAACCAGGGCTCGAGCTTGCCGTCGATGCGCACCTTGGCGTTCTGCGGCCCGATCACGAGGGTGCGCACGTCGCGCATCTCGCTCGTCTCGGGGGGAGCGGGACGGTTCTGGGCCTTGCGCCGGGAGATCTCGGGTTTGCGGGGCGGTGGGGCCGCGGGGGCCTCGGCAGACGGCGCGGAGGGCTCCGGCAGCGCGCTCGCCGTGGAGGGCACTGGCGGCGGCTCGCCGGAGGACGCGGCCGGCGACACGCGTGCCTCCGTGACGGTCGTCGTGGCGACGTCCCGAGGAGCGCCGTCGCCCGCCCGCTCTGCTTCTGCGGCCGCGGTCTCGGCGCTGTCCATCAACTTGCTCCCGACCCAGAGCGCAGCACCAGCCAGGCCAGCGGCGAGCAACGCGCCGCTCCCGAGGCGCACGATCCGCCGCCGCCTGCGCGCGCGGCGCGCCAGCCCGGCGACCTCCGCCAGCAGCTGGGTGTCGTCGGGCTTGAAGGCGAGCGCGCGGTTGAAGAACCCCGCGGCCCGGAGCACGTCCCCCTCTTCCCGCGCCGCGTGGCCTGCCCCGGACAGGCTCTCGAGGATGCGCTCGCCGTAGCTCTCCAGGTAACGCTCCGGATCCGCGAGGTACCTCGCGAGCTCGCTGCGGGGCTCGTCGAAGCCGAGGGTGGCGAGCTCCTGCTTCAGGGCAGCCGCCAGCTCGGTGGTGTCGGCGAAGCGCTCGGAGGGTTGCTGCGCCAGGGCCTTGGAGACGATCGCGCTCCACTGGCTGCCCACGATCGGGCGCGCCCGATCCGGCGCCGTGAACGTCCCCTCGAGCACGCGCCGCAGCACCTGCGCCGGGTTCTTCCCGTCGAAGGGCAGCTGCCCCACCATGCACTCATACAGCAGCACGCCCACACCGAAGACGTCGGCCCGGCAGTCGACGTCGCCGCCCTCGATCTGCTCCGGGGCCATGTGGGCGGGCGAACCGAGCACCTGCCCCGTGGACGTGACACCCTGGGCGTCGAGCAGCTTCGCGATGCCGAAATCCGCGAGCTTGATGCGCGCGCGCTCCTCGTCCTCGTCGCCGTCGGCGCCCTCCGGCTTCGTGGGATCGAGCTCGATCAGCACGTTCTCGGGCTTGATGTCCCGGTGGATGACGCCCTGGCGATGGGCGTGGGCCAAACCGGCGCACACCTCCAGGCCGATGGCCGCGGCGATCTCCGCCGGAAGCTGACGACGATCCGTGAGCAGGCGACGGAGCGTGATGCCCCGCACCAGCTCCACCACCAGGTAGCGCTCCTCGTCATCCTCGTCGGAGACGTCGTAGACCTCGACGATGTTGGGGTGCTTGAGCTTCGCGACCGCGAGCGCCTCGCTCGCGAAGCGTGACGCCACCTCGTGGTTCTCGCGGAGGTGACGGTGGATCACCTTGAGCGCGACCTCGCGCCCGAGACGCAGGTCCCGGGCCCGGTAGACCGTCGCCATGCCACCGTGCCCGATCTCTTCGCAGAGCTCGTACTTCTCGAAGGCGCGCTGGAGAGAGGCGGGGGCACTCATGATCGAAGACGACTCGACCCAGCAGGATACCCCGACGTCCAGCCCTTGGGCAGCCTCTCCCCTGGACCTCGATGTGGGGAGGAGCAGCACCCGCCGCGTCTCCTGAGACCTGCGTGAACCGCGAACCACATGACCCTACAGCCCAAGCCGGGTGCCCGAGCGCGAGGAGCTCGTCCGGCGACGGTCACCCTATCTCAGCCCGCTCCGAAGTCGACTGACGGGGACCTGCTCCCCCACCGGCGCCGGGCAGCCGGGCGGCCATCCCCCTCGCTCCCGACGGCCACCCCGAACCCCGGTTCGAGGCCCACGACGCCCGACTCACGAAGCCGTACGTCACGAAGCAGCCCTCACGAAGCAGCCCTTACGAAGCAGCAGAGCGCCGTCCGCCCCGCCGCGACGCCGGGCGCCGCCCCACGGACGGGGGCTCTCCGCGGACGCTCGGAGGCACCTCCGAGCTGCGTCGCCCGCGGCTCGGCGGCGTCACGGTGCGCGTGTAGTAGACGCCCCCCTCGACGACGATCTCGACGCCCAGGCCGCGGCAGCGCCGGGCGAGCTTGTCGAGGTCGACGCCCGCGGCGACGAGGAGCCCCGCGGGCGGCGACGGATCGACGAAGAGGTCGGCCGTCTGCCGTCGGGTGCCGAGCATCTGACGGATCTCGGGATCTTCCACCCAGAGGAATCCCGCGGCCTCCACGAACTCCCCCCGGCCGAGCACGGCGCTCGCCTGGGCCAGCTGCCGCGCGATCGGATCGGGCACCTGGACGACGGCCTCGAGGCACTCCCGGATCGCGTCCGGCTCGAGCCCCGTCCCGATGGCTGCGGAGAGGGTCCGCGGGGACAGCACGATGTCGAAGGCCCCGTCGATGCTCCCCACTTCCATGAAGGTGGAGAGCGCCAGCACGTTGGCGACCACCGCCGCCGAACCGACCCGGAGCAGCTGATTGTCGAGGAACTGGCTCGAGTCGAACTCCGCGCTCGTGGGCATCTCGCTCAGCCAGCTCCGGCCCCGCGGGGTGATCCGCAGCATGGGCCCCTCCGCCATGGCCTGCTCGTCGGGGACCGCCAGGTCCACGACCCCGAGCACGTGCAGGGTCTCGGTGGCCATGCGCTTGGCGATCTGCAGGGGATGACGGACCTCCAGGCCGGCGCGCTGGGCCCAGCGCTCGATCAGCCGGGCCACGCCGGGCGTGCGGGTGTCCGCCTCCAGGTACTCCGCGACCGCGCCCCAGGGCGCCCAGCGGCCGTCGCCGAGCTCCTGGAGGGCCTCGAGCACGATGGCGCGCACGACCCCGACGGCCCCCGCTTCACGGGCTTCGCCGCTCGCTCGCATGAGCTCCCCGTCTTCCCGGGACTCGTCCCAGGCGCCGCCCCGCCGCCACGCCTCGAACAGCACCCGACCGAGCTCGCAGACGCGGTAGGCGCCGGGCGGGCTGTTCGCGCTGAGGCTGGACGGATCCCAGAGCCCGACGACCCTGCTCAACGACGCCACCAGGGCGACGTTCTCCGCGGATCGCCCGAGGCGCGTGGACAACTTGGAGAGGAGGGACTTCGGCGTACCGACGCCGTCCCGCACGTCCGCGCCCGACTCCCGCACGGCGAAGGCCATGGCGAGCGCCAGGGGCACCGGATCCTGGGCGAAGCGCGCGCGCCGCGGGACGTAGTCCTCCCGCTCGATGCGCTCGCGGATCCGCTTGCGCTGCTGCTCGCGGTCCTTCCGACGCTCCGCGCCCACCAGCCGCGCGATCTCCGTGGGGATCACGTGGCGGTTGGGGTGGACGGGGATCAAGAAGCCGCGGCGCTCCAGGGCGAAGCCGACACCGCGCCGGGAGGGCGTCGCGCCCGTGGCGCCGCGCAGCCGCATGGGCTCCCGCTCGAGCTCGAGGAGCTCCTCCGTCTCCACCTCTCCCCCCACCTCCTCGATGGCGTGCAGCAGCTTGCGCTCCAAGGGGGCGAGCTGCTCGAGCTCCGCCGAGAGGCGGGCCGAGTCGCTGAGGACCTCCCAGGCAGGCTCGAGGGCGAGGGCCAGCGGCGGGGTCGCCGTGCGCCCCAGGTAGTGGCCCGCGATGGCGGCGGCCACGTCCGGGTGCACCTGGGCGAGCAACGCCCGCACGCCGCGGGGATCTTCTCCGGGCCAGGCGCGTAGTTGGAGCAGGAACGCGATGGGCAGGATCAACTCCACGCCGTGCTCGCTCGTCTGTTCGAACACGATGCCACGCTGCACCAGGGGCTCCGCGGCGGGAGGCACGGCGTCGACCATCAAAATGCCCTTCTCCTCGGCGATCCGATGGAGGAGCTCGAAGGTGGGACGCGGCAACAAGGACGGATCCCGTACCTCCGGGAGCACGAGCAGCGTCCGGGCGAGCTGGGACGGCACGTCGATGCGCTTGGCGGGGTCGATTTTCGCGTAGACACGCTGGATCAGCGTCTTCAGCTCCTTTTCGGAGAGTCCACGCAGCACGTCCACCAGGCGGCGGGGCTGAGGCAGGGGGGGCGTACTGATCGGCAGGTCGTCGGTAGCCATAGATGAATCGGAAGGGTGAATCTCCTGCCCGTCGCGTAAAACCGCGGACGGGAACTCTCCGGGTCTCACCACGAAAGCGCGAAATGCCCGAGGTGTCTAGGAGGCCACCTAAGTGGTCGACTTCGCGAACTCGCTCCGGACGTGGCGCGTAACCTTTCATTCTTGCACGACTGACGGTCCCGCGCTCGAGGCGCGGTGCGAACGAGATTTCCGGGTGGGGGCACCGGGGCGCCGGGCGTTTTCCGGGTGGTGAGACTCGACGTGGCGGGTGTTCGGGGGCTGGAGGAGCGCCGCCCGGCCGCAGAGCCGCAGAGCCGCGGAGCTGCAGAGCCGCGGAGCCGCAGAGCCGCGGAGCTGCAGGACTGCAGGGCCGCGCAGCCGCAGCGCCGTGTGATCCATCGCGCGGGGACTCGGAGCGCCTGCGGGAGGCACGCCACCTGCGGGAGGCTCATGTTATGAGGGCGCCCCATGATCCTGCGCGACCCGGTGCACGGCTTGGTCTCCTTCGAGACGGACGAACAGCGCATCGTCGTCGAGCTCCTCTCCGCCCGCGAGGTGCAGCGGCTCCGCCGCATCCGCCAACTCGGCCTGGCCTCCCTGGCCTACCCGGGCGCGGATCACACGCGCTTCTCCCACGCGGTCGGCGCGACCCACGTGATGGTCCGCTTCATCGAGCGGCTGCGGGCCATCCACGGCGAGTTACCGTTTTGGCAGCGGCTGACGACCGAGCGCGCCCGCGATGGCCTGGCCGCCGCTCTGCTCCACGATCTCGGCCACGGCCCCTACTCTCACCTCTTCGAGGAGGCCCTCCCCGGCAGCCCGCGCCACGAGACGTGGACGGAGCGCATCGTGCTCGACCCGGGCACGGACGTGCACCGCATCCTCCACGGCTTCGATCCGACCCTGCCCGACCGCGTCGTCGCCCTGGTGCACGGTCGCCACGAGCTCCCCTATCTGGCCCGGGCGGTGAGCGGGACCTTCGACGTGGATCGCTGTGACTACCTGCTCCGCGACGCCCACTTCACGGGGGTGAGCTACGGCAGCTTCGACCTCGATTGGCTGCTCCGCTCCCTGCGACTCGGGTCTCCGCGGGGGGACGCCTCCGGGAGGGAGCTCGCGCCGAGCCTCGCCATCGACGGCGCCAAGGGGCTCCCGGCCATCGAGTCCTTCGTGCTCGCGCGGCTCTTCATGTTCCAACAGGTCTACTTCCACAAGGCGAGCCGGGCGAGCGAGAGGCTCGTCGGCAAGATCCTCGAGCGCGTGTCGACGCTCCTCCGCGACGGGACGTCCGTCCCCGCGGTGCCCTCCGCGCTCGTCCTGCAGGCCCTCGGCGCGGAGGTCCCCCTCGGTGAGTACCTCGACCTCGACGACGCGGTGATGTCGAGCGCCCTGAGCACCTGGCGCAGCGCGCGGGATCCCATCTTGTCGGACCTGGCGCAGCGCCTGCATACGCGCCGCCTGTTCAAGGGCTTCGAGCTCTACGGGGAGCACGCCACCCCGGAGGGACGGGCGCGCTGCCTCGCCGTGGCCCGAGACATCGCCCGGAACGCTGGCTTCGAGCCAGACGTCTACGTGGGCATCGACGCTCCCTCCCTCGTGGCCTTCGACGACGAGCACGATCCCCTGACCGTCATTTTCCCTGATGGGACCGAGCGGAAGCCGGGCGACGTGTCCTTCCTCCTCGGGCGTCTGCGGGGGCAGACCCTGCTGCGACCCCGTCTCCTCTTCCCCGAGGAGCTCCGGGAGGCGATCGTAGCCGCCGTGACCGGAAACGCCGGAACCTCGAGGGAGGAGAGAGGCTCGGAGTGAGCACCAGAGCCTCCCTCCCGACGCTGCTCTCGCGGAGCTGCACCAGGACGTCGCCCTGCGGCGCGGCTCAGCCTCCCGGCGGGTCCCCGAGCCATCGCCGGTGTCCTGACGGACCAGGGCGCCCGCCGAGTGAGCGGCGCCCGCCCCTGAGCCATCGAGGCCATCGAGGCCATCGAGAATTGCCCCCAAGCACCCAGACCGCGCCGAGGGCTCGTCGCTTCGCGTGCGCCCCCCTGCTCGGCGCGGCGCTCCTCCTCGTGGCCCCGTCGGTCATCGCCGACGTCTCCGGATCCGCCACCCCGGAGGACCCCTTCGGAGGACGCCCCCGCCCCGCCGAACCCCCGCCCCGTGGGGATCGCGCCGGCGCGTTCGATCAGGCGACCGTCGACGGCGTCTACGGTCGGTTCGACGGAGACCTCTCTCTCGCCGTCGGCCTGGGAGGAGAGCTCGGCTTCGATCCCGCGAGCCCGCGCCTCCTGGGCACCCTCGCCCTCCGCTACTACTCCCTCGTGGGCCTCTACGCCGGCTACCGCGAGAGCCTGCGGGATGTAGATCCACAAGCGCGAGGCCTCTCCGTGGGCCTCCTGCTCGAGCCGCTCTTCCTGCTGCGCTGGACCCGGGCGGCCACCACCGGCTCGCCCTTCTGGGATCTCACCATCGACTCCCTCGGCTTGTCCTTCGGGGCCCACCTCGATCAACCCGAGGGCGGCAGCTTCGCCTCCTCGCGCGGCTTCGAGCTCGGCCTCGGCGCGGGCGTCCCGCTGCTGGCCCGGGCAGGGGGTCCCTGGTTGCGGGCCCAAGGTCAGCTCCGCTGGGTCGAGGACGGCGCCGTCGACCCGGTGCTCTGGCTGACCCTGGAGTGGCGCACGTTCTTCGAGAGCGGGTTACCTGCCGCCCTGGGTGGGCGGCCCTGAGCCCCGTGGGACTGAGCCCCGTGGCCCTGAGCCCCGTGGCCCTGAGCCC
>JAAZAA010000048.1 GCA_012514535.1 Myxococcales bacterium | reverse complement strand
CGAGCCAGACGACGTCGGCATCCTTCGCCAACCCCTCCTGTCCCGTGCGAAAGCGTCGCCCATCCAACGGGGCGAGGTGTTTTCGCAACGACGAGCCATCGTTGGCATCCAGCTGCGTGGCGATCGCGCGAGCCAACCTGAACTCGGTCTTCCCCTCTCCCGCCAGCTCGATCCAGCCTTCGGACAGCGGGGGGATGGGGCGAAGGTTCGCCTCGGCGGTCGCACGGGGGCGCCGCACCATTTCGGCCTCCGCGCTTCCCAGGGCTTCCAGGAGACGCACGATCAGGTCCGCCGAGTTGCCTTCGCTCTGCTGCAGGAGGCTCAACATGAGGCCCTCGATGCGCCTCGCGTGGCGGGCGAACGCGACTTGCTGCGCCCCTGCCCGCCTCAGCTGCCCGACCCACTCCGCGATCTCTTCCGTCAGCTGAGCTTCCCGCTTCGGCTGGCTCCCCACTCTCCAGCGCCCGACGGGAACGGCCAGGTTCGCCTGCCCGTTCCTCTCGGCGAACGCGTACCGCTGGAAGCTCTCCACGCCCCGAGCGGTCCCGACCCGCGCGAGGGCCTGTGCTGCCTCCAGAGCCTCCCCCGCGCGCTTTCGGCCCGCCTGTAGGCGTCCTTCGGAGAAGAGCGCACGCACCTCGACGAAGGTCGCGGGACGCCCCCACAGCGGGAACCACTGCTCTCCGCGCGCCGATTCGTCCGACGGCGCGGCGCTGGCGTAGCCGCCCGCTCGAGCCCTCACCGCGAAGGGCGCCGACGCCTGGGGCAGCCCGCGTCCGCCCGTCGCATCCAGGCGCCGCACGGCCGCGACCTGGAGCGCGCTCGCCCCCTCCAACATGAGGACGAAGTCCCAGGGATTGAGGCGCGCGTTACCCGTGAATCCCGACGACGCGTTTACGCCCCCTGCACCACCCGGGAGGAACTGCCCAACCGCCGCGCTCCACATTTCACGAAGAGGACCTCCAAACAATGCTTGCTCCAGAAAGGCCCTCGACGTGATGGAGGGTTCATCTCCCGCGGTGGTCGGCAGCAGCTCCACCAACCGCTGCATGAAGTTGTTGGCGAAGTCGAGACGACCGTCGTTGCCGCCCGATCCGAGCAGAGCTGGGTAGGCGATCTCCGAGGCTTGCGTCACCACCGTAGCGGCGTTCGCCCACTCCAGCGCGACGCCGGACCACCTGGCCTTGCACGCCTTGAGGAGCTCGGCCTTCTCCTCCCCCTTCGGGCTCTCTTTCCTGTCCCCGATCAGGGTCCGAGCGACCTCGATCGCGTCGCGGTATGCGCGGAGGCGAGGCACGTCGCTCCGCGAAATCGTGTCGATCCCGATCTTCTGGTCCTTCGGATAGAACCCGCTGCCCCCGTTCCAGGGCGTCAGCATCGGTGTCGGCTCGTACTCGGTGAGAAAGAACGTCACGAGCTCTGCCCGCGACATCGTGGTGCTCAGGAAGAGCTCGTCGTCCCTCCAGAACGCGCGCGCGTGTTCGTCCTTCTGCTGCGCGACGAGGCGCAGGACGCCGAGCCCTTTCAGGTAATGTGCCAGCGGAGCGGGCGCGCAGCCCATCAAGCGGTGGACATGCTGGGTCATGGCAGGGGCTCCTCCGTAGGCAACGCCGATGCGCGCCAATCCGCGGCGCGAAACACCGCCTCCAAGAACGCCAGCTGGAACGGCCCTCGACGACGGAGCAACCGCTCCACCCGCTCGCGCCAAGACGCCCCGTAACGCGGGCCCAGGCCCAGCGCGGCCAGGTCCGTCACGAACACGGGCAAGGGCGTGAGCCCACGTCGTTGCCCCTCCTCGTCGAGCACGTCGACGCTCGGGAGGACGTCGCCATCTCCCACACCGTGGATGTGCCCACGTCCCGCCGCCTGGTCCTTGGGCGTCGACGTCCAGGTGCATCGAACCTTTCCGTGATGGGAACAGACGAGCCAGGCGACCAAATCGAACTCCTCTGCGCCGAGCTGGGCGAGCTCTTCACCCAAGCTTCGTTCTCCCGGCGTCAAGCTCTCCGAGGGAGCGTCGTTTGCCTCCGGCGCGCCCTGCATCAGCGCCAAGAGCTCTCGGTGGGGCCCAAGCAGCGCTTCGTGCATCGGGTCGACGCGCCGCAACAGCTCGAAGAGCGCCAGCACACTGGCGAGCTCGTGGCGAAAACCCGGCCGCTCGTAGCGTTTCCAGGCACCGTCCGGCGCCTTCGCGAGGTCTCTCCGCGCGGCGAGCCCTCCTCCGCTTTCCCGAGACTCCCCCTTGATGGCGTCTTGAAAGACCTCGTGGACTTTGCCGACGTCGTGCCATCTCCCCGCGAGCCGCAAGAGACGCCGCACGTCTGGAGGGAGACCGACCGCTTCCGCCACTCGGTCCACCTCCTTCGCCACCTCGAAACCATGGAAGCCGATCGTTTTCCACGCGGTGATCGAGAGGCTGTCGTCATCCTCGGCGGCGTTCGCTGCGTAGACCTTCTTCGACCACTCGGACATGTCCGTGCTCCGCACCTCGGGAACGACGGCTTTGGCCCCCGCCACGAAGCCTCGT
>JAAZAA010000318.1 GCA_012514535.1 Myxococcales bacterium | reverse complement strand
CCGGTTTCAGAGCGCGCGGGAGTTCTCGAACGCTCTCGAGGCCGCCTCTCCGCGGTCGAGCCGCTCACCTACTTCGTGGCGCCCCGCTCCCGGCTGGGTGAGGACGCCGGACTGACGCTGTGACCTTCCCTCCAACGAGCGATTTCATGGAACTGTTGCCCAAGATCCCCGTCGACGCGTCCCTGCGGCTCAATGTCTTCTGCACGAGAGATCAGGACGCCTGGCGCCTCTACGTCGCGCCCGGCTCCTGTCCGCGCGTCCTCCGACCGTTGCTCGACCAACACTGGGAGGCCTATCCGCTCCTGCTCGACTTCGACGACCTCGACCACTACCTCGCCGCGCAAGGCGCCTCCGTCGAGAAGCGATGGTCTCGCTCCGGGAGCGTCGAGCTGAGCGCCCACGGCGCCTCCGCGATCGCTCTGGCGAACTGGCTCGCCGCAGCGGCAGCGAGCGGAGTTCGTTGAGCCATTCGCGGGAACCCCTCCGCGGGGGCGTGACGGATCGCGCCACGCCCCGCGGAGGGGTGAGGTGCTCCCGAGCGCCCTCGCGGGAGCGCCCAGGGAGGCCCCAAGGGAGGCCCCCAGGGAGGCCTCAGAGGACCGAGCGCCCCCCTGCGGGAACCGAACGCCCCTCAGGGGTCGTCGTCGTCGCAGCCGGGAGGCAGAATCCTGGTCGACAGCCGCGCGACGGCGCGCCTGTGGATCCGGCTGACCCAAGACTTGCTCACGCCGAGATCGCGAGCGATGTCCTCGAGCCGGTGCTCCTCGAAGTAGAAGCGTCGTACGACGTTCCCCTCCTCCACGGGGAGCCGCTCGATCTCCTCCTTCGCGAGGTGCAGGAGCTCGGCGCGCGCGTAGCTGCTCTCGGGGTCTTCGGGCGTCGCCTCGGGGGCGTGGTCGCGAGCGGCCTCGGCTTGCAAGCGAAAGGCTGCGCTGGCGACCATCGCGTCGATCGTCGCCTCGAGCTCGCCCTCCGTCCCCTGCTCGTCGACGGGCGAGGGGGGCTCCGCGAACGCGCAGCCTACCTGGCCCTCTCCCACGAGCGCCGCCGCCTCCGTCGCCAGGAGGCGATCGTAAATGCGCCGCGGGACGGGGGCGAGCTGGCGGACCTGGTCCATCATGGCTCCCTTCACGCGATAGGTCGCGAAGGTCTTGAAGGACGTCCCGTGGGTGGGGTCGTAGCGGCGCGCCACGTCCAGGAGCCCCTCGCGTCCAGCGCTCACCAGATCGTCCAGCTGCACCGGGCCTCGCAAGGTACGCACCAGCTGCGCCGCCAAGATGTCCACGAGGGAGAGGTGCGCGTAGAACCGGTCGAGCACCTCGGGTGAGTCGACGGACGGCGTGGCCTGCGTCATTCGACGTCCGCGGGCAAGTCGCCGCCCGTGAGGCGGCGCAGGTACTCGCCGACGACGGGGTCCGTGAGGCAATGCTCCCAGACCACCTCGCGGAGGAGCCGCCGCTGCTCGGGCGTCACCAGGGTGCCCAGGCGGGCCACGGCTCGGTCGACCTTGGTCTCGAGGTACTCCTCGACGCGGAGCTCTCCGCGCTTGAGCCTTTGGAGGGCTTCGCTCCCCCTCGAGGAGGTCCCCCCAGCCGCGCGCCTCGAGGACGAGTCGGAAACCATGACGCGCAGTATAGGCATTGCCAGACAGGCTCGGAAAGTGGGTCTCGGAAAGCGGAGAGGCGCCGCGGAGGCGCGGACACATTTTTTCATTCCCCTACGCAACGGATCCGCCGAGCGCCCGAAGAGGGATCGATGGAACGGATCACCTGGACGAAGCCGAGCCGGTGTCTGGCGATAGAAGCGCCCCCGATCGTCTCCCTCGACCTGATCCATCGGGACAGCGTGTGGACCTTCGATTTCGGCGTCGGCGGTCGCGACGCCGTCGTCGTCGGCTCCTCTCCGGAGGCGGACGTGAGCATCGACGCGCCGGGCGTCGCCCCGCTGCATTTCCACTTCGAGCGCGCCGGAGACCAGATCGCGCTCGTATCCGGATATGGGAAGGACGTGAGGCTCGACGCCGTGCCCATGCGCGGCGTCCGTTCGGTCGTCGACATGTCCCTCATCGAGTTCGGCAGCGTCTCCCTGGGGGTGAGGATTCGCCGGATCGACCGGTGCGTTCGGCTGTATTCGTCACCCCGCGGCTCCGAGCGCGCGGCGCCGGAGGGCGCGGACAGGGCCGTCTTCGAGGCTCCGACGGCCGCCCTCGAGGTCCCCGCCCGCCGCGCCGACGACCGAGAGACCGCCGCGCTGTCGCTGCGGGCGCAGCGCGTCGAGGGCGAACGGCCCCGAGAGGTCACGCGTGCGACGACCCCGGAGGATCAGGACTTCCCGACGGAAGAGATGGTCATGCGGTTCGACTGGGATCTCCCTCGGGAGCGCGACGTCTCAGAGCCGCCCCCGAGCCATCGAGCGCCGGAGCTCCCCGTCTCGTCCTTTCGCGTGGAGCTCCCGGCCCTCGAGCCAGTGCGCGGACTCCCTGAGGACGTGGCCCCGAAGCGCCGCGCCCTCGCGGCTCGATATGTCGCAGGCCCAGCCTCAACGGACCGAGCCTCTGCGGGTCGAGCGCGCCGATTCGTGGCGGCCGCCGCGTGGCTGGAGGAGCTCGGTCTCCTCGCGAAGTCGCGCCCGGTGGCCGTGACGATCGTCGCCCTGGTGGTGGCCCTCGTCTCGGCGCTGGCGCTCGTCGGGGCGCGGTCGGTGATGCAGGGCGCGAGGAGCGCCGAAGACGAGGGCTCGAGGCGATCGAGCGCGCTCGAGGCGCGAAGGGCGTTCGGCCCGCAGTACGGCGAGACCTTCAGGGCTCAGGAGGCCCGTGGAGCGTGAAGGAAGGAAGGATCGACATGAGGAGAGACGACGGCGAGGAGCGGGAACGACGCGCGATGCGGCGCGAGGCAGCGGAGGGGCTCCGCAGAGCTCTCATCGAGTACGTAGGAGCGTGCCGAGAGAATCAGCCGGAGTTGCTGGCCGCGATCGAGGTCTTGAGCAAGGACCTCCAGCGGCTCGAAGGGTGAGAGCGTGGATGCCGCGGGGGCGAAGCGGCCGTCGAGGGAATCGTCGAAGGAGCCGCGGCGGCGTCCGTGCCAGCCGGCGTCGTCGCGAATCGTCGACGGATCTCGTCGATTTCCTCGAGAGTTGATCCGGACGGTGCCCGCACGGGATACAACTCACGCGAACATTGGAAGGAAGCGAGAGCCTGAACCATGTCTTGGCCACTCCACGGCGCACCTGACGAAGGCCCCCTGCGAGAGGGCGAGACGTTCGCGCGCAGGTACGTCGTGGGAGAGCGCCTCGGCAAGGGGGGCTCCGCGTCGGTCTATCGCGCCTACGACGAGGTGCTCGAGGAGACCTGCGCTCTGAAGGTCATCCACAAGGAAGGCGGGCTGCGGGAAGACCAGCTCCAGCGCGGGAAGACCGAGGCCCGGATCCTGATGCGGCGCCTGAGGCACCCGAACATCGTCCAGGTGACCGACGCCAACCTGGAGCGCGGCATGTTCTACATGGCGATGGAGCTCCTCCCCGGGCGCACGCTCCGGGACGCGCTCGACGAGCATCGGTGGCTCTCGATCGTCGAGGCGCTGAGGTACTTCGCGAAGGTGGCGCTGGCCATCCACGCCGCCCACGTCGCGCAGATCGTCCATCGGGACCTGAAGCCAGAGAACCTCTTCGTGCTGCCTGGCAACGAGCCGAAGATCCTGGACTTCGGCGTCGCGAAGATCCGCGAGCCCGGCGGCTGGCAGACCCTCCCGGACGTGGTGGTCGGCACGGTGAAGTACCTCAGCCCGGAGCAGATCCTCGGCCTCGCGGCGACGGCCCAGAGCGACATCCACGCGATCGGGGAGATGCTCTTCGAGTGCATCGTCGGACAGCAGTGGTGTTGGCTCGACCAGCGGTCGTTCTCCAGCGCGCTGGAGCTGGCGAAGTACAAGCTCGACCATCAGCCGCCGCGGCTCGACGAGCTGGGCCTGAAGGTCCCGAGCTACGTGGCGGACCTGGTCCAGCGGGCCCTGCTGCGTCGTCCGGAGCAGCGTTACCCGACCGCCCTCGCCTTCGCCGAGGAGATGCTGGCTCGAGCGGACGTGTACGAGGAGGAGCTGGCCCGGGCCGGCCGAGCGCCGCTCTACCGCGAGCTGTGGCACGTCCCGAAGGTCGACACCGCCCCGACCGCCGCCCAGACGATGGTCTTCTCGGACGGGACGGTCGCCGCCCACGTCCCGGATCGGACCATCGAGGACGCGGGCCCGCGGTTCGCGCTCTCCACCGACACGACCCAGTCGGAGACGCCGGCTGCCCGGTTGGGCAAGTCCGCTCCGACCAAGACCCTCGAGCCCAGCGTCGTCGTCGCGTCGAGTCCCCCGACCCCGGCGCCTCCCGTCGACGCCGGCAGCCCCCCTGACAACACCCCCTATGGATTCGGACCCGCGCCGGTTCGGCCGACGGGCACGAAGAGGTGGAGCCAGCGATTCTCCCGCCTCCGGGGCAGGTTCATGGAATGGGCGCGGACCCGGCCGTGGTCGTGGTCGGTGGTGCTGAGCGGATCGTGCTTCGGGCTCGCGGTGTCCTTCTTGGTGATCGTCTTCGTGCTCGATCCAGCGAGCTCGGACGACCCTGCCGTCGTCGAAGCGCCGAGCGCGCAGTCCGTGCGCGCCGCCGAGTCGTCGAGCCTCCCGGGGGCGCCGGAGCGAGATGCTTCCGAGCGAGCCGCGCCCGCGCGAGCCTTGGACGAGCCGCGCACGGGCGACTCGTCCGCGCCGACGGAGGCAGTGGAGGCAGCCATCACCCCCGAAGAGCCCCGACCAGCGGGAGGCGAGGGGACCCCCGAGGTGCGGGCAACGCTGCAGGCGTCGACCTCCGCGTAGGCGACCGCCCGCGGGAAAGCGACCCCCGCGCAGGCCGCGGCCCCCCTGCAAGGCACGGCCCCTTCCCAAGCCCCTCCGCAGGTCCCTCCAGAGGGCACGGCCCACCCGCGAGCCTCGAGCGCGCCGCGAGCCGTGGTCCCTCCGTCAGAGAAGGCGACGAGAGCATCTGCCCCGGCGCCGAAGTCCGCGTCGGCGCCCACGAGCGCCGCGCAGCGCCGCTCGAAGCGGCCCAGTCAGGCGCGGGACCAGCAGCGAGAGAAGGACGACGAGCGCCCCTGGCTTCGGCGCAGACCTCGGGAGCTTCCGG
>JAAZAA010000317.1 GCA_012514535.1 Myxococcales bacterium | reverse complement strand
GTCGAGGAAGAGCACCGCGAGCTGCTTGGACGGATCCTCCGCCAGACGCTCGAGCACGCGGGTGGCCTCACCGAGGTAGGAACGCACACGCGCGTCGATGCCGAGGGCGATGCGGCGCACCCCGCTGCGCTCGAGGGCCTCGAGGGTCGCGTCGACCACGGGCGCGGGCAGGTTGTCCACACAGAAGAACCCCAGATCCTCCAGGGCGTGCACCACCGTCGAGCGGCCCGCGCCGCTCATGCCCGTGACCACGACGATCAACGTCTCCGACTCGCTCATGACGTCCTCCGTCCTCCGCGACGCATCGGTGGCGGGGCCGAGCTCTCCGTCGTCCCGCCCACGGCCCAGCCCCGCTCGAGCCGATCCACGAGCTCCCGCGCAGGGTGATGCCCCGCTCGTCGCAACAGCTCTGCCCGCGCCGCGATCTCGATGATCGAGCTCATGTTGCGGCCCGGCTGGATCGGGAGGCGCACCTCCCGCAGGGCCACCCCGAGGATCTCGAAGAAGCGCTCGTCGAGCCCGATGCGATCGTACACCGCGTTGGGCTGCCACAGCTCCAGGCGCACCACCAGGTCGATGCGCTTGCGCTCCCGGACCGCCGTGACGCCGTACAAGTCTTTGATGTTCAGGATCCCGAGCCCCCGGACCTCCATGTGATGGAGCAGCGGACCGGCGGGCTCACCGAAGATCATGTCCGGGGGGCGGAAATCGCACTCGATGACGTCGTCGGCCACCAGCCGATGCCCCCGCATCACGAGCTCGAGGGCGCTCTCGCTCTTGCCGATGCCGCTCTGGCCCAGGAGGAGCACACCGATCTCGTGGATGTCCACCAGCACGCCATGGAGCCGCGCTCGGGGCGCCAACCGCTCGTCCAAGAACCCGTGGATGGCGGCGATCGCCACGGACGAACGCTCCTCGCAGGACAACACCGGAGTGCCGGTGCGCTCGGCTTCCCGCACGAAGCACTCGGGAGGCATCGCCCCCCGGGTCACCACGACGCAGGACAACCCGGCGCTGAACAGGCTGCGGGCGGCGGCGACCTGCGCCTCCCCCGTCAACGACTCCGCGTAGCTCAGCTCTGTCTCACCGAGCACCTGGATACGGGTCGGCACCACGCCGTGCAGGTGCCCGACCATCGCCAGGCCCGATTTCTGGATGCGCGGATGATCGACGATCCGATCGAGCCCCGTGCTGCCCGCGAGCAGCCGCAACGGCAGCGTCATCTCGCCGTCGGTCATCAGCTCGCGGACCGCGATCCGCCCTGGATCCATGGAGGACAGCCCGGTCATCGCTCCCTCCTCGCCCTCACCCCAGAGCCCGGTCCTGCTCCTCCACGAAGGCGAACACCTCCTCCGGGGTCTTCAGCTCCAGCAGCGCTCGCCGCGTCTCCGGGCTGCGGAGGAGGCGCGACACGCGGGCCAACGTCTTGAGGTGCTCCTTCGTGGAGCGACGCGGACCGACGACGCCGAACACGATGAACACGGGCGCGCCGTCGATCGCGTCGAAGGGGACGCCCTGCGGACAGAGCAGCAGCGCCGCCGTCTGCTGCGTCGCTTCTTCCGCGGAGGTGTGGGGGATGGCCACTCCGTCGCCGATGCCCGTGCTCTGCAAACGCTCCCGATCCTCGAGCAGAGCCGCCAGGTGTTTGGCGTCCATCGGGAGCTCCTGGGTGAGCAACTCCGCCAGCCGCCGGAGGACGGCCCGTTTGTCGAGCCGTCCGCCAGCAGGGGTGGCGATCAGGGTGCGGCTGACGGACAGGATGTCGGGGAGTCGCATGGCCGGATCCGACCACACCCGCTGCCCGTCAGCGGCCCGTGCAGCCGAGCTGCAGCGTTATGTACTCTCTCCCGCCGCCATGGCAACAGGGGCATTGACGATCGCGGGGTTGCGCCCGTTGCGCAGGGTCTGACCACTTCGCCGCCGCTTCGCCTGGGTGGCCCCCTTCGAGCCCCGCACCTGACGTTCGAGCTTGTCGAGCACTGCGTCGATGGACGCGTAGGTGTCGTCACTCACCTCCTTTGCTTCGACCCTTCGACGTCCGCTGGCGACCTGCACCTCCGCCGAGTGCTCCAGCTTGTCGAGGGAGAGGGTCACTCGTGCGGTCATCGGCTGACGCAGGTGCTTCTGCAGCTTGGAGACCTTGTTGCGCGCGTACTCCTTGATGGCTTCGCTCGGTTCCATGTGCCGAAAGGTGATCGTGACGTTCATGCGCACTCCTTGTCGTTGGGGTTCACGGGTTCGCAAGAAAATCCGAGCGCGTCGTGGGGCACGACGCTCGGAAAAGACCGAAGGACTCGCCCCGGACGGGGCGGGCTGAATGGGGGCGGATCGACGACC
>JAAZAA010000316.1 GCA_012514535.1 Myxococcales bacterium | reverse complement strand
CGCGAGCGCCCTCGGCGAGGCCCACACCCTGGATGTCGCGGTAGTAGCAGCGGAGCGGGCGGCCCGTGGGCGTGAAGTCCAGGAGGACGTTCTGCTGGTGCGCCTCGAGCCCGAGCCCGTGCGCGTCGTAGAGCCGGAGCGCCGACTCGATGGCGCACGTGAAATAGCTCTCGAACCACGCGCGGCTCGCTTCCTCCAGGGGACATCCCTCCGCCGCCGCCAAGCGTCGGACGAGCTGGGCCAGCAGCGACGGGCCCTGGCCGTCCAGGGGCTCCTGGACCAGCGCCGCGATCGAGTGCACTTCGTCCTTCGCGCGCGGAGCCCCGAAAGGGTTGCTCCGGAAGATCACCTCGAAGCCGGTGTCTGCGGAGGAGCCGTCGCGCTGCGGCAGCACGACGGTGATGTAGGCGGGATCCTCGATGAAGCGGAACAGGGGGAACCGGGACGCGGTCCCGCAGGCCCGCAGGAGCTTGCTCACCCAGACGCTGTCGCCGAGCTCGCTGTGCAGGTTGATGCGCAGGGAGTTGGTCAGCTTCACCGGGATCGAGAGCTTGATCATGAAATCGACGTCCTCGGAGTACAGGGTGCGTACGGAGGACGTGGGCGTGAAGGCGGGCCCCAGCGGGCCGAGATCGACGAGCCGAGCGTCCGCTCGCAGCGCGCGGACGTGGTCCTGGTGGAGCAGCCATTGGGCCTGGAGCGGGTGGAGCGGGAGGAGACAATAGCCCGCTCGCACGGCGGCCTCCGCGCGGCGCTGGCCTGCCCCCGACGGCCCGGAGCTCGCGAGGCGCCGCGTGAGCTCCTCGGCGGGCACCTCCAACAGGGAGTCCTGTCTCACGAGGTCGCGGGCGGCGGCGAAGAAGTGGAGCTGGAAGCGCGCGCCCAGCTCGGGCACGTAGTGCGGGTGCTGCCAGGCGTGGATCCCCTGACGGGATTTCGGTGTCGGGTGGAGCCAGTGCCCGAGGAGGGTCGACTGCTCGGAAGCGATGAAGCTCGCGGGCGCGCGAGCAGGGCAGGGTGTCTCGAGGTGGCGTCGGAGGTACTTGGCCATCACCTGATGGCTGTCCATGAGGCGGGCGATGAGCTCGAGGCGCTGCTCGCTGTCGGGGTGCAGCGCGTAGATCGCGTCGACGAGGGACAGCAGCGCCGTGACCGTGTCGATCCTGCGCCAGGGGCCGCCGTAGAGGGACCTGCGGTAGACCTCCGTGAGCGTGTGGCGACCCGCCAGGGAGCGATAGCTGACGCCGATGGCGATGAGCTCGTCGCGCGCGTCGATGCGGAGCTCGACCACATGGTGCTCTCCCCGCCCGAGGACCACGCAGGAGGCTCGCTGCCAGTCCGCCGCCGTGGACCACAGGCCGGAGTCGACCTCCCGGAGGTAACAGTTCACGAAGGCCTGGAAGGACGCGGCGTTCGCGAGCTGCAGCGCGGTCAGGTCGGGCATGGCTCTCCCGCGGTGACGGGGGGGCGCGCGGCGAGGGCGAGGCGCGCGGGGCGGTGGCGGTAACTCAGGATCAGCGCCAGGCCGAAGGTCAGCCACTCCGCGGCGGGGAGCGCCGCGAGGAACGCCCACTCCGAGAGGCGCTCTCCGAAAGACGACCGCTCGAGCAGCGCGGTGAACGTCAAGAGCAAGGAGACGGGCAACACCAGGCCGCGCAGGGCCGCGACCACCGCCGAGGCGCCCGGGCGATGAATCGCCGTCAGGTAGCAGCTGAGGATGACGTTGCTCACGTTGACCAGGAACAGCGGCCAGAGGATCTGCACGAGCTGCACCGCTTGCCGGCCCACGGCGGCGTCCTCCGGGGCCAGAAACCAGCCGGTGAGGGGCTCACGCCAGACGAAGAGCACGGCGCCGAGGAGCACGCCGAGGCCGAGGGACGACGTGAGCGCGGTGGCCGAGAAGCTCCGGATGCGCTCGCGATCGCCGGCACCGAAGTTCTGGCTCACCACCAGGTGCAGGGTGTCGGCGATGCCGTAGGCGAGCATCAGGCTGAGGTAGATGAAGTAGTTCACCACGCTGAAGGCGGCGACCCCCGTCACCCCCAGGCGCGCGATGATGAGGTGGTTCAAGAGCCAGAGCACGACGCCGATGGAGGCCTCGTTGATGAACTCGGACAGCCCGTTGTAGGACGCCTGGAGCAGGTGCCCCCAGCGCGTCTGCCGGAGCTCGAGGCGCAGGGTGCGAGCGTCGCTCCAGAAGTAGCGGCACAGGACCCCGCACTGCACCACCTGGGCGAGGGCGGTGGCGTAGGCCGCGCCCGCCAGGCCGAGCTCGAGGTGAACGACGAAGAGGGCGTCGAGGGCGATGTTGCCGACCGCACCGACGACGAGGGCCGTGGTCGCCAGGACCGGGTGACCGTCGGCCCGGACGAAGTAGTACAGGACCATCGTCGTCAGCTGGAGCACGAGGACCCAGCGGATGATGCCGAAGTACTCTCCGACCATCGGCGCCAAGGATGTCGGGACGTCGAGGAGGCGGAAGAGGGGCCCCTCGAACCAGAGGCTCAGCAGCGCCAGGGTCGTCGACGTCACCACCGTCCCGATCAGCGTCTGGCTGAACACCGCCGCGGCGGAGTCGAGATCCCCCGCGCCCACGTGCTTGCCGGCGGCGACGGAGCCTCCGATGGCGAACATCAGCGCGATGGCGAAGGCGGCCGTGAAGCACGGGACGAGCAGGGTGACGGAGGCGAGCGCGTCGCCGCCGACGTAGTTGCCGACGAACATGCCGTCGACCAGGCTCGTCGTGGTGATCGCGCCGAGGCCGACCATCGACGCCGCCGTGTAGTAGAGGAACGTGCGCAGGACGGGGCCGGACAGGGCGAGGTTGCCGTGCTCTGTCGTCATGAGTCTTCCTGTGCCCGCTCAGGGGTGCGCCGAGGTCTTGCGGGGGCTCAGGGAGCCAGGAGCGTCGATGCCCGGTCGTCGCGAGGGCGCGTCACTGGGGGGCACGGCGTCGTCGAAGAGCACGAGCTCCTCGTCGAACCCCGCTGTCGTGGGTCTCCGGAGGATCGTCGGCAGCCCGAGCTCCTTCAGCAGCTTCAGGAACGGCACCGGATCGAGCTCCTCGACGTTCGCCATGGTCTCGCAGTCCCATGGCCCGCTCGCCACGAGGAGCGCCGCGGCGACGGGCGGCACCCCCGCGGTGAAGGCGATCGCCTGCGACCCCACGTCAGCGTAGGCCGCCTCGTGGTCGCAGACGTTGTAGAGGAAGACCTCCCTGTCTTCGCCGTCCCGCTTGCCCGAGACGAGGGCTCCGATGCAGGTCTTCCCCGTGTAGGTGGCGGCGAGGCTCGCCGGGTTGGGCAGGCACGCCTTGAGCACGTGGAGCGGGACCACCGCCTGTCCGCTGGCCGTCGTGACCTCTCGATGATTCAGGAGGCCGACCTGCTCGAAGACGTTCAGGCAGTTCAAATAGTGGTCGTCGAAGCCCATCCAGAAGCGCACGGTCTTCACGTCGGGCACGTTCACCGACAAGGAGTGGACCTCGTCGTGGCCCATCAGATAGAGCTTCTTCCGGCCCACCTCGGGGAAGTCGAAGGTCGTCGTGCGTGAGTGGTGCGGATACGTCCGCCACTCGCCGTCCTCGAGGCAACCGGCGTCCTCGATCACCTCGCGGAGGTTGATCTCCGGGTCGAAGTTCGTCGAGAAGAAGCGCCCGTGGCTACCGTCGTTGACATCCATGATGTCGATGCTGGTGACCGTGTCGAGCTCGTACCGTTGCGCGTAGGCGCAGTAGGCGTTCACGACACCCGGGTCGAAGCCGACGCCCAGAATCGCGGTGAGCCCCCGCCGCGCGAAGTCCTCCCGGCGCTTCCACTCGAAGTTCGCGTACCAGGGGTAGGGCGCGTTCAGCACCGCCGGATCCTCGTGGACCGCCGTGTCGAGGTACGCGGCGCCCGTCGCGAGGCAGGCCTCGATCACTGACATGTTCACGAACGCGGTGCAGACGTTGATGACGATGTCCGCCTGCGTCTCGACGATCAGCTGGATGAGCGCGCGGGTGTCACGCGCGTCGACCTCACGGGCGACCAGGCGACAGGCGCGGGCGCGCGGGTAACCTCGGCGCTCGATGGAGCGGAGCACCGCCTCGCACTTGCGCAGGCTCTTCGAGGAGAGGCACACCGCGCCGAAGCGGTCGCCGTTCTGCGCGCACTTGTGCGCGACGACGGTGCCGACGGCTCCAGCGCCCACGATCAGAATGTTCTTTTTCATCAGGTCGTCCCGAGAGAGGTCGGTTGGGGGCGCGCTCGCGGCTCGACGGAGCCGCACGGCGCCTCAGGAGAGCGCGGCGCGGAACGCCTCGTAGGAGGAGCGCCGCGCGAGGCGGAGCCGTCCCGAGAGGTCCCGGTGATGGATCGCGGGCATGCGCAGCCCGTTGAAGAAGTTGTTCTTCACCATCGAGTAGGCACCCGCGTCGGGGAAGCGCAGCTCCTGCCCCACGCGGACGGGTCCCTCGAAGCGGTAGTGGCCGAAGAGATCGCCGGCCAAGCAGGTCCGGCCGCAGACGCGGTAGGCGTGGGGGCGGCGCAGGGCCGCGTCGTCGCTCCGCTCGAGCGCCACGGCGCCCTCGAGCTCCGGCGTGTAGTCGTACGTGAGGACGTCGAGCAGGTGGGGTTCGACGCCAGCGTCGACGATCAGGGTCGGGACCTCGTTGTGCACGATGTCCAGGACGCGGACGACGAGAGTCGTGGAGTTCGTCACGGCGGCCTCTCCCGGCTCCAGGTAGAGCTGGAGCGAGTGCTCGGCGGCGAACGACCGGAGCCGCTCGCAGAACGCGTCGAGGGGATAGCCGGGGCTCGTGAAGGCGACGCCCCCACCCAGGCTGAGCCAGGTCAGCCGGGAGAGCAGCGCCCCGAACCGCGCCTCGATCTGCGTCAGCTGTTCACAGAAGCTCGCGAAATCGTCGTTGTCGCAGTTGACGTGGATCATGGCGCCGTCGATGTGGTCGCCGATGTCGGAGGGCAACTGCTCCGCGCGGACGCCCAGGCGCGAGTAGCGCAGGGCCGGGTGGGCGAGCTCGTGGCGGGAGTGCCCCACCTCGGGGTTGAGGCGCAGCCCGAGGGACACACCCCGAGCGCGGGCGCGATGACGCTCCAGCTGACCGACGGAGTTGAAGATCACCTTGTCGCAGAGGCGCACGACCTCGTCGATCTCCGAGGCGTCGTAGGCGACGCTGTAGCCGTGCGTCTCTCCGCCGAACTCCTCGCGTCCGAGCCGCGCTTCGTAGAGGCTGCTGCTCGTCGTGCCCGCGAAGAAGCCCCTCATGAAATCGAAGGCGCACCACGCGGAGAAGCACTTGAGCGCCAGCAGGCAGCGCGCCCCGGAGCGCTCCTGGACGTACCGGATCCGCTCCAAGGTGGGGAGCATGCGGGCCTCTTCGATGAGGTAGTAGGGGGTTTCCATGAGTCGGGGGGAGGAAGGGGGACGATCAGGCGCGGAGCGCGGGAGGGCCCACCGGCGCGTGCGGCCGCGACGACCGCTCCGACTCGAGCTGCTGGATCTGCAGGCGGTCGTGCTCGAGGGTGGCAAGGACGTCGGACCCGAACCACTCCAGCGAGGCGTCGAGGCTCTCCCAGGAGAGCCCGGACTCCGTCATGACGAAGGAGAGGAACGCGCGGAAGTCGAAGGCCCCCTCGAACAGGCGGACCATGCCCGCCCGGGATCCGGCGGGCGCGTACACGTTGGCCGGCGCGAAGACGCTCGAGAGCTCGGGCGCGCCCACGTTCTTCAGGTGCAGGTGCGCGACCACGGGCTCGACCTGGCGCAGGACCTCCGCGGGGTCCGCGCCGGCCTCCCAGACGTGGATGACGTCGAAGTTGAGGCGCAGGGCCGGATGATCGATCTCCTCGATCAGGCGCAGGGTGGAGGCCTGCGTGTCCGCCAGGGTGTTCGGGTGCGTCTCCACGGCGAGCAGGACCCCGTGGTCCTCCGTCACGCGACACAGCTCCCGCAGCCGGGCGACCCACGCGGCGCGCTGCCCCGGGGACACCTGCGCGCTGGCCTTGTTGCCGGCGAAGGTCCGGAGCTTGCGGGCGCCCCAGTGCTGCGCCAGCCGACAGAGCTCCGTGGCCTTCTCCCGGGCGACGCGGTCGTCGCCGTCCAGGGGCAGATAGTCGCTGAGCATGGGGACGCACAGGTTCAGCGAGCGGAGCCACAGGGCGTCGTAGTCGGGGCGCGCCGCGAGGTTCTGCGCGTGGACGCCCCACAGCTCGATGCCGTGGAACTCGCAGCGCGCGGCCCAGCGGGCGATCTCCTCGATGGAGATCAGCTGATGCCGGAAGGAGATCGTGCACAGCGACAGCTTCACAGGGACGCCCTCGAGGTGCGCGCGACGGGGGTCGCCGGAGCGATCGCGTCGAGCCACCGACCGTACACCTCGTGCAGGCGGCGCTTGATCCGGGTCTCACGCGCGTCCTGCTCGTCCAGCAACTCGAAGAGCCCGTCGGCCACGCGCCGGTCGCCCGTGGCGGCCAGCTTGATCGCCTGGAACTGCACCAGCTTGTAGGTCTTCACGAGGCGGGCGATCTCGTCGCACCAGCCCTCGAACTCGTCCTCACGGAGGTTGAGCTCTCGCCAGAAGAAGGCGAGACCGTGTTCGTAGGCGTACTTGCGGATCGCGAGAATGGGCAGCTCGTCGAGGGCCTCGGGCAGGTGCGACAGAGGCAGGCTCCTCCCCGCGTCGTCGCGGCCGGCGAGGTGCGCCGTGACGGAGCGGCGCGTCGCCGTCGTCATCGGGTTGTCGCCGAGCACGAGGCAAGCCTCGAGGTACGCGCCGATCTGCTCCCTGCTGGGGGAGTGGGCGCCCCGCGTCGAGAAGACGTAACCGCCCGCCACGGAGGGTTGCTGCATGGCGTGGAGGATGCGATCGCGCTGCAGCACGCCCTCCCAGCGATAGTCGGGATCGTAGACCATCCACGCCTCGGGCCGCGCGGTGGGGCCCAGCATCAAGTAGTGGGGGAACGGGTCCTTGTTGAACTCGTTGACCCGCTCCGGCAGCTGGTACATGTCCAGCATCACCAGGATGTGCTGGTCCGGCTCGCGCCGCTCCACCAGGGAGACGAGGCGCGCGGCGTTCGCGTCCTTGTCGAGCCGAGGATCGTACCAAGGCTCGATCGTGACCCCGTAGAGCCGCGCGTACCACTCGACGAAGAAGTCGTGCTTGATGGTCGGGCTGTGATAGGAGAGCGTCAGGCGCTCATCGACGACGATCCCCGAGTCCCAGACGCCGAAGTAGAGCACGCGGTGCTCCAGCCCCGCTCTGCGCTTGATCGCCTCGCTCAAGCAGCTGACGAAGCAGTGGAGCTTGATGTCCTCTTCGTACTCGAGGATCTTGCCCGTGTCGGGCCGGGGCTGTGCGGCGTGGAGCACCTCGAGCAGCTGCCGCACGGTGTCGAGGTCCTGGTTCATCACCGCCTCTTCCGGGAGCGCGAGGCCGTGATCGAGCTCGAGGTGAACCAGGAGCTGGAGGACCGACGAGGAGTCGAGCCCCAGGTCGTCGCGCAGGTGGGCGTCGCTGTGGAACGCGCTCGCGGAGGGGTGCGACATGCGCTCGGCGAGCACCCGGTAGATGCATTCGGAGACTTGCTGTTTCGTCTGCATGGCGTGCGTCCGGGGTTGGCTCAGCCGTTGCTCGCGGCGTCGGCGAGGGCTCTCCGGCTGACCTTGCCGTTGGGGAGCCGCGGGATGCTCTCCACCTGCCTGATGCGCATGGGGATCTGGTGCGGAGCGAGCTTCTGGCCGCACCACTCGCGCACCCGCCGCTCCGGCAGGGGGACCGCAGACACGAAATCGAGGCACACCAGGTCGCTGCCGAAGGGATGCGGTCGCTTGTAGGCGACGGCGTCGCTGATCTCCGGGAGCTCCAGCACGACCTCCTCCACCTCCGCGGGGTACAC
This sequence comes from Myxococcales bacterium, assembly GCA_012514535.1. Lineage (GTDB taxonomy): Bacteria > Myxococcota_A > Polyangia > Polyangiales > Polyangiaceae > NIC37A-2. Next base: position 1,271 of record JAAZAA010000316.1, on the reverse strand, counting down.
GTTGGCGCCGGAGACGTTGATCATGTCGTCCAGGCGGGAGACGAAGTGCAGGGCGCTGTCCTCGAAGTAGCCCAGATCACGAGTCTCCACCTCGCTCCCGTCGGGCTGGCGCACGACGATCTCCCGGGGCGCGGCGGCGCTCGCCCCGGCGGTCACCTGGAGATGGGGGAGGGGGACGCCGACCCGATGGGGCGCGGACACGTCCAGCCCGAGCGCGATGCACCCCACCTCGGAGCAGCCGTATTGCTGGTGGAGGTGACGGATCTTCCTGCGCGCGCCGTCGAACCACGACCGCTGGGGGGCGGCGCCCGAGGTCATCACGGCGAAGAGGGGCTGCGCCTCCGGTGTGAGCAGCGTGAGGGTGGCGATGAGCGTCGGTGACGAGTAGAGGAGCGGCGCCTCGAGCTCGCGCAGCTTGCGCAGGATGTACTTGGGGTTCTGGTTGCTGACGACGATCGGCTCGACCCCACGGCGCAGCGCCACGAGCACCCCGCTGATGAGCCCGTAGGAGTGGGTGACGGGGCAGGCGACGACCGGCGTCGCGCCCGCCGCCGGGAAGTGGGCGATGTAGCCGTCGATCTCCGCGTCGATGCTGCTCCAGCTGCGCTCGACGTACTTGGCGTCGCCGGTCGTGCCCGAGCTCATCTGGATCAGGGCGCCGGCACGAGCGGACCGGGAGGGTCGGAGCGGAGTGGCGCGATCCAGGGCCTCCTCGCCGGTGGTGCCGAAGAGCAGGTAGTCGCAGCCGCTGCGCTCGGCGCGGCGACGGGCGGCGTCGAGGGGGGTGTCTCCTGGCAAGGGGAAGACGGTGCCGCCCTGTTCCTTCACGTGGAGGCAGAGGGCGAGCCAGAAGGCCGTGTCCGTCGTGCGGACGGCGATCCGTACATCTCCGCCGCGGCCCAGGATCGGGTGCGCGTCGAAGAGCGCGGAGCGATCCCGGAAATGGCGCCGATCGAAGTGGTTGTCGTCTACGTACAGCATGGCTGGGGTTCCCGGAGGGCTGACCTCTTCCCCCGCGGCTCGTGCGGTGGTGCGTCACGCGGTCGAGCGGTGGCGCGCCGCGCGCGCTCCGACCGACTTCGGGCTCAGGGGGTTCGGCACGGGGTGGCTGAAGAAGTCGAGCAGGCGCCCGCCGCGAAGCTTCTTCTCGAGGAGGGACTCGGCCGGCAGCTCGGGTGCGTCGCAGGCGACACGCGCGATGCGCTCCGGCTCCGTCATGCCCGCTGCCCCGTAGGCCGCGAGGGCCTGTCGCGTGCGCTCCCAGAAGAGCT
>JAAZAA010000315.1 GCA_012514535.1 Myxococcales bacterium | reverse complement strand
TCGGCACGCGCCCGGAGGCGTCGCTCCATCGTGAGCGCCTCATGAGCGCCAGCCCAGCCTCGCTCGGGCGGAGAAGCGCGTCGGTTTCACGGGACGACGGGGGGACGAGGACATGGCAACGGTTGGAGACTACGTCATCGAGCGACTGCGCGCGTGGGGAGTCCACCGCATCTACGGCTATCCCGGGGACGGCATCAACGGCCTGATCGGGGCCATCGCGCGCACGGAGGGCAAGGTGCGCTTCATCCAGAGCCGTCACGAGGAGCTCTCCGCCTTCATGGCCTGTGCCCACGCGAAGTTCACGGGTGAGGTCGGGGTTTGCCTCGCGACCTCGGGCCCGGGCGCCATCCACCTGCTGAACGGCTTGTACGACGCCGCCATGGACCACCAGCCCGTGGTCGCCCTCATCGGGCAGCAGGCCACCACCGCCATGGGCGGCGACTACCAGCAGGAGGTGGACCTGATCTCCCTCTTCAAGGACGTGGCCCACCACTACGTGCACATGTGCACCCACCCCGCTCAGGCGCGGCACCTGATCGACCGCGCCGTGCGCATCGCCCGGGCGGAGAAGACCGTCACCTGCGTCATCCTCCCCCATGACGTCCAGGATCTCGACGCCGTCGCGAGCCCGCCCAGAAAACACGGGACCACCCTGTCGAGCATTGGCTACCAGGCTCCGCGCGTCATCCCCGAGGAGGCGGATCTGCGCAGGGCCGCGGAGGTCCTCAACGCGGGGCAGAAGGTCGCGCTCTTGGTCGGGGCAGGCTGCCTGAACGCGGCGCGGGAGGTGGCCGAGGTCGCGGATCTGCTCGGCGCGGGCGTCGCCAAGGCGCTCCTCGGCAAGGCGGTGCTCCCCGACGACTTGCCCTGGGTCACCGGCTCGATCGGTCTGCTCGGCACGGAGCCCAGCGACTACCTGATGCAGAACTGCGACACGCTGCTGATGGTCGGCACGAGCTTCCCCTACTCCGAGTGGCTCCCGGAGGAAGGGAGCGCCCGCGCGGTGCAGATCGACCTCAAACCCCGGATGTTGGGCCTGCGCTACGCGACCGAGGTCAACCTGCACGGCGACGCGCGGGACACGCTCCGCGCCCTGCGCCCGCTCCTGCACCGCAAACTGGATCGCTCCTGGCGTGACGACGTCGCTTCGCGCGTCGAACGTTGGTGGGGTGTCCTCGAGGAGCGCGCGCACCGGGACGCCAACCCGATCAACCCCCAGCGGGTGTTCTGGGAGCTGTCCCCACGCCTCCCGGATCGCTGCATCATCACCGCCGATTCGGGATCGTCCGCCAACTGGTGGGCCCGGGACTTGAAGATCCGAGAGGGCATGATGGCCTCCTTGTCCGGGAACCTGGCCACCATGGGCCCCGGCGTGCCCTACGCGTTGGCGGCGAAGTTCGCCCACCCGGACCGGGTCGTGATCGCCTGCGTCGGCGACGGCGCGATGCAGATGATCGGCAACAACGAGCTCATCACCATCGCCCGGCATTACCCGGAGTGGGAGGACCCGCGCTTGATCGTGCTGGTGTTGAACAACCACGACCTGAACCAGGTCACCTGGGAGCAACGGGTGATGCAGGGCGACCCGAAGTTCGATGCGTCCCAGACGCTGCCGAGCTTCCGCTACGCCGCGTACGCGGAGCTGATCGGCCTCCGGGGGATCCTCGTCGACACCCCCGACCGCGTCGCGCCCGCCTGGGACGAGGCCCTGGCCGCCGACCGCCCCGTCGTGCTCGAGGCCGTCACCGATCCGGAGGTGCCGCCGCTGCCCCCGCACATCAAGTTCGACCAGGCCTCCAAGTACCTGCAGGCCATCCTCAAGGGCGACCCCGGTCGCTGGGACTTCATCAAGCGCTCCTTCAAGGACTGGACCGCCGCGCCTGCACCGAAGAGGTCCTGAGGGGCGACCGCGCGAGCGGACACGAGCAGCCGCGAGCCGTCGCCCTCTGGCGAGAAGGCCCGCGGGGAACCTCGCAGCTCGTCGCCCCCGTTTGCGCGCGGATGCGCCGCCGTGCGAAACAGGGGCCGTGGCGAATGATCCAAGCCAGGCTCCGCTCCGCGATCCCGGCGCCCCCCGTGGTCTCTTCGTGACGGGCACGGACACGGGGGTCGGGAAGACCGTCGCGAGCTGCGCCTTGCTGCGCGCCCTCGCCGATCGCGGGCTCCGCGCGATCGGCATGAAACCCGTCGCCTCCGGTTGCACGCCCACCCCGGACGGCCTCCGCAACGACGACGCCCTGGCGTTGCTACGCGCCGGGGAGCAAGCCAGCTACGACCTCGTCAATCCCTTCGCCTACGAGCCTGCGATCGCCCCCCACCTCGCGGCGCGGGCGGTGCAGCGCCCCATCTCCCTCGAGCACGTCGCCGCCTGTCATCGGGAGCTCCGCGCCCTCGCCGACGTCGTGGTGGTGGAGGGAGCCGGTGGCTGGCGCGTGCCCCTCGACGACGACCTCACCCTGGCGGAGCTCCCCAAGCGCCTCGGCCTCGGGGTGGTGTTGGTCGTGGGCCTCCGCCTCGGCTGCCTCAACCACACGCTGCTGACGGCGGAGGCGATTCACGGCGATGGCCTCGAGCTGCGGGGCTGGATCGTCAACTGCATCGAACCGCCCGACGCCAACGACGCCCCCCAGATCGAGACTCTGCGGCGGCGCCTGCGCGCGCCCCTGCTCGGCGTCCTGCCGCACCGCCCGGGCGTCTCCCCCGAGGCCCTGGCCCCCGAGGCCCTGGCCCAGCACCTCGACGTGCGCCCCCTCCTCGATCCCGGCTGAGCCGTCCGTCGCCGTCATCCGAGCCGAGCCCTCCTCCGCCCTCCGGAGTGCAGCGAAGGCAGGCGTGCAGCGGAGGCAGGCGTGCAGCGGAGGCAGCGGCGCGCCCACGGTGAGGTCGAGGGCGCGTCCTCCTGGTTCATTCATGCACAGAGCGCATGAATGAACCCTCATCCCATCCCCGATACCTTAGGCGCGGGCGCCGCCCGTCAAGCTCGGGTTTTGGCGAGGCTTTCGCGAGCACCGGAGCGGAACGTACGTGGGTACTTGAGCACCGGAGCGCAGCGGAAAC
>JAAZAA010000314.1 GCA_012514535.1 Myxococcales bacterium | reverse complement strand
GCTTGTGGAGCGCGCCGCGGCTTGGCGCGGCGCGCTCTCCCGCTCACTGCAGGACGGGCAGGCTCGCGCTGCTCGCCTTCGACGTGAAGCTCGGCAGCTGATCGAAGTTCAGGTAGCGGTAGAGCTCCGGCGCCATGCTGTCGATGTTCGCGGCGTAGCGCATGTACTCCTCGGGCGTGGGGATGCGCCCGAGGATCGAGACCACCGCCGCCAACTCCGCGGAGGACAAGTACACGTTGGCGCCCTTGCCGAGCCGGTTCGGGAAGTTCCGGGTCGACGTCGAGACGACCGTCGACTCGGGCGCGACCCGTGCCTGGTTCCCCATGCACAGAGAGCAGCCGGGCATCTCCGTCCGGGCCCCCGCCTGGGCGAACATGTTGTAGTAGCCCTCCTGCATGAGCTGCTGCTGGTCCATCTTGGTGGGCGGCGCCACCCAGAGGCGCGTCGGCACAGGCTCGCCGTAGTCCTTCAGGAGGGTGGCAGCGGCGCGGAAATGCCCGATGTTCGTCATGCACGAGCCGATGAACACCTCGTCGACCTTCGCCCCCGCCACCTCGCTGAGCGGCTTCACGTCGTCGGGATCGTTGGGACAGGCGAGCAGGGGCTCCTTGATCTCGTCCATGTCGATCTCGATCACCGCCGCGTACTCCGCGTCCGCGTCCGCCTGGAGCAGCTCCGGCTGAGCGAGCCACTTTTCCATGGCCTGGGCGCGTCGCTCGAGGGTACGGGCGTCGCCGTAACCCTCGGCGATCATCCAGCGCAACATCACGACGTTCGAGCGCAGGTACTCGCTGATCGGTTCGGGGTTGAGCTTGATGGTGCACCCCGCCGCCGAGCGCTCCGCCGTCGCGTCGCTCAGCTCGAAGGCCTGCTCCACCTTCAGATCCGGGAGGCCCTCGATCTCGATGATCCGCCCGCTGAACACGTTCTTCTTGCCCTGTTTCGCCACGGTGAGCAGGCCCTGCTGGATCGCCGCGTAGGGGATGGCGTTCACCAGATCACGCAGGGTGATCCCCGGCTGCATCTTGCCCTTGAAGCGGACCAGCACGCTCTCCGGCATGTCGAGGGGCATGACCCCCAGCGCGGCCGCGAACGCCACCAGCCCCGAGCCCGCAGGGAAGGAAATCCCCAGGGGGAAGCGGGTGTGGGAGTCGCCGCCCGTGCCGACCTGATCGGGCAGGAGCATGCGGTTGAGCCAGGAGTGGATGATGCCGTCGCCGGGGCGCAGGGACACGCCGCCGCGGTTCGTGATGAAGTCGGGCAGCGTGTGCTGGGTCTCGACGTCCACGGGCTTGGGGTAGGCCGCCGTGTGACAGAACGACTGCATCACCAGATCCGCGGAGAAGCCGAGGCAGGCGAGCTCCTTCAGCTCGTCGCGGGTCATCGGCCCGGTGGTGTCCTGCGACCCGACGGTGCTCATGTGCGGCTCACAGTACGTCCCGGGACGCACGCCGCGCACGCCGCAGGCCCGACCGACGATCTTCTGGGCGAGGGTGAAGCCCTTGCCCGTGTCCTGGGGATCCTTCGGCAACCGGAAGACGGTCGACGGCGGCAGACCGAGCGCCTCCCGCGCCCGCCGCGTGAGGCTGCGCCCGATGATCAGCGGGATGCGTCCGCCGGCGCGCACCTCGTCGAGGAGCACCTCCGTCTTGAGCTGGAACGTGCTCACGACCTCCCCCTGGTCGTTCTCGATCTTGCCCGCGTAGGGGTAGAGGTGGATGACGTCGCCCATCTTCAGGGCGCTCACGTCGCACTCGATGGGCAGCGCGCCCGAGTCCTCGACGGTGTTGAAGAAGATGGGGGCGATCTTGCCGCCGAGGACCACGCCGCCCGAGCGCTTGTTCGGGATGAAGGGGATGTCCTCGCCGAAGTGCCAGAGCACCGAGTTGGTGGCGCTCTTGCGGGACGAGCCCGTGCCCACGACGTCGCCGACGTAGGCGACGGGGTGACCGAGGCGCTTCACCTCCGCGATCTGGGCCAAGGCGTCGTGGATACCCTCCCGGGGGTTCTTGAGCATCGCCTGGGCGTGCAGGGGGATGTCGGGGCGGGACCAGGCATCCTGGGCCGGGGACAGATCGTCGGTGTTCGTCTCTCCGGGCACCTTGAACACGGCCAGCGTGATCTTCTCGGGAACCTCGGGGCGTGACGTGAACCACTCCGCCTCCGCCCAGGACTCGAGCACGGCGCGGGCGTTCTTGCTGCCGGCCTTGGCCTTCTCCTCCACGTCGTGGAAGGCGTCGAACATGAGCAGCGTCTTCTTCAGCTGGGTCGCGGCGAGCTCTCCGAGCTCGGGGTGATCCAGCAGCTCCACCAGCGTGGCGATGTTGAAGCCGCCCAGCATGGTTCCGAGGAGCTCGACGGCCTTCGGCGGGTCGATCAGCGGCGAGCGCGCCGTGCCCTTGGCGATCGCCGTGAGGAAGCCCGCTTTCACGTAGGCGGCGTCGTCCACTCCCGCGGGGACCCGCTCCGCGAGGAGCTCGAGCAGGAACTCCTCCTCGCCCGCCGGGGGGGATTTCAGGAGCTCGACGAGTTCGGCGACCTGGGCCGCGTTGAGGGGCAGGGGGACGACGCCCTGGGCGGCGCGTTCGGCGACGTGCTTTCGGTAGGCTTCGATCATGGCGGAGGTCTCCTAGCGCGGATCGGGCCATGCGAATAATGGTTATTTTGGATGGAATTCATGCATAGAATGCATGAATGGACTTGGAGCTGACCCGATCGCTGCTGGCGGTGGCGCGCCACGGCACGATCAGCCAAGCCGCGGAGAACATCGGCCTGTCCCAGCCGGCGCTCACGCGGCGCCTCCAGCAGCTGGAGGAGCACCTCGGCGCGCCCCTGGTGGAACGCAGCGGGCGCGGGGTCGTCCTGACGGAGCTGGGACGCCTCGCGGTCCAGGAGGGACAGGCCCTGGTGGAGCGCTACGAGCGGCTGCGCACCAGCATCGCCGAGCACGTGCGCCTGGAGGCGGGCACGGTGCGGATCGGCGGGGGCGCGACGGCGGTGGCGTACCTGTTGCCCACGGCGATCGCGCGCTTCCGCGAGGATCACCCCGAGGTGCGCTTTCAGCTGCTCGAGGCAGGGAGCCGGGAGGTCGAGAGCGCCGTCGGCTCCGAGCGCCTCGAGCTCGGCATCGTCACCCTGCCGACCCGCGCGGCGGATCTCGAGGTGCAGCCTCTGCTGCGGGATCGCATCGTGCTCGTGGCTGGGCGGGGGCACCCGCTCGCCGGGCGGCGACGCATCCACGCCCGGGAGCTCCAGGGGCAGAGCCTCGTGGGGTTCGAGGCGGGCAGCGCGATCCGCGCCGAGATCGACCGGGCCTTGCGCGAGGTCGGCGTCGAGATGCAGGTGGTGATGGAGCTGCGCAGCGTGGCGGCCATCCTGCAGATGGTCGAGACCACCGGGAGCCTCGGGTTCGTGAGCGCCCTCGGCGCGGGGCGGTCGCGCTGCGTGACGGTGCGGGGGCTGCGCATCGAGCGTCAGCTCGCGGTCATCTGGAAGCGGGGGCGTTCTCTGTCTCCCGCGGCTCGGGCGTTCGCGGAGCGCCTGAGCTGCTGAAGGCGGGGGGGAGCGGGGCCTGCCCCTCGGGAAGGGCCGCGGGGGGCGGGGCGGAGTAGAGCCAAAAGTAGCCGCTCTGGGCCAGCAGCGCGCCCGGCGCGGGCGCCCCGCGGTACACGGCCTCGTGCAGCGGGCGATCGCTGCACACCAGGAAGTACTGGTACCTGTTGCCGTGACGGGCGGGATAGTCGAACAGGTGGGGATACCACTCCGCCGCCGGGGGCCAGCCGGAGCCCTGCCCCGGGCGGTAACGGACGACCTCCGGGAAGAACTCGGCGAAGGAGAAGTCGACGATGGCCTGGCGCTCGGCCTGCGCCCACTGCCCGAAATGCAGGAACGCCGGGCCGCGCAGCTGAGGGGTCGCCTTGCCGAAGGCGAGGTAAGCGACCCGCGCGCCCGGGGGGATCAGCGCGGCCACCTCGCGGAACCCGGAGCTCTGAGCGGCGAAGTGTCGGAAGGAGCGGAGATTCGAGAGGTTCGAGAGCGCGGCCACGGCCACGACCGCGGCGAGCCCGGCGACGCGGTGACGGCTCCAGGAGGCGCTCCGCGGGCGCAAGGTGAGCAGCAGGGTGGGGATCAGGAACACCGCGAAGCGCCAGGGAAGATAGGTGGCGCTCATCACGCGATCGGGGCCCAGCAGGCAGAGGGCGAGGGTCGCCCCGAGCGCCGCCCACCCCGCTGGCCCGCGCTGGAAGCGCGCCCCGAGGAGGAAGGGGCTCGCGAAGAGGAGCAGCCCCAAGAGCTCGAGGGGGGCGTCCCCGCGGAGCCCGCCGACGAGGCGGGAGGGCAGCGCCCCCAGCCGATCCCAGGACAGGTTCCACACCACCGATCCGTCCGCGCGCCCGGGGCCCCCCACGGTGCGGGCCAGCCACAGGAGCGCCAGGGGCACGGGCGTCAGCAGCGCGCCGGTGCCCAGCAGACGAACGCGGCGCGGGGCACCGCCCTCCTGGCCCGCGCCGCGCAGGGCCCCGCCGCGCAGGGCCCCGCCGCGCAGCCAGGTGACGAGGCCCGCGGTGAGGGCGAGCCAGGCGAACACCAGCGCGTGAGCGACGAAGCAGGCGAGGGCGAGGGCGGCCGAGGCGAGGGCGCGACGGGGGGACCCGTCGTCGAGGTATCTCAGGTGGACGGAGAGGCCCCAGATCCCGAGGGGCGTCGCCACCACGAAGCCGAGAAATCCCCAGTGGAACGCGTAGCTCGGCGCGACCGCGAACACCGGGATCACCCACCAGGCGGGGGCCCGCACCGTGCGCAGCAGGTGACTCGTGGCGAGGGGCAAGGCGAGCAGCGCGAGGGACAGGGCCAGGCGCAGCCCCGTGCTCGGCCCGAACAGCGCCACCAGGGGCCCCGCGACGAGATAACTCCCGAGGTACGGCGTGAACGGGTTCAGCTCGAAGACGGCGCGGTGGGTGGACGAGCCCGCCAACCAGGCGAGGGCCGCGCTCACCTGTCCAGCGTGCTGAGGGAGATCGATCAGCGGCGGGTGAGGGCCCACCCAGAGGGGCACGATCAGGAGCGCCGACAGGAGCGTGTAGAGGATGCGGAAGGCTGCGAGCTCCATGCCAGGCCGTGCGCCGGCGTGCCCTCGGCCGGTGGCATCAACGCCGACCGAGCACGCCCGTCACGATCTGGTAACCGACGCTCAACGCGAAATCCTTACCCCCAGCCGGGTTGCGAGGCACTTCCCGGGCCACGCCGAGGCGGAGCTCCTGCTCGGCGGGATCCACCGGAGCGTCGGTGGTCGGTGTCGCGGGCTCCTCGTCTCGCCCAGGGATGTGCCCCTCGAGATCCCGCTCCCGGACCACCTGGTAGAGCTTCGTGGGCACGTAGCCCGGCTCCACGAGCACGTCGGGCTCCACGCCGTGAGCCTGGATGGCCTGCCCCTTCGGCGTGAAGTACAGGGCCGTGGTGAGCTTGAGGCCCGCGCCGTCGGGCAAGTCGAGGATGGTCTGCACCGAGCCCTTGCCGAAGCTCCGGGTGCCGACGACGTGACCGCGCCGGTTGTCCTTGAGGGCGCCGGCGACGAGCTCCGCGGCGCTGGCGCTGAACTCGTTGATGAGCACGACCAGGGGACCTCGGGTCAGCGCGCCGAAATAACTGGCGCGGGCCTCTCGCAGGATGCGACCGCGATGCCGCGTCGAGAAGATGATGCCGCCGCTCAAGAACTCGTCCGCGACGGCGGTGGCTTCGTGGACGAGGCCGCCGGGGTTGTTGCGCAGGTCGAGCACGACGCCCGCGAGGGCGCCGCCCGCCTCGCGTCGGAGCTCCCCCACCTGCTCGATCAGATCCCGGTGGGTCCCCTGCTGGAAGCTCTTGATGCGGATGTAGGCCACGTCGCCGTCGAGGAGCTTCGTGGCCACGCTGGCGACGAAGATCACCTCCCGCTGCATCCGCAGCTGCAGGGGAGCGTCCTCGCCGTCGCGGCGGATCGTCAGCTCCACCTCCGTGCCCACCTCACCTCGCATCTGCTTCACCAGCGCGTCGGGCCGCCGCCCGCGCACCGGTTGCCCGTCGATGGCCACGATGCGGTCTCCTGGCCGGATGCCCGCGCGATCCGCCGGCGAGCCCTCGACGGGGGCGATGACGGTCACACGACCGTCTTCGAAGTCCACCTCGACCCCGATCCCTCCGAAGCGGCCCTCCGTATCCGCCTGGAAAATCGCGAAATCCTGGGCGGCGAGGTAGGCCGAGTGGGGATCGAGGGCGCCCACCATGCCCCGCAGCGCGCCCTCCAGCAGCACCGAGCGCTCCGGGGGCTGATAGTACTCGTTCTCGACGGTGACGAGCACCCGCCCCAGCTGGTCGAGCAATCGGTAAGGATCCGGGTGCTCGGGGCCAGGCGCCGCTGCTCCGGTCGATCCAGCGGCGGTCGATCCAGCGGCG
>JAAZAA010000313.1 GCA_012514535.1 Myxococcales bacterium | reverse complement strand
TCCGACGCGTTGATCTCGTGGCGGCGCAGCAGCTCGTGAAAGTCCGTGCGGTTGCGCCCGGCCAGCTTCGCCGCCGCGCTCACGTTGCCGCCGGTGCGACGCAGGCACTCCTCGATGTAGTAGCGATCGAATGCCTCGCGGGCCTCCCGCATCGGGGGCAGATCGGCGCCCGGCGTGACGATGCGAGGCCCGAGGACCCGGGGGGCGGTGGCATGCTCCGGGGGCGCGGGCTCCTGGTCCTCCAGGGTGCGTCGTGGGATCACGGCGCGGAGATGGTCCGGGCGGAGGCAGCCGTCCGTGCTGAGCACCGCCGCCCCTTCGACCACGTTGGCGAGCTCGCGCACGTTGCCGGGCCAGTCGTGGTCCAGGAGCAGGCGCAGGGCCTCCGAGGTGAGGTGCGGGGCGTGGAGGCCGTTCTGCGCGCAGGCGCGCGTCAGAAACACCTCCGCGAGCAAGGGGATGTCTTCCCGGCGCTCCCGCAGGGGCGGCAGGGTGATGGGCACCACGTGCAGCCGGTAGAAGAGGTCCTCGCGAAAGCGCCCGGTGTTCACGTCGGCGCGGAGGTCGCGGTGGGTCGCCGCGATGATGCGAACGTCCGTGCTCCGTGGCTCCGTGGCCCCCACGGGGAGATAGGTGCGTTCCTGCAGCACGCGCAGCAGCTTCACCTGGACCTGCGGCGGCGCGTCGCCGATCTCGTCGAGGAACAGGGTGCCCCCATGGGCCGCGGCGAACAGGCCTTCCTTGTCCGGTGTGGCGTCGCTGGAGCCGCCACGCACCGCCCCGAACAGCTCGCTCTCCAGGAGATCGGGCGGCAAGGCCCCGCAGTCGATGGCCATGAAGGGCGCGTCCTTGCGGGCGGAGGACTCGTGGATGCAGCGCGCGGCGATCTCCTTGCCGGTCCCGGACTCGCCGAGCACGAGTACGTTGACCTCCGTCGGGGCCACCCGCTCGATGACCTCTCGCACCTCCGCGAGCGCGGTGCTGGTCCCCAGCAGGCGGCTGTCGCTGCTCGGCTGGCCCACGATGCGGCGGAGTCCTGCGAGCTCCCGCCGCAGCCGCCCCCGCTCCACGGCGTGATCGAGCTTCTGGAGCAGCTCGTGGTCGTCGAAGGGCTTGGTGAGGAACCCGTAGGCGCCGCGCTTCATCGCCTCCACGGCGGTCTCGATGGTGCCGTGGGCGGTCAGGACGATCACCGGGAGATCCAGGGAGCGCTGTCGGACCGTGGTCAGGAGATCGAGGCCGTTCTCGTTCTCCAGCCGGAGGTCGACGATGATCACGTCGACGACCTCCCGCTCCAGGATCTCGAGGCCGGCGCGCCCCGTCTGTTCGGAGCTGGTCCGAAAGCCGTGGTGCTCGAGGCGAAGGGTGAGGAGCTCGCAGAGATCTTCTTCGTCGTCGATGATGAGGACGTGGGGGCGGGACTCGGGGTGGGGGGAGCGACTCATGTCTGTGGGGACTCCATGCGCAAGAGGCGCGCTGGGTGGGGTGGGGTGCGCTCGGGGTGGGGGCGATCGAGGGGGAGCCACAGGTGGAAGGCGGCGCCGTCCGCGGCGTTCGCGAGCTCCAGGGTGCCCCCGTGGGCGAGGGCGACCTCTCGGGCCAGCGCGAGCCCCAGGCCGATGCCGAGGGCCTTCGGAGAGCGCGGCACCGCGCTGGTGACGAAGGCGTTGAACACGGTCTCGCGGATGTCCTCGGGGACTCCGGGGCCCTGATCGGTGACGGTGATGCACACGCGCCGCTCGCCCTCGGGCGGCTCGTGGACGGTGCGCTCGACCACCACCTCCTGGCCCGGTTGGGACACGGAGACGGCATTGCGGACGAGGTTGGCGATCGCCCGCTCCACCAACGCCGCGTCGAGGCGGCAGGTGGGCCCCGCTCCCTCCGTGCGGACGCGGATCCGCACGTCGCGGGCCGCCGCTTCGGTGGCCTCGTCGTCGACGGCCGTCTGGATCACCGCGTCGATGGAGACGCCCGGGCGCACGCGCAGGGGACTCCCGGTCCGCAGGCGAGAGAAGTCCAGCAGGGTGCTCACCATGCGGATCTCGCGTTCGCAGGCCACCTTGGCGATCTCGACGACGCGCGTCTGGCGCGCGTCCAGGGAGCCCACCGCCCCATCGCTCAACAGGCTGAGGGCCTCGCGGATCTTCGACAGGGGGGTGCGGAGCTCGTGGGACACGGAGGCGAGGAACCCCTGCTTGAGGATCTCCAGCTCCGCGAGCTGGCGGCGCATCCGCTCCACTTCCTCGGCGAGAGCCATGATCTCCGGGGGGCCTTCGATCGACGCCTTCGCGCTGAAGTCCCCGCGCCCGACCCGACGGGTGACGGCGGCCACCCGCGCGAGGGGGCCGTTGAGCGTCCGCGCCATGCGGCGAGCCAGGAGCATCGCCAGCAGGAAGGCGCCGCCCGCCACCATCGTGCCCGTGGTCACGGCGGTCTTCCCGATCGACTGGGCCTGCTCGTCCTTCCGCGCGAGCCCCGCGTGGAGCTCCCCGAGGCGCCGGCCCCACAGGTCCGTCATGCGGTCGTCGAGCTCCGCTCGGCGCTGCTGGGAGGAGACCTGGCGCAGGTTGGCGCAGGCGTCGCCGGACAGGACGTGGTCCACCTCCGAGAGCCAGCTCACGGCGACCCCGCGCATCTCGGGCCCCACCTCGGCGCTCCGCTCGACGACGTCCCGGAGGTCGTTCGCGGCCTCCTCCACATGCCGGCTCGCCTCCGCGGAGGTGCTGCCGTGGCTGCAGGCGCGCTCCCAGCGGCGCATGGTGACGTCGATGGTCCAACAGGCGCGGTGGAGCTCCCGCTCCCGATGCAGGGCGACGAGCTCCGTGTCGCTGATCGTCTGCAAGACGGCGGTCATGCGGAGCAGCGCCACCAACGTCAGCGTGAGGGCGACCGTGACGATGAGCACGGGAGCCGTGTGGCCGATGAGCAGGCGGGCGAACAGGCGCATGACGGACACAGGAGCGCGAGGCAGACCCGTGCTCCGCGGAGAGAGGGCAAACCTAGCTCAGAACGAAGGGCGTCGGCACCGCCGCGGGAACGATCTCGTGCGACCTCTGGTGATGCGATGGTGGAGCGATCGCCGCGCGTGCTCGGTGACAGTGTCTGCCGACGCAGACACCTTCGAGAGCGCCGCTGCAGGGGAGTGCTCGTCGGCACGATGGTCGAAGCGATGATCGACGTGGCGACGTCGCGCCGACGCGGGGCGGAGCTGCCGTGCGGACGCTCGAAGTGACGTCGCGAGGTTCCCTGGGCGGCGTGGCGCGCCTGCTCGTTGCGCCCCCCTGACCGAGCCAGCGCGGGAGCGCATCCGATGCGAGACGCCCGGGACGCTCGAAGCAGTCGACGCAATTGCTGCACCTCGGCCGGGGAGGTCGCAAGTGCTGCAGAGGAGGGCCGTCCCTCTCGGGGAGGTTCCCGTGGGCGCGTGCGGCCCGGTCGAGGTTTCTCCGCGTGGGGCGGCGAGGGCCTGGTGGCACGAGAGCTGCACCTGGTGGCACGAGAGCTGCACCTGGTGGCACGAGAGCTGCACTCGGGCACTCCGGCACTCCGGCAATCCGGGAGATCGACATGGCAGGAACGATCGCGTGGTTCAGGGACATCTCCCGGGAGGACGTCTCCTCGGTGGGGGGCAAGGGGGCGAACCTCGGGGAGATGACGGGGGCGGGGCTGCCGGTCCCGCCGGGCTTCGTGGTGACGGCGAGCGCGTTTCTCCAGTTCTTGGAGAGCGCCGGCATCCGCGAGCGGCTCCGGGAGCTGTTCGAGTCGGTGGACCCGGACGCGGCCGAGCGGCTCGCGGACGTCTCGCGAGAGATGTGCGGCCTGGTGGAGGCCGCCTCCGTACCGGCGGAGCTCGAGCGGGAGATCCTCGCGGCCCACGACCAGCTGGACCCGCGGGCGGGCGTGGCCGTCCGCTCGTCGGCCACGTCGGAGGACACCGCGAGCACGTCCTTCGCCGGCATGCACGAGACCTTCACGAACGTCTCCCGGGAGCGCCTAGTAGCTCGGGTGAAGGCGTGCTGGGCGTCCGCCTATGGCCAGCGTGTGCTCGCCTATCGTCGCGCCCAGAAGATGGACGAAGAGCCCACCTTGGCGGTCGTCGTCCAGAAGATGGTGGCCTCCGCGCGCTCGGGGGTGATGTTCACGGCGGATCCGTCGAGCGGCGACCGCTCTCGCATCGTCGTGGAGGCGGCCTTCGGGCTCGGCGAGGTGGTGGTCGGCGGGCAGGTGGAGCCTGACACGTATACCTTGAGCAAGAGCGGTCCCCGCCTGCTGGAGACGCGCATCGGATTCAAGAACTTCCGCATCGAGCGCGGGGCTTCCGGGGAGGACGTCCGGATCGATCTCGACGAGGACGAGGCCGCACGACGGGTGCTCACGGATGACGAGGTGCTGACCCTCGCCAAGATGGCCCTGCGCGTCGAGGAGCACTACGGCGAACCCCAGGACATCGAGTGGGCGGAAGAGGGCGGGGAGTGGTACCTCGTGCAGACCCGCCCCATCACGACCCTCCACGAGAGCCACGAAGGGACCGCCCCAGGTGAGCTCTTGGTGAGCGGGCTGGGCGCTTCTCCTGGAACGGCCGGCGGGCGCGTGCGCGTGCTCACGAGCCCTGAGGAGTGCGGCAAGCTCGTGGACGGGGAGGTGCTCGTGGCGGTGATGACCTCCCCGGACTGGGTGCCGGCGATCCGGCGCGCGGCCGCGCTGGTCACGGACAGCGGAGGGATGACCTGCCACGCGGCCATCGTGGGTCGGGAGCTGGGCATCCCCTGTGTCGTGGGGACGCGCAAGGCCACGAAGGTCCTCCGCTCGGGGGAGCTCGTCACCGTCGACGGCGCCAAGGGGCGCGTCACGGCGGGTCTGACGGAGGCGGCGCCGGCTCACGCTCCCGCCACCCAGGGGGGCACCATCGAAAAGGCGACCCCCGAGGCGACCGCCACGCGGCTCTACGTGAACCTGGCCATCGCCGCCCACGCCGAGCGCGTCGCGGAGCTGCCCGTGGACGGCGTGGGGTTGCTGCGGGCGGAGTTCTTGATCAGCGAGGCGCTCGGCGGCCAGCACCCCCAGAAGCTGATCGCCTCCGGCGGAGAGCGGGAGTTCGTGGAGAAGATGAGCGCGTCGCTCCTCCAGATCACCCGGGCCTTCGGGGCGCGTCCGGTGGTGTATCGAACCTACGATTTCCGCACGAACGAGTTCCGGGGGCTCTCCGGGGGCGCGGAGTTCGAGCCCGTCGAAGAGAACCCGATGATCGGCTACCGTGGGTGTTTTCGTTACGTGAAAGATCCCTCGCTCTTTCGGCTCGAGCTCGAGGTGTTGGCGCAGGTGCGGGAGCAGACGCCCAACCTGCACATGATGATCCCCTTCGTGCGCACGCGCTGGGAGCTGGAGGCGTGCCTCGAGCTGGTCGAGAAGAGTCCGCTCGGGAAGCAGCGGGGCCTGCATCGCTGGGTCATGGCGGAGGTGCCGTCGTCCGTCTACTGGATCCCCGAGTACGCCCGCATGGGGATCGACGGGGTCTCCATCGGATCGAACGACCTGACGCAGCTCGTGCTCGGCGTCGATCGGGACTCGGAGATCTGCTCGGAGCTGTTCGACGAGGCGGACCCCGCGGTGCTCGACGCGATCGGCCGGATCGTGGCGGCGTGTCGAGCGGCGGGCATCACGTCGTCCCTGTGCGGGCAGGCGCCCTCGAATCGTCCGGAGTTCACGGAGCACCTCGTGCGCGCGGGCATCACGTCGATCTCCGTCAACGTGGACGCGGTGGACGCGGCGCGGCGCGCCATCGCCTCCGCGGAGCGCCGGGTGCTCCTGGAGGCGCTGCGGGGCTCCTGAGTTTTCGTCGCTCCACGCCGGTCGGGAGCCGATCAGGCGAGTCCGATCCGGAGGACCTTGGCGCCGCGGATGTGCCCCGCCGCGAGCTCCTGCAGGGCCCGGGGCGCCGCGTCGAGGGGGTACTCGGTGACCTCGGGCAAGAGACCCTCCTGGGCCGCGGCCAACGCCACGAACTCCCGCACGTCCTCGCGAGTGACGTTGGCGACGGACTTGATCTCCCGCTCGAGCCAGAGGTCGCGGTGGAAGTCGAAGTCGAGCCAGCGCTCCCGATCCGCGGTCTGCTTGGTGATGGCGTTCACGACGAGGCGGCCTCCAGGGAGGAGCTGCGGTAGCATCGCCAGGAGCGGACCGTGCGCCGGGGTGGTGTCGATGGCGGCGTGGAGCCGTTCCGGGGCGCGGTCGCCGATGGCGCCCGCCCAGGTGGCGCCGAGCTCGCGGGCGAAGTCCTGCTCCCGTGAGCTGCGCGTGAACACGTAGACACGCGCGCTGGGTCGGAGCGCAGAGACGAGGCGCAGGACGAGGTGGGCGCTCGCGCCGAAGCCGGCCAGACCCAGCCGTGGAGCCCGCGGGCTGTTCTCGTCGAGGAGCCCCGTGAGGCGCAAGGAGCGGTAGCCGATCGCCCCGGCGCACAGCAGCGGCGCGAGGCGGACGCCGTCGACCTCCTCCGGGAGCGGGTGCACGAAATCGGCGGGAGCGACCATGAGCTCCGCGTAGCCGCCGTCGACGTCGCGCCCCGTCGCCACGAAGCGCGGGCAGAGGTTCTCGGCGCCGGACTGACACCACTCACAGCTCCCACAGGCTCCGAAAATCCAGGCCACGCCGACCCGCGAGCCCTCACGGGGGGGCACTCCGGCACCTCGGCCCACGACACGGCCCACCACCTGATGGCCGAGGATCCGGGGGAGCGCCGTGGGGGGAGCTCGTCCCTCGATCTCGTCGAGCTCCGTGCGGCACACGCCGCACGCCTCCACGCGAATCAAGACCTGCCCCGCCTGGGGCTCCGGATCCGGCAGAGACTCGAGGCGCAAGTCCGGGGCGGCGCGGTCGGTCGTCCCCCAGGCGCCCAAAGCGTGTAAGCGCAGGGCCCGCATTCTTTTATTCTACCACCTGTGGCCGGGACGGGGGCCACACCGGAGGCCGGCTGCCGGCGGAGGATCGGGGTGCGGTCCTCCCCGTGGCCGGCTCTGCGCGGTCGCCTCTGCGCGGTCGGCGCTGCGCGGGTCGGCTCAGCGCGGGGTCGGCTCAGCGCGGAGCGAGGAAGGCCCCGGCGACCTGCACCAGCACCGGCTGCGCCGCGGGATCGAGCCAGCGGAGGAGCTCCGTGAGCTCGCGCTCGTCCAGGGCCGTGCAGCCGACGGTCGGGACCTGAGGCGCCTTCCACGGGTGGACGAAGATCGCGCTGCCCGCGCCGGGCACCGGCCGCGTCGGCGCGGTGTCCGCCGCCGATCCATCAGGGCTTGGGGCGGGCATGTTGTGCTCCACGACGAGCCCCAGTGAGTACACCGTGAGGTGCTCGGCGGAGCTCCAGGCGCGGGGCTTTCCGGGCATCTCCACCTGCCAGGTGTTATAATGGATGGATCGGGGGTCATCGACGAAGCGGTCCGCGGCGTTCGTCGCCCGGTAGGGCCATGGACCCGGAGCGTAGGGGGCCTGCCGCGCCCGCCCGAAGGCGGTGCCCAGGCCGAAGACGCCGGCGGGTGCCCGCTTGTCGCCCTCCCGCTTCTCTGGGGCTCCCGAGCAGGCGTCGCCGTCGTGGAGACCGAGGCCGCGGCCGAGGCCGGCCCCGCCGATGCGGACGGGGAGAGGAGCACCGACCTCGTCCCAGCGCTCGCTGGGACCGCTCCGCCTGAAGCGTCGCAGCTCGCCCCCGGAGCTGTTCCACAAGGGTACGGTGACGAGCAGCAGCTGCCGTGCCTCGGGAGGGACCTCGACCCGACGCCGCGCGAGCAGCCCCGCAAGGCCCGCATGATCGGGGGGGGCGTTGGTGAGCTCACGGGCCACCCGAACGCGCCTGAGGACGTGCTCGGTTCGCAGCGCGTCCGTCTCCCGGACGGCTCCGTCGGCGTCACCGCGCAGGAGGAGCGGCAAGCCGTGCTCGCCAGCGCGGTTCGAGACGACGCCCACGAAGCGGGGCGCGGTGTCGTCCTTGCTCGCGCTCGAGAAGACGAGATCGCCGGGCAAGAACGGGTGGGCCGTGTCCCGCGGATCCGTCGGGAGGCTCCCGAAGCGCTCCTCGAGCTGGGAGAGCAGCTCGCCGGAGGTGGGGGGAGCGGCCTGCTGGGGGGAGGTCCCCTGTGCTCTTCGGGAATCTTCGCCGCGGGGGACTTCGAGGCCCGCGCCGCGGAGGACCCTCGTGAGCCAGGTGATGTCTCCCGGCGTGCCGTGCGAGTGGCGTGAGTCGTTCGCCCTGTCCTCGGGGGCGGCGCGGTGGCCTTGCTGGGCTTCTCGTTCGGCGCCGTGGAGCACGTCGATGGCGTCGGGGATCCCGTCGCCGTCCTGGTCGTTGGCGGCGAGGGCCGCGCTCGGGAAGAGGACGACGTTCGCGTCCTCGGGGGTGCGGGCCGTGCAGATGGGGACTCCGTCCACCGCGAGCCAGGTTCGGGCCTGGCCTTCGAAGCGGACGGCCAGGTAGGGGCCCAGTTCGGTCCAGGGGGGGCATTCGACGTTCGGCGCGGCGACGTCCCGATCCTGCGCTGCGGCGCTGGCGTCTTGGGGGGCGCGCTCCGCCGGTGGGGCACCCGGCCGCCCGCTGACGTCCCGCCCGCTGACGTCGTCGCTTCCCGCGGACAGAGGCTCGGCGGGTGCGCGCTGGGGAGACCGATCACAGCCCAGGGTGAACAGGAGCAGGAGGGGCGCGACGCGCGTCGAGGCGCGTGAGCGATCGGGACACCGCCGGAGCATGGGCGGCACTGTAGCGTCGGCGGGCGCCTGAACCAGCAGCACGGACCAGCGTCCTGGGCGAGCACGTCGGCCGCCGCCGCACGCAGGGTGGTGCAATCGGGCCCCGCCCTCCGCGCCCTCGCCCCGCGTTGCTCCCGCGTTTGCCCCGCTGTGCGCCGCGCGCCCTTACATGAGCCCGCCGCCCGACCGTCTCCAGAGGACAGCTCCGTCCCCTCGTGCGACCCCGATGCCCGCCCCTCGACAGCAACCCTTCGGCGCGTGGAGCGTCGCGACGACCTCGGGGGCAGCGCCGCCGCAGAGCCGGCGCGGAGGGAACGGAGCTCGTCACGCGGGGCCGGCGGAGTGCTCGTCGTCGGGGTCGGCATTGCGCTGGGCATTGCGCTGGGTGCCGCGCTGGGTGCCGCGTTCGGCGCCGTTGATCGTCGCGGGCGTTCTGGGAGCGGGCTGCCTGGCGGAGCCTCGCGCCGGGACGAAGACCATCGAGATCGCCTTCGACCGGGATGACGCGGGGTGGCAGCCCGGCTTCGCCGAGTACGACCCGGCTCGGCAGGAGGACATGGATCTCGTCGCCGCTCACGAACCACTCCCAGGAGACCTTGCCGCCCACGGCGGCGCCCTGCGCGTCTCCGGCACGAACCTGGGGGACGGGCTGTTCATGTACTGGGCGGGTCCGGTGGACGGGCTCGCGCGCTTCACCACCTACGACGTCTCCTTCGAGGTGGAGCTCGCCGCTGCGGGCTGCGGGGAGACGGGGAGCGTTCCGGGAGAGGACGTGCAGGTCGAGGGGGCGGTCAGCCTCGAGGAGCCGCGGACGCAGGTGGAGGACGTGGACGGGCATCAGCTCCTCGAGCTGAACCTGGACGGAGGGGACGAATCATCGGGCGCTCCGGGGAGGGTCGTGATCGGAGACCTCGCGACCGCGGACAGCGACTGCGATCCCTCGAGGCTCGAGGTGCTCAGCTCCCGGCGCACCTCCTCCTTTCGAACCTTCGAGGACGGCGCCGCCTGGCTCCTGGTGGGCGTCGCGCCGCAGGTCGAGGGCTCGAGCGACGTCTACTTCACGCGGGTCCGCGTTCGCTTCGCGATCCCCTGACGCTGCGCTGCGGTTGGGCTCTCGTCGTGTGAGGGCTCGTGCCTGGCCGCGTCGTCGCGCGGGGGAGATGCCGTTCAGAGGGCGTCGCTCACGTAGATCGCCGGCTTGCCGTCGCGATCGGACGTGAAGTACAGCTGCTTGCCGTCGGGGCTCAGCCACGGATCTCGTTCGTCCGCGTCCGTGTTCAGCTCCTCCAGGGGGACGGCGGCGTCGAAGGGCGCGTCGACGCTGGGGCGCTGCGCGCGGTACAGGTCCGCGTTGCCGTCGAGGGGGGCTCGGTTGAACCACAGGGTCAGGCCATCCTCCGAGAGGAACGCGTCGATGAAGATCGAGTCGTCCGTGGCCAGCTCCTCGATCAGTCGTGGCTCCTCGAAGGTGCCGTCTGCGTGGTTGCGGCGAGCCAGGTAGGTCCAGTACAGGCCCTCGTCGTTGCGGCGCGAACCGAGGGGCATCACGGTGCCGTGCTGTCCGAGCGGGCGCGGGATGTCGGCGGCGGGGGAGCTCAGGCTCTCGACGTGCTCCGGCTCCGACCAGGTCGAGTCGCGATCGGGGCGCGTGCTCACCCAAATGTCGACGTCACCGAGGCCGCCGTCCCGCTCCGAGCCGAACCAGAGGGTCAAGCCGTCGTGGGACACGGCGGGGCTCGACTCGAACTCGGAGGTGTTGAGCTCCGTCACGGGCTCCGGCGGATCGAAGGGATCGGCGGGGTCGCGCCGCCGGGCGAACCAGATGTCCGTCGACCCTTCGCCTCCTTCCCGTCGGGAGGTGAAGTAGATCTCGAGGAGATCCCCGGTGAGCGTCGGGTTGTCGTCCACCGCGTCGCTCTCGAGCTCCACGATCCGTCGCGGCTCCGCCCAGCGCACGGTGGGCGCCGCGCCGCGTCCGAGGGAGACGCGCTCCCCGCCGCCGCATCCCAGCGCTCCGAGGCAGGAGGACACGAGGAGCAGGGACGACGCACGCGCGGACATCGACGGTCGCGAGGGGAGCTCGGTGGGTCTGGGGTCGGGAGCGATCAAGGCGAAGGGGCTCGAGTGAGCGCGGTGGCGCGCTCCCGGAGCACGATGCTCTCCTTGCGCAGCATGCCCGACGGGAAGCGACGATCATAGCGCGCCAGCTCCGCGAGGGCGCCCTGCGCGTCCCCCGCGTTCAGGGCGCGGCGGGCCCGGTCGAGGAGCTCGACTTCCTCCCGGAGCGTGCGCTCCAGCTGCTCGTCCGCGTTGGGGGTCTGTGTCCCGGGGGGCGCTGACTGGGTGGTCCGTGCCTTGGTGGAGTGCGTGGGGGCGGCCTGCGCCTCCGGGGCCTGTGCGCTCGGGGCCTGCGCCTTCGGGGCCTGCGCGCTCGGGGCCCGTGCGCTCGGGCGTTGCGCGGCGGCGGTCGGGGCCTCGGTGGTTCCCGAATCCCCGGAGGCGGAGTCGTCAGGAGTGGAACCCCCGGGGGGCGACCCCGATCCGTCCTCTCGTGCCGCGTCGGCCGCGAGCGAACTGGCGGCATCGCCGACGGGATCGCCGTTCCCGGGTGAGCGCGCGTCGCGTCGGGGGGACGCGACGTCGTGTGCGGGCTCCGTGGCGGGCGCGAAGCCGGCGGAAGGGGCGGGGGAAGAGGTGGTCTCGTGATTCCCCAAGGAGGCGGCGGCGACGAGGCCCGCGACGCCCGCTGCGACGAAGGCGCCAGCGAGCCAGGCGCCGGCGCCGATGCCCGCGGCAGCGGGAGGCGCCGCGCTCGCGGCGAGGGTGGCCTCCAACATGCGCTGACTCATGGCCTCCGAGGGGCGCTCGTCGACGACCGCGAGGAGGAGCTCCCGCTCGAAGCCGGTCACGTTCTCACCATCAGGAGCCAGCAATCTCTTGGGGTCGTTCATGGTGTTCTGCTCCTGGTCGTCTGCTCGAGTCGCGCGGCGGCCTCACGAAAGGCGGCGCGCGCGCGCCGGAGCCGGGACGCGGCGGTCCCCAAGGGAACGCCGGTCAGATCCGCGATCTCGGGGGTGGACATCCCCTCCAGCTCGAACAGGACGAAGACCGCCACCAAGTCGGCGTCCAAGTGGGCGAGGATGTGATCCATGAGCTGCATCGCCCGGTGCCGGGCGACCGCCTGGTCCTCGGGGTTCTGCGGCGCGGGGCGCTGGTCCATCCGTTCGTCGAGCTGGACGCGGGCCTGTTTGCGGCGCCAGCTGCGGGCGAGCCGGAGCGCGGTGCCGAAGAGGAAGGCCCGCTCGCTCTCCGGGCGGATGTCCGCGAGCCGCTCCACGGCGATCAAAAAGACCTGCTGGGTCGTGTCCGTCGCCGCGTCGGGGGCGAGCCCCAGCCGTCGCAGGGTGCGCCAGATCAGCTGATGATGCGCCTGGAACATGCGCTCGAGGCGCTCGCGGCGCAGGGTGGCCGCCACGGCGCTCCGCGGGGCGGGAGCGTCGGCGTGCCGTTCCGCCGAGCCCGACGCCGTGAGGGAGGGAGCGCTGGCCATGGTCACCCGAGCTATGCGCGAGGGACGTCGATCGATCACGGAAATCGCACCTCTGCGGCGATGCCGGCGCTGGGCGCCCAGGCGGGCACCCGGTGGAAGACGTGGGGCTCGAACTCGAAGGTGTCCCGCACCCCGATGGCCCCCGCCCGCGCCGCCGCGGTGAGGCGCAGCCGAGAGAGCGGCTCCCAGGTGAGGAGCACGGAGCCGCCGAGGACCCACCAGGGGCGAGAGGCGCTCTGGGGCTCCAGGGTCCGACTCCCCGTCGCTCGCAGACGACCCAGGGTGCCGAAGGCGCAGGGCCGCAGGGAGAACGCCCCGGAGCGCGCCTGCAGCGGGCAGAGCTCGAGGGTCCCTGCGAGCAAGACGAACTCCGCGACCCCGCCCTCTGCCTGCAGATCGCCTCGGGTGGCCCAGCCGACGGTGAGGCGGGCCGTGGGGGACCACGGGGACGCGCGCAGCCACTCCACCCCGCCGCTCAGCTCGGGACCGACGAGCAGCCGGGGCGTCGCGGCTCCGAGGGCCTGAACACCCGCTCCGACGAACGGCACGAGGGCGGAGCTCGGGGTGGTCTCGGGGGGCGCTTCGTCGGGTGGAGGGGGATCGGGTTCCGCGGCGGCCGGAGCGACCTCCGTGAGATCCAGGGCGACGGCGATCATGAACGCGATGGCCTCGAGGGCCTCGTCGCAGCCGTCCGCGAGGATCGCGCGTCGGTAGGCGGGCTCCCCCGGTTGCTCGACGAGCAGGGTGGCGCGGAGCCGACCCTCGGCGGTGGGCGCGATGCGCACGGTCACCGCGTGGGGCGCGGGGGCGGGCACGATCGACAGCTCCGTCGAGCGTCGCTGGACGCGCGCTTCCAACTCGGCGGCGGTCGCGCAATCGCCGGGAGCGGACAGGTCGAGGCTGACCTGGCGTAGCGCGGCGGGCGCGCTGCCGCGAGCGGGCTGGCCCTGGGCAAGCTGGCCCTCGGCGACCTGGCCCTCGGCGACCTGGCCCTCGGCGACCTGGCCCTGGGCAAGGAGCGCGGCGACCACGAGGCAACCAGGGACGACCCGGCGGAGGGGCTTTGGGAAGCCGAGCGGACCACCACCGACCAACGCCACGGGGTTGGGCACGCTAACGTCAGGGGATTCCGCGGGCAAGCTGCCCTGGCGTCAGGCGGCTCCGACGACGAGACCACGCACCATCACGAAGTGACAGGTCGCCGCCGCGATGACCAACACGTGGAACACCTCGTGGTGGCCGAACACCCCCGGCACCAGATCCGGCCAACGCAACGCGTAGAGGACGGCCCCCGTCGTGTAGAGCACTCCGCCGGCGATCAGGAGCGCCATCCCCGTGCCTCCCAAGGCAGCGACGAGCGCAGAGAAGCCCGCGATCGCGAGCCAGCCGACCGCGACGTAGAGGGCGGCGCTCACGGCGCGGGGCGCGCCCGGCCAGGCGACGGCCCGGAGCGCGCCCAGCGCCGCGCCGATCCACACGGCCATGAGCAGTCGTTTGCCGCCTTCGGCTCCCAGGGCCAACACGCACACGGGCGTGTAAGTGGCCGCGATGAACACGAAAATGGTCGCGTGATCCAGCCGCTTGAGCTGCTGCCGCATCCGGAGCGACCACATCGGTTTGTGATAGAGCCCGCTCACGGTGAACAGGGCGACGAGCCCGCACACGTAGACCGCGACGGGCACGATGATGCCGGTGGGCGCGGCCAACAACAGGTGAACGCCCGCCGCGAGCGCTACGAAGGCCGCCGCGACGTGCGAGACGCCGCGGAGGCGGGGCTTACCGGAGAGGTGAGCAGCGTGTGGGGCCACATCCCGGAGTCTAGAGCGCGGCGAGTCCTCCAACCGTCATCGTTCGTCGACAATTTCGTCAGGATTCGGTCACGTCGCAGCGCACGACGGCTCAGCGCACGACGGGGACCCGCGAGGCGCACCCGAACTCGACCAGGAGCGTCGCCTCGGTCGTGCCCTGGGCGAGGGCGCAGGTCTCCGGGCACAGCTGGATGGTGGTGGGATCGCTGGGATCGTCGTAGCGCCAGCTGTCGGGGTGCTGGCAGCTCTGGTCGTGGGAGAAGCTCTGGTGGGTGTCGGTGACCTCGTAGGTCACGTTCACCATGCCTGGGTCGAAGGTCTGTCCCGAGGGCGGTGGGGGGATCGTGACGTCACAGCTGACGGAGCGACCCCGGATCGCCTCGATGACGCCCTCGAAGTCGCGCCGGGTCTGGTCCGGATCTCCGGTTTCGATGAGGAACGCGCGCTCCGTGCCGCCGGCGGCGGCGATCGCATGGAGATCGCTCACGGTGTCCGGGCCCCCCGGCGGGTTCTCGACGCCGATGACGTAGGTCGGGATACGCGGGCTGGCCGCGGCGACGAGCTCCGCGACACGGTCGATGTCGTCGTCGTCCTTGCAACCTTGCGGATAGCCGTCCGTCACGAGGACGAGGGCGTAGATCGAGCTCGGGTCCTCCTCTGCCTGCGGCTTCAAGAAGGAGAGCGTGCCCTGGACGACGGCGAGGGTGGGCGTGCCGCCGCGCCAGTCATCCGCGCTCTGAGGCGTGACGGCAGCGATGGCCTCCCTGAAGGCGCCGGAGGGAAGGGACGTCATGGGCACGTCGGGGCTCGCGTAGATCTCGTGATCACAGCGGTCCTTCGCCGCGGGGAAGAACGTCAAGGACGCGGAGAGGGCCACCGAGCCAGAGCTCTCGAAGAAGGACTGGGTCGCCGCGACCACCGGATCCCACTTCAACTCGCGGTCGTGATAGGCGTAGTCGCCTTTGCCCATGCTGCCGGACACGTCGAAGGCGAAGGCGAGGTACACGGGGCGGAGCTGAGCCTCGGTGACCTCCGCCGCGCACACGGGACCAGCACCAGCGGAGCCTCCCGCGGCACCGCCGAGGTCGTCGGAGGGAGCCGGCCCGTCCAGACCATCCCTTCCCGGCCCGGTGCCCCCGGCGGCGGTGTCTCCCCCGGTCCCCTTCCCCGCCGACCCGCCGCCGCCGCACGCCGCGAGGAGGAGGGTCATCGTCACGATCCCGGCCTTCTTCATCATGTAGCGCTATGCCCAGGGGCCTCGAATCGATCACGGGACGTCGCGGAATCGTCCGCCGCGCCGCGCCGTTCAGGGACTCCGTCGAATCCCCTCCCCCGACCCCCTGGCCGCGTGGCCCCACGATCGCCGAGCGGCTGGTCCGGTTCCGCGACACCCGGACACTCCCCTCAGCCTCGGAGAGGACCCTCCCGTTGAGTGGTCGGGGACTTGTCGGGGGGCGCAGAGTGAGGTTTGGTATCGTGGTGTCCTCCTCCCGGGTTCGACTCGCTCTGGCGATGGCCGCGCTCGCTGGCGGTGTTGGTTGTGGGGGAGGGGTCTCCCGAGCGCCGGAGGTGCCAGACGATCTCGAGCGAGGCCTCGTGCTCCGGGAGGGCCAGAGGATCGTGCGGGAGCCGGGCGAGGAGCTCGTCGCCCGGGCGGAGCTCCTGGGCATGCACGTGGGGCAGCTGCGCATCCGCCTCGGGCCCTTCTGTACGCCGCGCGGCGACGACCCGGAGCACGTGGCGTCGACCTTCGACACGGCGGGTGTGGCCCGCTGGTTCCGCCGCGCGGAGGGACGGAGCTGGACCCAGCTCGACACCGAGACCCTCTACCCCGTCGCCGCCGGCTTCGAGCTCGACAACTCGGGATCGCAGCGCATCTACGCCCTCGACTTCAACGCCTCGGGGTACGACTTCGTGCTCCAGACCTCGAAGGGTGGACCCAGCACTGGTACCGAGGTGGCGATCGGCAAGGACCGCTACTACGACGCTCACTCCGCCTTCCTGCTGATGCGGAGCTGGGACGCGGAGCCCGGCGAACAGACGTACTTCTACGTGGTGCTCGGGAAGGCGCCGTGGCGCGCCGACGTCCGTCTGCAGGCGCGCACCGTCGTGGACTTCGCGGGAGAGCGCACGCCAGCCCTGCATTTCAAGGGGACGGTCCACCGCGTGGGCCTCAAACCCGGCGAGAAGTACACGCCCAGGAGCTTCGAGGTCTGGCTCACCGACGACGATCGGCGCGTCCCCATCGAGTTCGTCGGTGAGGCGGGGTTCGGCGCGTTCCGTCTGCTGCTCGAGGAGCGTAACCTCCACCCCGGCTGCTTCGAGAAGGACGTCCGCCGATGATCACCGTCTATCACTACCCCCGCTGCGGGACCTGCCGCACGGCGCTCCGTTGGCTGGAAGCCCAGGGGATCCGCGCAGAGCTCGTCGACATCGTCGAGCACCCCCCACCCCGCGGGCTGCTCGCTCGGATCGTGGAGCAGGGCACCCCCGTGAAGAAGCTGTTCAACACGTCCGGCGAGCTGTACCGAAAGGGGAACTACAAGGAGCGCCTGGCCACGATGAGCCTGGACGAGGCCCTCGACGAGCTCGCGGCTCACGGAAAGCTCATCAAGCGCCCGCTGGTCGTGGGCCAGGGGCGCGGCGGGGCGGACGTCACGTTGGTGGGGTTCGACGAGGCGCGCTACGCCGAAAAGCTCGGGGGCTGAGCCCTCGACTTCAGCCTCGGGGGGCCGCCGAGCCGAGCTCTCTCGAGCTCGGCTCGCTGCGGAGGCGCGCCGGACCCTCCCGCCGAGCCGCCCCGTAGTCGGGCTCAGGGGTTCGCCGGGGCGGGGGGAGCCTGCGGCGCTGGTTGGCCCTGCGGCGCCGGTTGGCCCTGCGGCGCCGGTTGGCCCTGGGGGGCGGGGGAGCCCTCCGTGGGCTGGCTCGGAGCCCCGTCCGGAGGAGCCGCGCCCTCCTGGGAGGTCCCCTCCGTGGGCGCCCCTGCGCCCGGATCCGCGCCGCCGCTGCGCCAGGAGAGGGCGGCGATCTGGCCGCGGCGCGCGTAGTCGATCGCCTCGCCGAGGACGCGGGCGGCTTCCTGGGGAGCGTGGAAGCCCATGCTGTTCTCGGCGACGATGAAGTCGAGGCGCCACTGGGCCTTGCGCTGGAGGTCGAGGGCCGCCGCCAGTTGCTCGGGGTTCGCGCCGTCCGCTTTCGCCCGCACCACGGCCTCGATCAGGTCGACGATGGCGTCGCCGCCGCGCTGCAGTAGCCCATAGTTCCGCTCCTGGATGGCGTCGACGCGCGCCTTGAGCTCGTCCTCGGACGCGCGGTGGCAGGTCTGGCAAGCGCGGTTGACGTTCAAGAGCGGGCTGCGCACCCAGTGGTCGCTCACCTTCATGGCGCCCTCGCGGATGTAGGGCATGTGGCAGTCGGAGCAGGAGACGCCGGCGCGAGCGTGGACCCCCTGGTTCCACATTTCGAACTCGGGGTGCTGGGCCTTGAGGATCCGAGCGCCGGTCTCGGCGTGCTCGTAATCGACGAAGGGCGTCCCGTCGGGGAACTTCATCTCGTCCCAGAACGCCTCGATGTCGTCGGCGGTGAGGCCCTTGCCCCAGGGGAACGTGAGCGGCATCTTGTCCCCGCAGTAGTACTCCACGTGACACTGACCGCAGACGAAGGAGCGCATCTCGTTGCGGCTCGCGTGCTGGTTCGGGTCGTAGGGTTCCTTCCGATCGCCGTCGCGCCAGATCTGGATGGACTCGATGGCGGGGACGGGGGCGTCGGACGCCGCCAAGCGACGGATCCCCTGGATGAAGCCGGGGCGGGTGACGCGCACGTTCATCGAGTTGGGATCGTGACAGTCCACACAGCTCACGGGGTGGCCGTGTCCCATCTCGTACAGTTTGGTGTTCAGCTCCTTGTAGGACATGGCGTGCGTCTTCTCGAAGCCCGCCATGGCGTCACCGTTGCCGAGCTCACGGTACAACGGCATCACGGAGGCGTGGCAGTGCAAGCAGGAGCCGGACTGGGGCTTCGTCTGCCGCTGCGTGACCTCCTGATCGTAGAGCATGTAGGCGTGCCCGCGCCGATCCCGGTAGTCGATGGAGAACGCGTAGCCGCGGAACATGCGCTCGAGCCAAGGGTCGCGCTCGAGCCTCTGTTCGGGCAGGGCCTCGCTCCCCGCGTGCCCGCCGAACCGGGTCGCGGTGGGCAGCGCCGTCTTCCGGTAGCTGCTGTACTGGCTGGGCCAGTTCTTTCCCCACTTGGAGGGATCCGTGTCGTCCTCACCGACCTCGACGACGCGCACGAAGGGCATGCGTTGCTCGGCCTTGCGCTCGGAGATGTTGACGAGGAGCGCCGCCACGCCGGCGGCCCCCGCAGCCACGACGGCGATCAGCACGCCATAGGCGACGCGGCCCTTGAACCATCGGGGTTTGTTGTCGTTCGTCGTCATCGCGATTCCGGGGTGAGAGGGCGTTTCAGGGAGAGCTCGGGTGAGCGGGCGGCGGGGGCGCCTCGGGGACGTTGCGCTCATGGGGGCGCAGGGGTGGGCCGAGGCCCGCCTTCTCGCCGTGACCCACCGCCCAGTGACAATGGACGCACTGCATGCCGCCGGCGGGCTCGGAGCGCCCGGAAGGGGCGCTCACGGCGAGCATCGGGTGGACGAGGTCGCCGTGACAGCGCACGCAGTTCTCCTGGAGGATGCGGCTGCCCGCCGCCTGGATTTCGATCGGCTCTCTGAAGTTCTGAGTGGTGAACAGTTTGCCGTGGCGCCAGCCGTTCTCGGCCTTGGCGATGTACTTCGGGATGAAGCTCTCGGGCAGGTGACAATCCACGCAGACCGCCGTCGTGTGATGGCTCGCCTTCTGCCAGGAGTCGTACTGCGGCTGCATGATGTGGCAGTTCACGCAGGCGGTCGGGTCCGTGCTGAAATAGGAGAGACCCTCCGCGTAGCGGTATGTGTACCCGCCGATGCCGGCGAGCGCGCCGAGGGCCACGGAGAGCAGGAGCGGCCCCCGGGGCCAGTCGGCCTGGTTCTTCTTCCGGGCGTCGCGAGGCGCGGTGCTTTGCGGCTCCGGCGTCCTGTCCTGCGCGGACTTCGTGTCCCGGGTTGATTCGGGGGTCTCCTCGGGATCCTCGGTGCCTGTCAATTGGCGCCTCCGCTGGACAGATTGGGGGGAGCGGTCCGTGAGATCAAGTGAGATCGATCAATGGGTGAGGGGCGCGTGATGTCTTGCAGTCAGGGGTCGACGAACGGGGGGCGTGGCGGTGAGCGCACGTCCCTTTCGGAGCTCGATTCCGTTCGGGCTTCAGCGGCCGCAACGGCGGAGGGAACCTGAGGCCCCGCGGTCGATGCCCCCAAGGCGCTCACCGTTTCGCCCATCCGCCGTGTCGTCTTTGGTGCCCGCGGCCGCGAAGCAGCTGGGCGTCCGCGATGTCCCGCGTCGTGATCGATGAGTGATCGATGAGTCGTATCCGCCGCGTCGTGGTTGGTGCTTGCGATCGCGAAGCGGCCGGGCAGCCGCGGCGCCCCTGCGTGATGTCTGGTGTGTCGTATTCGGCGCGCCGTATCCACTGTCTGGTGTGCGGGGGACGACCGTCATGGAACGAAAGACCCCGCACCTTTCGATGCGGGGTCTCCCGCGGAGCGAGCTCGCTCCTTGGTTTGTCGGCTGTTCGCGGGGGCCGCGCCTTCGACGCGTCAGCGGTTGAAGGGCGCGCTCCCCGAGTAGACCTGCGCGTCCTCGAGCTCGTCGGCGATGCGGAGCAGCTGGTTGTACTTCGCGATGCGATCCGTGCGGCTCAGGCTGCCCGTCTTGATCTGCCCGGCGTTCGTCGCGACGGCCAGGTCGGCGATGAACGCGTCCTCGGTCTCGCCGGAGCGGTGAGAGATCACGGAGGTGTACCCGGCGCCGTTCGCGAGGCGGATCGTGTCGAGCGTCTCCGTCAGCGAGCCGATCTGGTTGAGCTTGATCAGGATCGAGTTGGCGACGCCGCGCTCGATGCCGTCCGCCAGGCGGGCCTTGTTGGTGACGAACAGGTCGTCGCCCACCAGCTGGATCTTCTTGCCGAGCTTCTCGGTCATGAGCTTCCAGCCGTCCCAGTCGTTCTGATCGAAGCCATCCTCGATGCTGACGATCGGGTACTTGCTGCAGAGGTCCGCGTACACGTCGACGAGCTCCGCGCTCGTGAGGGGCTTCTTGTCGAAGGTGTACTTGCCGTCCGCGTAGAACTCGCTCGAGGCGCAGTCGAGGGCCAGGCCCACCTGCTTGCCGGGCTGGTAACCCGCCGCCTCGATGGCGCCGAGGATGCGCTTGAGGGCGTCCTCGTTCGTGCCGAGGCGCGGCGCGAAGCCACCTTCGTCACCGACGGCGGTGGTCAGGCCGTCCTTCTTCAGGCTGGCCTTGAGGGCGTGGAAGATCTCCGTGCCGCAGCGGAGCGCGTCCGTGAAGCGCTCGAAGCCGTGGGGGACGATCATGAACTCCTGGATCTCGAGGCCGTTGTCCGCGTGGGCGCCGCCGTTGATGATGTTCATCAGGGGCGTGGGCAGCACGCGCGCCTGCACGCCACCGAGGTAGCGCCACAGGGGCAGATCCACGCTGTCCGCCGCGGCGCGGGCGACGGCCATCGACACCGCGAGGATGGCGTTGGCGCCCATCTTGCCCTTGTTGGCCGTGCCATCGAGCTCGAGCAGGCGAGCGTCGACCGCCGACTGATCGAGCGCGCTGAGGCCGATCACCGCGGGGCCGAGCTTCTCGTTGATGTTTTCGACGGCTTGCTGCACGCCCTTGCCGAGGTAACGGCCCTTGTCGCCGTCACGCAGCTCGATGGCTTCGTACTCACCGGTGGAGGCCCCACTGGGGACCGCCGCGCGGCCCCAGCCGCTGTCCGTGAGCACTTCCGCTTCAACCGTGGGATTACCGCGGGAGTCCAGGATCTCCCGGGCGATGACTTGAACGATCTCCGACATGGGCGGGGCGATTAACACGAAACCCGACCCCGTGCGAGATGGGGCTAGCGTGACCGCATCAGTTCCCGAGGAACCCGGGAGCGGGGCCCGGGGGCGCTCCAGGTGTTCAGGGGCGGTCCGCGTCGGGCGGGGTCTCGTCCGGCGGAGTCGACGCTGGCGGGGGAGCGTCGGGGGCACGCTCCGCGGGGGTCTCGCTCGACTCGCCGGCGGCCTCCCGGCGGCGCGCCTCCCGGATCCGGCGCTGAGCGGCCTCGTGACGGTCGTAGGCGACCACGATCTTCTGGACGAGGGGGTGCCGAACCACGTCGCCGTCGGCGAACTCGCAGAAGGCGATGCCGTCCACCTCGTGGAGCAGCTCCCAGGCCTCGCGCAGGCCGCTGCGCGCGCCCCGGGGGAGATCGGACTGAGTGACGTCCCCCGTGACCACCGCCTTCGAGGCGTACCCCAGGCGCGTGAGGAACATCTTCATCTGGTCGGTGGTGGCGTTCTGCGCCTCGTCCAGGATGACGAAGGACTCGTTCAGGGTGCGCCCGCGCATGAAGGCGAGGGGGGCGACCTCGATCTGCCCCCGGCTGCGCAGCTGCTGGATGCGCTCGTAATCGAGCATGTCGTGCAGCGCGTCGTAGAGCGGGCGCAGGTACGGGTTCACCTTCTCCGCCAGGTCACCCGGGAGAAATCCCAGGCGCTCCCCTGCCTCGACGGCGGGGCGCGTCAGGATGATGCGCTTCACCTGCTTCTTCATGAGGGCCGCCGCCGCCATGGCCATGGCGAGGTAGGTCTTGCCGGTGCCGGCGGGGCCGATGCCGAAGGTGAGATCGTGGCTGCGGATGGCCGCGATGTACTCGCGCTGGGTGGCGGTCTTCGGCGCGACGGGGCGGCTGCGCGAGGTGACGATGATCACCTGATCGAGCAGCTCGACCAAAGAGCGCTCGGGATCCCGTCGCAGGGTGCGCACCGAGTGCCCCACGTCGCCGAGGTTCACGTCCACCCCCTGATGAATGAGCTGCGCCGCGTCCTCGAGGAAGCGCTGGGCGACCCGCGTGTCCTCGGGGGCGCCGGAGATGCGGATGACGTTACCGCGCTGGCTCACGTCCGCGCCGCTGTGGCGCGCCAGCTCCGCCAACAAGGCCGAGCGCGGTCCGCACAGCTGCTGGAGCACCTGTGTGTCGGCCACCTCGAGGCTCGCGACCACGGTCTGCTCGGCGCTGGTGACCGGGGACTCGGAAGTCTCTGCGATCGCAGGCGTCCCCACGTCGTCCGGCGTCGCGTCGTTCGGCGCCGCGGGGGAGAGGGACGCGTCGGGGTGGGGGTGCTCGGGAGAGCGGGGGGAGGGTTCGTGGCCTGATGGACTCGATGGCGTAGACAAGCGGCGGGGCGACTCCCTTCTCTCCTGGGAAGCATAGTCCGAAGCGAGGTGGGCGGCACGGGCCATCGCCCGGCGCTTTTTTTGGCCATCCGGGCGTCGCTGCGTATGGGTCGAACATGCTTCGAACCCGCCACGGAGGTGACCCATGGCCCTGAGCCGTTGGATCGGCATCGGCGCGGCGCTGGGGATCATCGCTGCGCTGGTGCCGGTGGTGCGCGGCAGCGTCGATCTCTCCGATCCGCTCGGGAAGCGCGCGGCGCGCGAGGAGCGGGAGCGCGGCCCCGACCTCTCGGGGCTCGACCTGACCCGGCTCGATCTGCGGCCCCGCCGCGTGACGGCGCCCCTCAGCGGGGGCCGCACCGCGGAGCTGACGCTCGATCCCGTCGTGCAGCGGGCGGCGGCGTCGGTGATGAAGAAGTACCGCGTGCCGGAGGCGGGGGTCGTCGCCATCGACGTCCGCAGCGGCGACGTGCTCGCCTACGCCAGCTACGTGAACGAGGGGGAGCCCTTCGACGTCAACGTGCGCGCGGAAGCGCCCGCGGCCAGCGTCTTCAAGGTGGTGACGGGCGCCGCGCTCGTGGAGAAGGGCGGGCTCGATCACCGCACGGAGCAGTGTTACCACGGCGGGCGGAGCCGCATCGACGCGAGCGAGCTCGTGGACGATCCCGCTCGCGACAAGTGGTGCGCGACTCTCGGCATCGCCATGGGGCGCAGCCTCAACGTCGTCTTCGGGCGCCTGGCTCAGAAGCACCTGACCCCCGAAGACCTCATCGAGATGGGAGGAGCCCTCGGCTTCGGCGCTCCCGTCCCCTTCCCGGTCCCCAACGAGGCGCCGCGCATCGAGATCCCGAGTGACCCGCTGGAGTTCGCCCGGACCGCGGCGGGCTTTTGGAACACGCACCTGTCGCCCCTGGCCGCCGCCGTGATGACCCAGGCGGTGGCGAACGGCGGCGTCGCCCTCAAGCCGCGCATCGTGCGCAGCGTGGAGCGCGGGAAGGAGACCCTCTGGAGCGACACCTCAGGCCCCGTGGTGCTCCGGCGGGCGATGAAGAAGTCGACGGCGACGGAGCTCAAGGAGATGATGGTGCAGACCATCACCAACGGCTCGGCGCGCTCGACGTTCTTCGACAAGAAGGGCAACGCGTTCCTCCCGAACATCTCCGTCGCAGGGAAGACGGGCACGCTCACGGATCACAAAGCGAACCGCCACTACACCTGGCTCGTGGCCTTCGCCCCCGCCGACGAACCCCAGGTGGCCGTCGCCGCCCTCGTCGTCAACACGCCCGTCTGGCACATCAAGGCGCCTCACCTGGCCCTGGAGACCTTGCGGGCGTACTTCGCCTCGCGCGGCTTCGCCGGGGTCACCGCGCCCTGAGCCCACCACAGGGCGAGCCCACCACAGGGCGCCCATCGCACGGCGCCCATCGCACGGCGCCCACCCGAACGGCGCTCACCCGCGGGGGGGCGCCCGAGGCTTTCCCGCCCGTCGGCGCCACCGAGAGCCCACGGACGTCCGCGAGCCCGCCGCGCCGCGGAGGCTCCGCCACGCTGCTTGCGAGCCGCCACACCGCCGAGAGGGCCCCCGCCACACAGCAGAGCTCGCCGCCGCACGCCCCCCAACCGCCGCGTCGCAGAGCCCGTGGCATCGCAGCCGCGCTGCGTCGTAGAGCTCGCCGCGTCGCAGGGCCCGCCGCGTCGCAGGGCCCGCCGCGTCGCAGAGCGGGCCGCATCGCAGAGCTCCGCAGAGCCCGCCGCTCCGCAGGGCCCTCGCCACACCCCACGCCGCGGTGCGGCGTCGCGGGCCGCAGTCGCTACCGGCCTCCGGAGGGCTCCGAGGTCAGCCCCTGTGGGGGGCTCGGCGGCGGGCCTCGTGGGGGAGGGCGGCTGCTCCCCGAGGTCCGGTTTCAGATCGGGAAAGCCCCAGGATTTGCCCGAGAATTCCCCGAGATCGCCGGTGGAGGGCGCGGGCGGCGGGGGACGTCGTGTGGGCGCCGTGGCCCGTCCGCGGGGGCTCGCCCAGGGGTCACCTTTTCCGCAGAGGACGAAAGGTTGGGAATCGGTTGGACGGTTTCTAGGGGGTTGCTACAGTTTATCTCGTGCAGGTGGTTCTCCGAAAGCTCGGGCGTGGGTCGAGAGCCGTCAGTGGCAGGCTGGTTCGTGCGCCACGGAAGGGCTCGGTCGTCGTGATCGAGTTCTCGGACGGCATGCACGAGTACGTGACCACGCCAGTGAAGCGTGTTCTGCGGCTCGCGTCCCGTGACGTCTTCTACATCGAGACGGTGAATAGCCGTTATCGGCTCGAGGTGCGCGACCGCGAGAGCGCCCTCGAGGACGCCTCCAGCGGCTGAGCGCCTCCAGCGCTCGCCCACCGGGCTCGCGACGTCGGGCTCACCAAGGGATCGGTCGAGCGGGCCGTCTCTTCGTGAGCTCGACGGCCGTCGACGACGGCGATCGGCGTGTCACGATCGACCGCGCTTCGTCGATCGCGAGGTGCGGATCCAGGCGTGCCGAGCCCGGGTTGCGTCCGCCGGGCGTGCTGCGCCGGCCCTTCAAGGGTCCCGCCGCCCCGGCCCCAGCCACCCCGACCAGCCTCACCTCACTGACCGCGCCTCCCGAAGCCCCGCGTAGTTGAGTTGATCGCGGCTTCGGGGTAAACGCTCCGTCCCTTTCGACGGAGACGAATCATGGGTGCATTCGACAGCCGAGCCAGCAAGAAGATGCGGCAGCGCCGCGCACAGCAGAAAAAGAAGGAGCGGCTCGCGCGCCGCGCCGAGGCCGTGCGCCAGGAGCGCCAGGGCTCCAGCAAGAAGAAGTGAGCCCGGGACGAGGTCGCCGCCCGTCGGCGTCAGCGAATGACGGTCGTGGGGAAGCGAGCGGGCGGGCCCGGCTTCCCTCCGCGGTCGACCTCTTCCCCGAACAGACCGAGGTCACCCCCCTGGCGCTGCTCCTCGACCATGCGCCAGCCGCCGGAGCGCGCCGTCCACTTCTGCTCCAGGCGCGTCACCCGTAGCGTCGTCTCGTCGAGGCGGACCCAGCTCACGTCGACGTAGACGGTCGCGCTCGTGGCGTCT
Source organism: Myxococcales bacterium (assembly GCA_012514535.1). Classification (GTDB taxonomy): domain Bacteria; phylum Myxococcota_A; class Polyangia; order Polyangiales; family Polyangiaceae; genus NIC37A-2. Next base: position 4,133 of record JAAZAA010000313.1, on the reverse strand, counting down.
TCGAGCTGGATGCCCGCGAGCTCCGTGTCGATGATGCGCACGGGGCCTCCCCACGCAGCGCGCCGCATCAGGAACTCCTGCCTGGCGTCGTCGGCGGCGAACCCCGCGGCGACGTCCACCTGGCCCCAGCGCGCGGCCATGTTCAGTTCCCGCGCTGCGTCTCCCGCGCGCTCCGCCGGCGAAGGCGGCGTCGGGCATCCGGACAGCAAGAGCGAGAGCCCGAGCAGGGCCAGGCTTCGACGGGGCAGCATCGCCTCCCGTTATCAGGCGGGGGCGCTTTCGGGAAAGAAATCAGAAGGCGCTCGCCGCGACGAAATAGGTCTGCGGGGGCGGCGCCCAGGGGCTCACGCCCCGCGCCCAGCCCAGCCGAAAGGTCGTGCGGGCGAAGTAGCCGAGGCTGAGCTGGAACCAGAGCTCCGCGCCCACCCCCAGGTGGAGCAGATCCGAGGCCGCGCCGGGCTCGAAGCGGTCGAAGGCGCCGCCGTAGTCCGCGAAGACGGCGCCGCTCACGTTGCGCAGATACACCGGCAAGGTGCTGACCCCGCGATCCGCGTACCAGAGGGGGAGGCGATACTCCGCGTTGAGCAGGGCGAACTGACGACCTCGGAACTGGCGCGGCTCGTAGCCCCTGAGGACGAAGGCGCTCTGGAGGGTGTTGCTCAGGAACGTGTCGAACACGCTCTCCTCCGTGAACCCGCCCGTGAAGAACATACCGCGCCGCGGGTAGGTGCCCCCGGAGGTCCCGGCGGAGAGCCCCAGCGCGAGCACGTGGTGGCGCGCCCAGGGCAGGAGGACGTACGCGGTCGAGCGCAGCAACAGTGAGTAGAGTGTGTGTTCGCTCGCCGTGGCGGAGGACGCGTAGTCGGCGCCCAGGCCCAGGGTGAAGCCCTTCTCGGGGCCGACGCCGTAGAGCGTCGTCTCCGCGTTGCCGTAGGAGTAGCCCAGGTGGGCGACGCCGAGCAGGCCCTGGTGCGGGCGCACGGGCAAGCGGGCGTAGGGGTCCGGGAGGCGGAAGGGGACGTCGTGGGAGAAGTTCTGCGCCGCGTAGCTGAGGGACAGCACGTGGGTGTCGAAGTTGCCCGGCGCCTCGTAGCTCAGCCCCGAGCTGGCGCCGGTGATCCTCTCCACGGACGGGAGCAGCTGCTCGTTCACCTCGACGGCGCGCGGGACCACCCGATGGTAGGCGTTCATGCGCAACACGAAGGGCAGGCGCGCGTAGCGGTAGCCGATGCCTCCCTGGGGGATGCCGCGGCTGAAGTCGATGGAGCCGTCCGCCGCGAAGGCGTGGAAGCCCGCCACGTCGGCGCCGGAGGTGCGCAGCGCGAGGGTCGTCCCGAAGGTGCCGGTGGCGAGCTCGGCGGAGTAGGAGCGCGGACCGAGGGTCTCGAGGGGCGTGTAGGGGCGCACGGGCCAGCGGCGCGCGTCGTCGTGTTGGGCGGCGGGGGGGCGGTCGTCGGGCGGCGGCGGCGCGGGGAGCCAACGCGACTCGTCGAGCTCGAGGACGAACAGGTCGAAGCCGTCCGCGGTGTAGCCCGTGTAATAGAGCAGGCGCCCGTCGGCGGAGAGCTCCGGCGTGTAGGCACCGGTCCGCACGTTGGTGACCTGGTAGAGCTCACCCGTCGCGCGCACCAGCGCGTAGATGTTCGCGATGCCCGTGCGATCGGAGGTGAAGAAGAGGAAGCGCCCGTCGGGGGAGAACGTGGGCTGCTGATCGAGCGCGCGATCGTGGGTCACTTGCTCGACCGCGCCGGTGGCCACGTCGACGATGCGGATGTCCCGGTAGCCCCCGCGGGTCCACACGGAGTAGGCCACCTGCTTGCCGTCGGGGGAGAAGCGAGGCGTGTAGGCCTGCTCGTAGCGGGCGCTGGGCACGAGGCGTCGGCTCCGCACCGGGCGGCTGTGAGCATCGAGCGCCGCCAGGCGCAGGGTGCTGGTGCCCGCGTGATGCGTGACGTAGACGACGGAGCCGCCGTCGGGGCTCACGTCGGGTTCGCGGGCGCGGGCGCCGGTGGTCAGCCGCTCGCGGTCGGCGGAGAAGCCGCGCACGGAGGTCGTGCCCCGGAGCTGACGGAACAAGTCGAAGAGGCGGTAGCGCCGACGGCTGATGCCCACCGCGTCGAAGAGCACCGCGCAGTCCCGATCGAAGGACAGCGTGTTGCCGTGGGCGCGGCTCACCATGCGCGGCGGCGCGCTCGCGCGCTGCCCATCCGCCGTGAGGGGCAGCTGGTAGATGCCGGGGGTGAGCTGTCCGTCGTCCTGGAAGTAGAGCAGGCTCGGCGTGTCCGAGTAGCAGCGCGGGGCGACGCGGGGCCGCAGCGTGTTGCGCCCGGTGAACGTGAGCCGGCGCCCCTCCCGGAGACCGCGGGCCAGGACGGGGGCGAGCTGCGCGGCGTAGTGCTCCCGCAGGTGGAGCTTCCAGGCGTCGTAGAGCTCGTCGTAGGTGCGGCCGGTGGCGCGGCGCACCGAGCGGTTGATCCCGTAGGGGATGACGCGGTGGGCGTAGTCGTCGGCGATCGCCGCGGCCACGTCGCTGCCGTAGACGTCGAAGACCCAACCGAGGAACCGCGAGCCGTAGAGGTACCAGAGGTTCGCGCTCGGCCAGCGCAGCGCGTCGTGGCTCATCTGGTCGAGCCCGGCGACGCGCCCTTCGAGCACGTCCGCGCGGAGGAACATGTCGAACTGGGTCGAACGCATCCGCCCGCCGGTGCTGTGGGCGCTCTCCTTCACCACCGCGAGCCCCTCGGTGATCCAGCGAGGCTGGGCCGTGTTCGGGGTGAGCGTCTTGCCGAAGATGCCGTTGACCACCGCCGCGAACCCGCGGACGTTGTCGAGGTGCAGGATGTGCGTGTGTTCGTGGGTGACGAGCAGATCGAGCCAGTCGTCGTAGTCCCCGAGCACGGACATGTCGCCCGGCGCCGTCGCGAAGAGCCGGATGGTGTTGTAGGGCAGGGGCGTCGCGGAGCCGTTCGCGAACTCGCTGGTGTCCGTGAGGGCGATGTGCACGACCCCGTCCGGGGCCCAGCCGAGCTCGGGGGCGAGGCGCCGGTGGGCGTCCTCCGCGAGGGTGCCGACCCGCTGGGCCACCTCGTGCAGCCCGCCGTGGTAGTGGACGTGGAAGTGCGGCGTCTCGAGGGTGTGCCACTCGAGGTACGGATCCCAGGCGCGCGCCGCGCGCGGCCACAGCAGGAGGGCGCCGAGGAGGGCCGCCCCGAGCCCGGCGACGGACGCGAGGCGTCGGAGGGCGTGCTTCCACGAGCTCCTCCGACCCCGCGCCCCACGCGGCGGGCCCGGTGGGCTCCTCCAAGCACGAGTTCTGCTCACGGATCGGTGCTCTCGTCCTTCTTCGGGTCGCGACGGGCGGCCTGCTCCCGGCAAGTCGCTCGTCGTGCTGGTCGTTCTTCTGGTCGCGCGGGGCGTCCCGTCTGGGGCGGGGTGCCCTTCGCTCGAGGGAAGCCCTCGTAGGGGGGTCAGAGATCGTCGTGGAACAGGGGCTCGCGGTTCCGGACGTAGCGATACACCAGCTGCCTCGCCTCGGAGGAGATCTCCTGGAACTGGGCGCCGAAGCCTGGAGGCGCGTCGCCGCTGCCGGACTCCCGGGTCCAGCGGACCACCGCGACCGCCTGGAACTCGTAGCCGCCCGGGAGCGACACGGTGACCCAGAGCTTCCGTCCGATGGGAGGGATCTTGTAGGTCGCGACGAAGAGGCCGCCGTCCTTGAGCACGTCGTTGCCGCTCAGCCCCTTGTAGAAATTGGTGGGGCTGTGGGCGCCGAGGGCGGCGTCCACGTGGAGAGCGTCCGGGGGAGCCTCGGGAGGCACCGAGGGGACGCGCCGGGGCGGCGGCTCGGAGACGGAGGGGCTGGTGCCCGCCAGCTGGGTCTGGGCGAGCGGATCGGGGCGCCGCGCCGCGGCGTCCTCCGCGGGGGCGGCGGCACCGGCGAAGGCGGGCTGCGCGGCAGCAGGGTGCGGCGCCGGCTCGGCGAGGGCGACGGGCGCGGTCCGCTGGGGGACGTGCGCGGCGGGCGCGTGGGGCCCTGGTTCGGCGAGGGCGACCTGCTGGGCGTGCTGCGGGGCCGGCTCGGCGACGGGTGCGGGGGCCTGCTGCGCGAGTGGTGCCTGCGCGAGGGGAGCCTG
>JAAZAA010000312.1 GCA_012514535.1 Myxococcales bacterium | reverse complement strand
GGACGCAGGCAGACGTAGAGGTCGAGCTGCTGACGCAGCGCCACGTTCAGGGAGCGGATGCCCTTGCCGACGGGGGTCGTGAGCGGCCCCTTGATGCCGACGAGGTACTTCCGATAGGCCTCGACCGTCTCGTCGGGCAGCCAGGTGTCGAACTTCGTCTTCGCCTTCTCACCCGCGTAGACCTCGTACCAGGCGAGCTTGCGCTTGCCGCCGTAGGCCTTGTTCACGGCGGCGTCGAGGACCGCGCTCGAGGCTCGCCAGATGTCCGGGCCCGTGCCGTCCCCCTCGATGAACGGGATGATCGGCTGATCGGGCACCTCGAGCGTGCCCGAGGAAGACATGGTAATGGGGTCGCCGTGCTGGGGGGGATCGAACTTCGTCATCGAAACCTACTGCTGGTGCGTTCCATCGTGGGCGCCTCGGCGGTGGCTCGCGGTAGTGACGGGTGCTGGTGTCGCGAAGAGGCGCGCCACGCCGAGGCAGGATAGTCGTGTGGGCACTTAGGGCCCGTTCGGCCGAGTAGACCATCGGGGCGCCGAGGGCAACCGGATCGCAAGGGGCCTCAACCGGGCCAGTTTCGTCGGTTCCGGCCCCGAGCGACGGGGCGAGTGCTCGTCCCCATCAGGATGGCGATGCCCTGCGTTTGTCTGTTGTTCTCGAGCACGATGCGCAAAATCATTGTGAGCGGGACGGAGAGCAGCATGCCCAGGGGGCCCCAGAGCCAGCCCCAGAACACGAGGGAGACGAAGACGATCAGCGGGCTGAGGCCCATCTGACGACCCATGAGCCGAGGCTCCAACAGGTTGCCGATCACCGTGTTGACGGCGATGAACATGAGCAGCACACCGATGGTGGTGGCCCACCCGAACTGGACCAGGGCGAGGAGCACGGGCGGTACGGCGGCGATGATCGAGCCGATGTTCGGGATGAAGTTCAGCAAGAAGGCGAGCAGCCCCCAGAGGATCGGGAAATCGACCCCGAAGGCCGCCAGGGAGGCGCCGACGAGCGCGCCGGTGGCGAGGCTCACGTAGGTCTTCAGGACGACGTAGTTCTTGACCTGGCGCACCACGTCGATCGCGTGGCTGAGGTCGGCGTCGGGGTTGCCGAGGGCGCGTCGCAGTTTGTCCGGGAGCTCCGTCACCTCGAGCAGCAAGAACACCGTGGTCAGCAGCACGAGGAACAGGTTCGAGAGGAGATCGGCGATCTCCGCCAGGGTGCGCCCCGCGAGGTTCAGGGCTGCACCCGGGTTCACGAGCTCGCGGAGCTCGGCGCCCGTGACGACGAAGCCGGCGTCGATCAGGTACTGGGAGACCCCCGACAGCATCCGGTTGAGGCTGGCCTCGTAGCTGGGGGCGGTGGCGAGGAACCGATTGATCGAGCTGCCGACGAACCCCGTGACCCCGCCGATGACCAGCAGCATGGCGAGCACCAGCAGCGGGATCGACACGCTCGGCGGGACCCGGCGCGTCTTGAGGCGCAGGACGACCGGCGCCGTCAGCGCCGCCAAGAAGCCGGACGCCACCAGGGGCAGGAGCACCGGGCGCGCCACCCGCAGGGCGGCGATGACGATCACCAACGCCGCGGTGGTGAGCAGGTACTCCTGGACCTTCCCGATGAGGCGAGGCCGCCGGCTCTCGGGGAAGAGGGAGGGGAGGGGGCTGGGGGGAGGAAAGGACGGCGCTGACGGCGCGGAGGAGGGCGGCGGAGGGACGGAAGCGGGCGGCGGCGTGGAGGCGTTCACTTCTTCACATGGCAGTCGAAGCAGCCGAACCCCTGACCCGTCTCCGGATCGTAGGGGCGCTCACCCATGAGCCGCGCCATCTCTGGCACGACCACTTCGCTCATGAAGGTCATCACCTCGGGGAGCTCGGCTCGGTGTGCTGCGAACCCGTCGCTGGGATCGAGCGCCGGCAGATCCGGCGCGGGCATGCGGAAGTGACCCTGGCGCGCGCCGGCGCCGTGGCACGTCGCGCAGTTCATGTCCGCGTAGCGCGTGGGGTTCGCTTCTTGGAACAACTCAGCCATGCGCGGCATGACGACCTTCTTCATGTAGTCGAGGCGCTCGCCCTGCTTCATCTCGGAGAAGGGCTTCGGGGTGGGAGCTTCCCCCGTCGCCGGAGGAGGCGCCTGACCGCCGCCGCAAGCCCACAGCGTCAGCGCGACGAGAAATGGAGCCGCGAGGTGCTCAGGACGACTGGATCGGGGAAGGCAGCTGGGCATAGGGGCCGAACTCCGTGGCCAGGTGACGCACGACCTGGTGGCCGCGGGGCGTCTGAGGCCGGTAGGTGTCGGGGTGGATGGGGGGATCCGGAGGGGAGGGGACGGGAGGCCCCAGGCCGAGGATGGCGTCGAGCGCCGCGACCACCTCGTCCATGCTCGAGAAGCGATTCTCCCGGTGCTTCCGGGTGGCTCGCAGGATGATGGCCTCCAGGCGAGGATCGAGATCCTCCACGAGCCAGGAGGGAGGGGGCAGGGGAGAGAAGAGCTGGTGGAGCAAGAGCTCCTTGGGGCTCTTGCCCTCGAAGGGCAAGTGGCCCGCGAACATCCGGAACATCACGACGCCCAGGCCGTAGATGTCCGCGCGGGCGTCGACGGGCTCGACCAGGATCTGCTCCGGCGCCATGTACTGCGCGGTGCCGAGCACGCTCGTCGAGTCCGCGGAGTCGCGCTCGTCCTCGAAGCGCGCCATCCCGAAGTCGAGGACCTTGAGGCTGACCGGACCCTCGGGGGCGCCGACCAGGAAGAGGTTGTCGGGTTTGACGTCCCGATGCACCACGCCCGCCGCATGGACCGCCGCGAGGGCGGAGGCGGCCTGGCGCACGAGGACCAGGCCCTGCTCGATGCTCACGGTGCCCTCGCGGCGCAGATAGTCGCCGAGGGACTCTCCGCGCAGGGCCTCGAGGATGATGAAGGGGGGCTCGTCGGCGGGGGACGGATCGCCCGACGCCGACTCCGCGCCGGGCTCGCTGCCGAGATCGGCGACGGGATGAGCGCTGGTCCGCTCGCTGCGGGGATCCTCGACGCTGAGCACGCGGACGACCCCCGGGTGCTGGATGGCTCGGGTGGCGTGCCCTTCCTTGACGAAGCGCTCCCGCAGCTCCGGGTGGGAGGCCACCTCCGGGCGGATCTGCTTGACCACCACCAGGGTGTCCTCGACGTAGTCCTGGGCCAGGAACACGTCGGCCGTACCGCCGCGCGCCAAGAATCCTTCGATACAGTAGCGTCCGCTCAGCACCTGCCCCGCGCGCTCCGTGGGGCGCAGACGGAACGCCGAGCGCTCCGTGGATCGGCGCACGCCGGAGCGCAGCTCCGCGGGTGGACAAGGCGTCGGAGGACAGGGGGGCGGAGACTCGACGGCTGCAGGCAGCCCGACGCCAGAGAGGTCCAGGGCGGACCCCGTGTTCCGGGCGGGGGTGGCGCGGCTCATGGGCACGACACGACATACCATCGGCTTCAGGAAGTGCCCAACTGATCGGCCGTGCGCCCCCGATTCCGGGCTGGGCCGAATCCCCTGCCACGAGACGAGCCTGGTCCCCCGCGCCCTGCCCCGGCGCGTCTGCCGGCCCGGGCGGGCGCCAGGGCTTTACGAGCGCCCCGAGCGGACGCTACCCATCGGCCAGGTCCCTTTCCGAAGTGACCGGCTCCGTCGTCCGGGATAGGGTGGCGGCGGTTCGAGCTGGGACCCAGGAGAAATATTGCATGCGCAGAGTAGTCGTGACTGGAGTGGGTGCTGTATCCCCGTGTGGCAAAGACGTTGCCAGCACCTGGAGCGCCGTCGTCTCGGGGCGGAGCGGGATCGCTCCGATCACCCGGTTCGATCCCAGTGACTACGCGGTCCGCATCGCAGGGGAGGTGAAGGATTTCGATCCGACCGCGTACGTGGAGAAGAAGAAGGTCCGGGAGTCGGACATCTTCATCCACTTCGCCATCGCTGCGGCGGACGAGGCCCTGAAGGCGTCCGGGTTCGAGCCCACGGAGGAGCAGCGTGAGAAGGTGGGCACCATCGTGGGGGTCGGGCTCGGTGGTTTGCCGCTCATCGAGCAGATGGTGCGCACGATGGTGGAGAAGGGGCCCAAGCGGGTCTCGCCGTACTTCATTCCTGCGACCATCTCGAACCTCGCGCCGGGCCAGCTGAGCATGCGCTACGGCTTCAAGGGCTCGAGCTACACCACGACGAGCGCGTGCGCGTCGGGCAGCCACGCCATCGGGGAGGCGACCCGCGCCATTCGCCTCGGTGAGCTGGACGCGTGCCTCGCGGGGGGCGCGGAGGGCACCATCACCGGCTTGTGTGTGGCGGGCTTCTCCCAGATGCGCGCCCTGTCGTCGCGAAACGACGAGCCCGAAAAGGCGAGCCGCCCCTGGGATCAGGATCGAGATGGCTTCGTCATCGCCGAAGGCTCTGGCATGTTGATGCTCGAGGAGTTCGAGGCCGCGAAGAAGCGCGGCGCGCCGATCCTCGCCGAGGTCGTCGGCTACGGGAGCACCGCGGACGCCTACCACATGACCTCTCCGGCGCCCGAGGGAGAGGGCGCGCAGCGCGCGATGCAGATGGCGCTGCGCGGCGCCGCGCTGAACGCCGAGGAGATCGGTTACGTGAACGCTCACGCGACGTCGACGGGCGTCGGCGACGTCAACGAGCTGCTCGCCATCCGTAAGGTGTTCGGGGCCGTCGCGGCGGCGCTCCCCGTCTCGAGCACGAAGTCGATGACGGGGCACCTGCTCGGGGCGGCGGGAGCCCTGGAGAGCGTGCTGTCGATCCTCGCGCTGAACCGGGGTGTCCTCCCGCCCACGATCAACCTCGACGCCCCCATCCAGGAGGCAGAGGGGCTCGACCTGATCCCGCACACCGCCCGCGAGAAGCGCGTGGACGTCGTGATGAACAACTCCTTCGGCTTCGGCGGCACCAACACGGCGCTGATCTTCCGCAGGGTCTGACGGCGGCTCGCGGCGCCCCGCGGACGCGGGGCGCCCGCCGTGGCTGGCCACGGAAGCCCGAGCATCGAGTCCACCAGCGGCGGTCTTCGAGCAGCCAGCGGTCAAGCCAGCGGGCCCTCGAACGACGTCGGCCCGGCGTCGCGAGCGCCGCGCCACGGAGGCTCGTCCCGAACGTTCTCGAGGACCTCAGTCGGGCTGTACGCCGTAGAACACGAAGCGCCAGCCGAGGCCGACGACGTGCGCCGACAGGGTCTGGCTGAACTGGTGGGAGTAGGTGAGGCTCGGCCCCGTCGAGAAGTGCCAGAAGCGCAGGGGCTCGAAGAAGACCGTGCCGCCGAAGTAGGCGAGGCTGCCGCCCTCCGCCTCCGTCTCGTCTCCGCGCATCGTCACGCCGAAGCCGGTGCCGACGTCGAGGGCCACGCCCAGATCGCGGTACAGGCCGCCCAGGGCGAAGGCGGGGAACGCCTCGAGGTGGAGGACGAAGGCGCTGACCAGGCCCGCGGGCTCCTGGCTGAACGTCGCGGCGCTGCTGATGCCGATGCCGGCGGTGAACCAGTCGCGGAGCGCCCCACCGAGCCACAGGCCGCTCGCTTGACCGAACTCCGCGCCCGTGGAGCTCCGATACTCCGGCACGCCGATGGCGGAGACGCGGTTCGGGTAGCCGCTGACGCTCACCAGGCCGAAATGCTGCACCGCCCCTATCGTGAACCCATCCCGTCGCTGGGCGGGCGGCGGCTGGTAGCTGACCGTGTTGCCGTCGTTGTTCGCGAGGGAAGACTCCGCGGCGGCCTCGCGCGGGGCGGCGAAGAGCACGACGCCCGCGAGGGCAGCGGCGACGGGCGCCCTCGATGAGGAGCCCTGGCAGAGGAGTCCCAGGCGCGACCTGGACCGGGTCATGGTGCTTTCGCTAACACGCCGAGGGACGAAAGAGAACGGGGGGAGCGTGATCGTTCGGCGGCCCCGCCCGGCGTAGTGTCCGGCGACGAGCCCGCTCCTGGTGCCACGGTAGGTCAACGGCGCAGCGTGGGCGCGAGCAGGGCGGGGAGCTCCGCCATGGAGGTGAACGTCACCGCTCCGGCCGCCGCCAGCTCCTCGGGGGACTCCTCGCGGGCGAAGCCGAAGACCCGCATCCCGGCGGCCACGGCACCCTGGACGCCCGGGAGGCTGTCCTCGACCACGGCGCAGGCCCCTGGGTCGACGCCGAGGGAGCGCGCCGCGTGGAGGAACAGGTCCGGCGCGGGTTTCCCCCGGGCCACCTCCGTCGCGCTGAACAGGCGCTCGCGGAAGTGCTCGAGGAGGCCCGTGAGGCCGAGGGTCAAGCGCATCTTCTCGTGGCTCCCGCTGGAGGCCACGCAGGAGGGCACCTGCAGGGTCTCGAGCACGTCCGCCACCCCGGGCACCGGCCGCAGCTCCGCCTCGAACACCGCGTAGGTGCGGGCCTGCAGGCGCACGAGGAAATCGTCGGGGATCGGACCGCCCAGATCGCCCTCGATGAGGCGCACGCAGTCGGCGAGGCTGCGCCCCTTGAAGCGCCGGGTCACGTCGTCGACCGCGCCCGGGAGACCGAGCTCGCGGATGGCCTCCGCGAGCACCTGGTTGGCGAGGGGCTCGCTGTCCACGAGGACACCGTCGCAGTCGAAGATCACGAGCTCGGCGGGGGAGGCGCTCACCCTCCGGTGCTACCAGGGAACGAGCGCCGGGGGGAGGGTGGGGGGAGGAGCTCACGAGGCGGGGACCGTGCTAGACCGGCGCCATGGAACGAGCGGGTTTCCCGGCGGACCGTCGCCGCGGCCCTCGGTGGCGAGCGGGCGACGCGTCGCAGCGCCACGGGATGGACCGCCGCGCCGCGGTCGTGTTGCTGGGGACGGGTGCAGTGATGAGCGCAGTCATGGGTTGCAAAGGGCCGAGCGGGCTGAAGTGGGCGGAGTCCAGCGCTCCGCGGGTGCGGGTGAATCAAGTCGGCTATCTCCCCCGGGGGCCCAAGTCGGCGACCCTGGTCCTGGAGTCGCCGCAGCCCGTCCCCTTCGAGCTCCGGGACGAGGGCGGGCGCGTCCTCTTCTCGGGGACGAGCCAGCCGCGAGGCTTGGATCGCGCCTCGGGGGATCGTGTGCACCTCCTCGACTTCAGCGCTCATCGGGCGACGGGGACGAAGCTGCGGCTGCGGGCGGGCGACGCGGAGAGCTTCCCCTTCGACGTACGGCCGGATCTCTACGCGCAGTTGAAGCTCGACGCCCTCAAATACTTCTATCACAACAGGAGCGGCATCGACGTGGTCCGTCCCTTCGTGGACGACGACCTCTGGGCGCGTCAGGCCGGGCACCTCAGCGATCGCGCCGTGCCCTGCTGGGGGCGGTCCTGCGACTACGTGCTCGACGTGAGCGGCGGCTGGTACGACGCCGGGGACTACGGCAAGTACGTGGTGAACGGTGGCATCAGCGCCTGGACGCTCCAGGCCCTCTTCGAGCGCAGCGTGCACGTCGGGCCGGGGCAGGATCCCTTCGGTGACGGCCCCCTCCGCATCCCCGAGAGCGGCAACGGCATCCCGGATCTGCTCGACGAAGCCCGCTGGGAGGTGGAGTTCCTGCTCAAGATGCAGGTGCCCGCCGGGCAGCCCTTCGCCGGCATGGCCCACCACAAGATCCACGACCACGAGTGGAGCGGGCTCGGCATCGAGCCCGCCCCGCACGCGACCAATCGCGGGCTACACCCGCCGAGCACCGCCGCGACCCTGAACCTGGCCGCGGTGGCGGCGCAAGCGGCCCGCATCTGGAAGGAGCTCGATCCTGGGTTCTCGCAGCGCTGCCTCGACGCCGCGCTGCGCGCTTGGGCCGCGGCGCGGCGGCACCCCGACAAGCTGGCTCCCCGGAGCGACGACAAGGGGGGCGGCGCCTACTCGGACGAGCGCGTCGAGGACGAGTTCTTCTGGGCCGCAGCGGAGCTGTACGTGACTCGTCAGGATCCGGCGCTGCTCGAGTACCTGTTGGCGCACCCGGACGGCAAGCGCTTCCCCACCCGCCTCGGCGAAGACGGGGATGGGCTCACGAGCTCCATGACGTGGCAATCCACCGCGGCCCTCGGCTGGATCTCCTTGGCGGTCGTGCCGAGCGCCCTGCCCGAGGAGGTGCGGCAGCGCCTCCGCGACGGCATCGTCGCCGCGGGCGACTTTTACCTGGAGGTGATGCAGCAGGAGGGCTACCGCGTGCCTCTCGGGTTGGGCGAGAGCGGCAAGTACCCGTGGGGCTCCAACTCGTTCCTCCTGAACAACGCGCTCGTGATGAGCCTGGCCTACGACTTCACCAAGGACGCGAAGTACGCGGCGGGGGTGGCGGAGGCGATGGACTACCTCCTCGGGCGCAACCCCTTGGTGCAGAGCTACGTGAGCGGCTACGGCTCGGTGCCCCTCCGGCACCCTCACCATCGCTTCTGGGCGGAGGGCTACCGCAGCGGCTTTCCACCTCCGCCGCCGGGGGCCGTCTCGGGGGGGCCCAACTCCAGCTTGCAGGACCCGCAGAGCCGCAGGTCCGGGCTCACTCGTGACCTGCCGCCCCAGAAGTGCTTCGTCGACCACATCGAGGCCTGGAGCGTCAACGAGGTGGCCATCAACTGGAACGCCCCGCTGACGTGGGTGACGGCGTTCCTGGACGAGTGGCGCGGCGGCTGACGGCGCGCCGTCTCGACCCGCACCGACGGCGCGCCATCTCGGCGGCGGGGGCCGGCACCAGGCCGGGCCCCCGGGCGCCGAGGCTCACTCGAGGATCTTGAAGTCGACCCGGCGGTTCTTGGCGCGCCCTTCCTCGGTGTCGTTGGTGGTCTTCGGCCTGTCTGGACCGAAGCCGTCCGACTCGAGGCGGCTCGCCTTGATGCCCTTGGAGATGAGGTAGTTCATCACCGAGGCCGCGCGATCCTTGCTGAGCTGCATGTTCATGGCGTGACCACCGCGGTTGTCGGTGTGGCCATGGATCTGCATGCGGATGTCGGGCCGCGCCTTCATGAGCGTGACGACCTCGTCGAGGATCGGGAAGCTCACGGGCTTGATGGTCGCCTTCGCCGTGTCGAACTCGATCGGCTGCATGAGCGTCACTTCGCCGTCCTCCGTCACCTTGGTGAGGGTGGGGCAGCCGTTCTTCTCTGCGATCTGTGAACGCGGTCCCGGCTCGAGCGGGCAGGCGTCCTCCACGTCCGGGATCCCGTCGTTGTCCGCGTCCGTCTCGGGGCAGCCATCCGAGTCCTGGATGCCGTCCATGTCCTCGGGCTCGTTGGGGCACTTGTCGAGGTGATCGGGGATGCCGTCACCGTCGCTGTCGACGGGCGCCGGGCAGCCGTCCGTGGGATCCGGTGGCTTGCCGTCCTCGGGGATCGTCGGGCACTTGTCGATGGAGTCGGGATACCCGTCGCCATCCGTGTCGGGATCGTAGTCCTCGACGTCGGGCACCACGCGCACCCGCGGTGGCGGCGAGTCGGGCTTGATGTCGTGCAAGGTCAGGTAGGTGCCGATGGAGGCGAGCACGCGCACGTCGGCGGCGCCGTAGCCGCCCGTGAGTCGAGTGCCCGCGCCCACGTTGGCGAAGACGCGATCGCGCTCGTCGAGCAGGAACCGTCCCTGGGCGAGCCACTCGATCGTCGTGTTGTTGCCGCCGAAGAAGGTGCTCTGCTCTCCGCCGCGGCTGGGGTTCACGTCCTCGATCCCCGTCGAGCCCCAGAGCTCGAGGCCGAGGCGGATGCGGCCGTCGCGCATGGGGACGAAGCCACCCACCGCGTACCGGAGCTCGGACGCGACGGCGAGCGCGGAGTTGTTGCCCTCCAAAGCCCGGTGCGGTCGGAGGTGGGGACCGATCTGACCCGTCAGGAGGAAGGAGTCGAACTGGTGTTCGGCGGAGACATAGAGCATCGAGGTGGTGGCGCGGTCGCTCGCGAACCCCGTCTTCGATCCCGTCGGCACCCACACCGCCAAGCCGCCACCGACGCGCGTCTTGCGATCGTCCGACTCCCAGGCGAGCACGCGCGCGTCGAGGCGCACGTCCATGAGGGCGGAGTGCGTCCCCAGGCCGCCGTTTCCCACGTCGTGCGCCACCGGATCTTCACCCGTCCACTGGTACGGCACGAACGGCATCATCACGTTGAAGCCGACGCGTCGCGCGATCTCCATACCCAGCGAGGGGTAGAGGATGAGCTGCCCCTCGATTGGATTGTCGATCTGGCGGCGCACGCTGGGGACGTCGGTGACGTTGTTGATGCGCAGAGGATTGAGCGAGAACCCCGCGGCGATGTTGCCGTAAAAGCGAGTCTCCTCGTGCATGTTGGGGCGCCACACCATGAAGCCATCGTCCGGCGCTCCGGAGAGCTGCGCGCGGTCGAGATAAAACGTCCTCGACTGCGCGGACGCCTCCGGCGCGGTGCCCAGGGCCGCGGCGGCGAGAGCAGTGATGGGCAGCGAGCGCACGAAACGGCGTGCACGTCGGTTCCAGGAGTCCCTAGCGAGTTCCACGAGCGAGGACGCTACAACGGTCCACGCCGATGCTCCACCGGGAATGTTGGGGCACACCAGGCCATGGGGTGTGGCGCGGGGACCGCGGCGCACCCCTGCTCTGGAGCGCACCGTTCACTCACGTCACCCCTCGTCGACGAAGAGGATGCTCACGTACATCATCGCCTCACCCTCCCAACTCACTCCGATTCCGACCCGGTCGAAATGAGGGAAAAGAAGGTTGGCCCGATGTGAGGGGCTCGCCCACAATGCGCGATGAACGCGCAGGGCGGATGGTGCTCGTGCGACATTCTCCCCTACCTGCCGGGCAGGGATCCCCGCCTCTTCCACGCGGCGTGTGGGATTGCCGCTCCCGGTGTCGTGGGTGATCTCACGTCGAGCCCGGAGCGCGGCCGCGTGGCTCCGTGCGAGGGCCGCGAGAGCGTCGCTGGGGAGGAGCGGGGACAGGCCAGCTAGCCGACGGGCCTCGTTGAGCATGGCCAGGAGCGCGTCTTCCGGGCTCAGATCCGCTCGGTGAGCCGCCTCGCCGGGCGCGGCGAGGGTCCACGGCGCGACGCGGGGGGCTGCGCCGGCGTGGACGTACGCCTCGAGGATCGGGAGAGCGCCTCCCTCACCATTGGCTAACAGCTGGACCTGCCAGGTCCCCGGCTGGTCCACCGTGAAGCGCCCCCGCCACTCGTCGCCCTGGAGGTTTAGGGCGACGGGCCGGGGCGGGCCCTGGGGCCCGAGCACGAGGGCGGCCACGTCGGTCGCGGCGACGAGGAGCTTCGTGCGCACCTCGAGCCATTGCCCCGGCGCCACCTGGGTGGGGAGCGCGCCGAGCTCGCCCTGGACGTCGACCTGGACGACCGCGAGGACGCTCGTGGCATCCTCCCGTGCGACCTCGGCGACCCCGCAGCGCAGGATCCCGCGGCTACGTCGCCGGGCCCACGCCTCGAGGCGCTGGGCGACCTCGTCCCGCTGCACGTCGGAGGACGCGGGGAGCTCCGCCGACCAGACCCGCGGCGCGAGGTACGGCGCCCCGCGCCGGCGCAGCTGGTACGTGGTCCACTCCGGATCGGGCGGAGCCCCGTCGCGATCGCGACGCACGGCTACGTCTCGGGCCACTTCATGAAGCGCGGCGTCTCCCTCACCGCAGAGGGCGAGCCACGGGGCGAGGGCGGGATCGTGTGGCGGGGCGAGGCGCGGGGAAGAGGTCTGAGCCGCCCAGGTCGAGGCGGCGGCGTCCTCCGGGTGAGCTGGCGGCACCTCCCCGGCGTCAGGGGCAGCGCCGTCGGCGGCGGTTCGGGCGGAGGGGGGCGAGGTCGAGGGAGTGGCGGCGGAGGGAACGGGTCCCCGGGGTGCGCAGGCGGCTCCGAGCGCGACGGCGCCGAGCAGGATCGCGCCGAGGGAGGCAGCAGCGAGCGAAGCGGGGCCGAGCGAGCTTGGGCCGGGTGAGGCTGCGGAGCGCAGACCCAGACTACCGCGAGCCTGCCGACCGCGAGCCTGCCCACGGCGGCGGAGGGCAGGGCCGAACCACGCGAACGGCGCGGCGGAGGAGCGCGCGCGGCCGCCCTCGCCGCCTCCGCCCGGGGGCTGATCCATGGGGACGGAGGCTGGCAAAAAGCCCGGAGGGAGTCGACCCACCCGCTCCGCGGGAGCGCCCGCACTCCGGGGAGTGGTCCCCCCCGGGGAACCCCTGATAGGGTTCCGCCGGATGGCCAGGGTCACGACAGCGGCGAAAGTCGGCATCTTCACCGTCGTGACCGCGGGGGCGGGGCTCCTGATCTATCGCTTCGTCCACCAGGGGGGCGGACCCGGTGACGGGTACGTCGTCTACGCGCTCATGGACGACGCCATGGGGGTCGCCCGTCACTCGCGGGTCCGCGTCGCGGGTATCCCCGTGGGGAGCATCGAGAGCGTGCGGCTCGAGGGGGACCGAGCCCGCGTCGACATCCGCATCGACGACGACGTCGCCCTGTACGAGGACGCGGCGGTGGCGAAGGTCTCGTCGAGCCTGCTCGGAGAGTACTTTCTGCGCATCTCACCGGGCACGGAGGGGCGCGAGCGGCTCCAGGACGGCGACCGCATCCACGTGGTGGAGGAGGGCACGAGCACCGACGACATCATGAAGGAGGTCGCGGCCATCGCGCGCGACGTCCGAGCCGTCTCCCAGTCCCTCGCGGCGACCGTCGGCAGCGACGAGGGCCGCGAGAACCTGAAGGACACCCTCGAGAACCTGGCGCGGGTTACGGAGGCCCTGAACCAGACGGTCCGCGAGAACCGAGAGAGCGTCCGCAACATCCTCGCGAACGTCGAGCGGCTCACGGAGCGGGGCGGGCCCGAGGTCGAGCGGATCCTCGAGAACGTGCGGGTCTCCACGAACGAGGTGCGCACGCTCCTGGCGCAAGGCGCAGCGCCAGGCGAAGAGTCGGGAGAGGTGCGGCAGATCGTCGAGCGGGTCAACCGGGCGAGCGAGAGCCTGGAGAACGCCCTCGAGGACATCGAGTCCATCAGCGCTCGGCTCGAGCGCGGTGAAGGGACGCTGGGGCGGCTCACGAAGGACGAGCGCCTCATCAACGAGGTGGAGGGGATCACCGAGAGCGTCGGGGAGTTCGTCGGTGGGCTCAGCCGCATCCAGACGATCGTCAACCTCCGCACCGACTATCAGTTCCTCACCAGCACGGTGAAGAGCTTCGTCGAGGTCCGCGTCCAGCCTCAGGAGGACAAGTACTACCACGTCGAGCTGGTCAACGACCCGAGGGGCTACACGCTCATCGAGCAGATCGACGTCACCTCCACGAACCCGAACGACCCCAACCAGTACCGCGAGGTCAGGACCACCACGACGAACCGGTTCCGGTTCTCCCTGCAGTTCGCGCAGCGGGTGGGGCCCTTCTGGGGGCGCTTCGGCATCAAGGAGTCGACGGGCGGCGTGGGCCTCGACACGTTGCTGTTCGACGACCGCTTCGAGCTGCGCCAGGACCTGTTCGGCTTCGGTGAGGTCGTGCTGCCGCGCTGGCGGGTGTCCCTCGGCTACGAGTTCGTGCGCCGGCTCTGGCTCCTCGGTGGCGTCGACGACATCCTGAGCGGCGACCGGCGCGACTACTTCATCGGGCTGCAGCTGCGCTTCAACGATCGGGACCTGAAGACGATCATCCCCTTCGCGTCGGTGCCCTGAGGGTCGATACCGTTGGCGGCGTCGGTGTCCTCGGCGTCGGTG
>JAAZAA010000311.1 GCA_012514535.1 Myxococcales bacterium | reverse complement strand
CGCCCAGAGCCCCAGCGCCCAGAGCCCCAGCGCGGGAGCACCCAGCGCCCAGACCCCCGGCGGCAGCCCTCAGGCCTTCGCGCAGACGGCTCTGAGTCAGGCGGTCACCCCTCCGGGGGCCGGCGCACCCGGGCAGCTCCCGATGCCGGAGCGTCCCGCAGGTGACTCCGTGGGCGGAGCCCTGCAGAGCGCTGGAGCAGCCGTCGGAGCAAGCAGCCCTGCCGTGGCGGCACCTGGCGCCCTCGCCGTCGCGACGAGCGGCGCGCGCGGCCCCCTGGGCAAGACGCGAAACCCGGTGGCGACCCTGCTCATCGGGATGCTGTGCTTCGTCTACTCCCTCGTCGTGTTCATCCAGATGCTCGGCGAGCTGAAGCGGTTCCGCCAGAAGAGCGACATCAGCCTGCTGCTGTTCTTCATCCCGATCATCAACATCCTCGAGGTGCTGAAGCTGCCGGAGAAGGTGGCCGACGCCCAGCGCATGGCCGGCGTGCAGAACCCACAGGTCGCTCACCCCGTCCTCTATCTGTTCTTCGGGCTGTACTTCCTCCCCGCGGATCTGAACGAGGTGTGGGAAGCGGCTCGTCGCAACGGCGGCTGAGCGCGCCCGGAGCGTTCCTCTGGCTCCCGACGCCGTCCCGTCCGCCACGCGCCGGGCCGGCGAGCGCGCCGGCGCCGGGCCTCGCTCGACGGAGACCGGAGCGAGCGGACGCCTCCTCGGGGGTGTCGTCGTGGCGGCGCTCCTGGGCTTGCTCCTCGCGGGAGCGCCCGTTTGCCCGAGCGCCGGATGGCTGGGAATCCCTTGCCCGGGCTGCGGGCTCACCCGCGCCGCCCTCCACCTCGCGCGGGGGGACCTGTCCGGCGCGCTGCAGTTGCATCCCCTCGTCCCCTTCGCCGTCCCGGCCTTCCTCTGGTTCGCCTGGACCGCGGCGCGCTCGTGGCTGGGGCCGGAGCCCCCGCGGCCGTCCCCCCGCTGGAGCCGAGCAGGGACCGCGGCGGCGGCGGCGCTGATCGTCGCCTTGCTCCTCGTCTGGGTGCTCCGCTTCCTGGGGTTCTTCGGCGGCCCGGCGCCCGTCACCACCTACGCGGAGTGGTGGACGACCCTGTCGTCCGGGGGCGATGACTCACCCCGGGGCGCGGAACCGCTCGACTGACCGACGAGGCGAACGAGCCGAGCGAGGCGCGACGCAGAACCAGCCGACGCGGACGCCCTTCGTCGGGCGAAAGCACACGCGCCCCCTGGCGCGACGAAGAGCGAGCGCGTCGACGCACCCCCGTGCGCCAGCGGTCGCCCCTCGACGGTCGCCCCTCGACGGTCGCCCCTCGACGGTCGACCGCCGCCATTCCACTGCTCAGCCGTCGAACCGACTCAGACGTTGAACCGGAAATGGATCACGTCGCCGTCCCGGACGACGTAGTCCTTCCCCTCGATGGAGAGCTTCCCCGCCTCCCGGCACTTGGCCTCGCTCCCCAGGGCGACGAGATCCTCCCACCAGATGACCTCCGCCTTGATGAAGCCCCGCTCGAAATCCGAGTGGATCACCCCGGCGGCCTGGGGCGCCGTAGCGCCGCGGGGCACGGTCCAGGCGCGCGTCTCCTTCTCGCCCGCGGTGAGATACGTAATGAGGCCGAGCAGCTCGTACCCCGTGCGGATCACGCGGTTCAGCCCGGGCTCCTTCAACCCCGCGCTCTCCAGGAACTCGGGACGATCTTCCGGGTCCAGCTCCGCGATCTGCGCCTCCAGGGCCGCGCAGATCGGGACCACGGGCGCACCTTCCCGCGCCGCGTAGGCGACGAGCGCCTGGTAGTGCTGATTGCTCTCCACGTCGCCGATGTCGCTCTCGTCCACGTTGGCCACGTAGAAGACGGGCTTCGCCGTGAGGAGCTGCAGCTCCTTCAGGAGCTCCGCCTCTTTCTCGTCGAGGTCCTTGAACGCGCGCACCGGCTTGCCCTGGTCGAGGTGCTCGACCAGCCGCTCGCACAGGGTCACCGCCAGCTTCTCCTTCGGGTCGCCTCCCTTGCTCTGCTTGCGGGCGCGCTCGAGCCGCTTGGAGACGGACTCGAGATCCTTGAGGCACAGCTCCGTCTCGATCGTCTCCACGTCGGCGACGGGATCCACGCGCCCGTCCACGTGCGTGACGTTCTCGTCGGTGAAGCAACGCACCACGTGGGCGATGGCGTCCACCTCGCGGATGTGGGACAGGAACTGGTTCCCGAGCCCCTCCCCCTTCGAGGCGCCGCGCACGAGGCCGGCGATGTCGACGAAGCGGATCGACGTGAGCACGCGGTTCGAGCACTTGCAGACCTCGGCGATGCGGTCGACCCGCTCGTCCGGGACCGGCACGATGCCGACGTTCGGCTCGATGGTGCAGAATGGAAAGTTCTGAGCCTCTGCCTTCGCGCTCGAGAGCGCGTTGAACAAGGTGCTCTTACCCACGTTGGGGAGCCCGACGACTCCGCAGGAAAATCCCATGGCGGTCGCCCCTTTAGCCCATCTAAATCACTGGCGCACGTGCCAGGCGAACCGCCGGAGCAAGTCCGCGGACTCGGGGGTCTCTCGCCGCGCGGCCAGCAAGCCCTCCGGGTCGAAGCCCTCCCGTCGGAGGGTCTCCAGGCGCGACCGCACGTAATCCCCGACTACCTCGGCGTCGAACTCGGGGTGAAACTGCACACCCCAGGCGCGCTCGCCGAAGCGGATCGCGGCGAGGCGCTCGCCGGGGGTGGAGCCCAGGGCCACGGCCCCCGGGGGGAGCTCGAGGACGGAGTCCAGGTGCGTCGTCGACACCGGGTAGCTGCGCGGCGCCTCCCCGAACAGCGGATCGTCCACCGTGAGCGAGAAGGTGGCGGTGCCGATCTCCCGTCCCAGGGGGTTCGGGCCGGAGCGCCCACCGAGGGCCATCCCCAAGAGCTGATGACCGAAGCAGATCCCGAAGATCGGCACGCGCTCCTCGACGAGCGCCCGGAGCTGCTCCTGGACGCGAACCATCCAGGGGCTCTGATCGGCGATGCGGGCCGCCGATCCCGTGAGGATCACCCCCGCCGAAGCAGGAGCCTCGACGAGGGTCTCCGGATCCCGCACGTCGAGCTCCAGCCAGGGCCCCCGCCAGGCGTCCCCGACCACCTCCTGGATCATCTGCGCGAAGGACCCGCGCCTGCGCCGGGCTTCGGTCACGGGCTCTCCGGTCGTCCAGATGGCGAGCGGGCGGGTTGTCTCACGGGTGGTCATGGCAGACACTGTAGCGTGCCCCGTCGCCGGTGAGAGCCGATGTCGGCGTCCCTACCGACACGTAACGTGTCCCGGAGATGACGAGGCCGCCTTCCCCATGAACGAGGAATCGCGCAACCCGCGCCAGCTCACCCTGCCCATCCCGGGCGTGATCCACCTCCCCCCGAGCGGCGTCGGCATCCCGCGCCCCGACCGGGTGTTCGTGAACCGGAACCTGCGCATGTCGTCGATCCGCTGGGTCGGCTTCGACATGGACTACACCCTCGCCATCTACCGGCAGGAGGAGATGGATGCCCTCAGCATCCAGCTCACGGTGGAGCGCCTGATCCGCCGAGGGTATCCCGAGTATCTTTCGGAGCTGGCCTTCGATCCCCGCTTCCCGATCCGTGGCCTCCTCATCGACAAGCGGTACGGCAACATCCTGAAGATGGACCGGCACAAGGTGGTCAACGTCGGCTACCACGGGACCCGCCGGCTGACCCAGGACGAGATCGCGAACCTGTATCATCTCAAGAAGATCCGTCCCCACACCGCCCGCTATCACTGGATCGATACGCTGTTCGCCCTGTGCGAGGTCACCAGCTACGCGGCCATCGTGCAGGCGCTGGAGAGCCGCGGCGAGACGGTGCAATACGATCGTCTCTTCGACGACGTGCGCGCCGCCATCGACGAGGCCCACGCCGAGGGCGCCGTGTACCACCATGTCACCAGCGACCTGCCGCGGTTCATCGATCGAGACGAGAACCTGGCGCGGACGCTCCACAAGCTCCGGTCCGCGGGAAAGAAGTTGTTCCTGCTGACGAACTCGCCGTGGTCCTACACCAACGCGATGATGACGTATCTGCTGGGCACCGCGAGCAAGGAGTACCCGGCCTGGCAGCATTACTTCGACGTGGCCATCTGCGCGGCGGGCAAACCGCGCTGGTTCGCCGAGGGACGGCCCTTGATGGAGCGCGACGGAGACGTGCTGCGGAACGTCGACAGCCCCCTGCAACGAGGCAAGGTCTACGAGGGGGGCAGCCTGCGCGAGTTCGAGCGCCACATCGGCGTCCCGGGCTCCTCCGTCCTCTACGTCGGTGATCACATCTACGGTGACATTCTGCGGTCCAAGAAGGAGAGCGCCTGGCGCACCGGCATGATCATCCAGGAGCTGGACGCCGAAATCGCCGCCCTCGAGTCGACGGCAGAGCTGCGCTCGCGACGCCGGCACCTGGCGGAGACACGCCACCTGCTCGAGGACGAGCTCCGCTTCTACCAGACCCGCTACAAGGACCTGAGCAAAGCCAGCGCGTCTCACCCCGAGGAGCGGGAGCTCGATCGCCGCCGCGCGAAGCAGCACGTCGAGCGCGTGCGTGGGGAGCTGCGCGCGTTGGAGGCGGAGTACGTCGAGATCGCGGAGGCCGTCGATCGAGCGTTCCACCCCTACTGGGGGTCGGTCCTCAAGGAGATGAACGGCATGAGCCTGTTCGGGCAGCAGGTGGACCTCTACGCCGACATCTACATGCGGAGAGTCTCGTGCCTGGGGGGCTATTCCCCGGAGCAGTTCTTCCGCTCCCCCCACGACCTGATGCCCCACGAGCTCTGAGCGCGCTCCACGAACGGCCCGGCTAGCCTGGAGCCACGCCGTCACGGCGCCGAGCCCCCGCCGCAGGCCCCCGCCGCAGGCCCCCGCCACGGCGCGCCGGGAGCCCCTCGCCCCCTTCGACGTCCCAGCCGGTCGCCGCGGGCGGTGGTGCGCCCGCCCCGGAGCCCTGCGCTCCTCCCGCCGACGCGAGGGGTCCCCGCCCGGGTCCCAGCGCACCCCTGGTGCCCACCTGCCCCGGAGTTCCTGGGGGGCCTGACCCACGCGGGCTGCACCAGCGCTGCATTCCGCCCCTCATTCGGAAATTTGCGACAAGACCCGACCTCCTGACGAGGCGACCTGTCGGGAACTGTGCTAGCGATTGCCCCGCCCTCGTTCGCGGGTCCGCCCGGCGGACACCCAGCGCGGCCCCTGAAAACGACCGCTCCCCCCTCGACGAATTTGGAAGGTTCGAAGGATGCACCTCGTTACTTGGCTACAGGATCTGATGACCCGCTTCGGCGCGGGCTGGGTCATGTGGATGCTCATCGGTCTGAGCGTCATCTCCGTCGCGATCATGCTCGAGCGCGGCTGGTTCTACTTCTCGCTGCGGGACGATCTCGCCGGGCTCGCTCAGAAGCTGAGGGACGCGCTGCGCAACGGTGACTTCGAAGCGGCGCGCTCCGCTCTGCAAGCGTCTCCCAGCGCGGAGGCGGCCGTCGTCATCGCCGGGATCGCCGAGGCGGATCGCGGCCCCAAGGCCGCCGAAGAGGCCATGGAGGGAGCGAAGGCTCTGCAGCGCATGAAGCTCGAGCGGCGCCTCGCCTTCCTGGGGACGCTCGGCAACAACGCCCCCTTCATCGGGCTGTTCGGCACCGTCATCGGCGTCGTCCAGGCCTTCGAGGGGCTCGCCACGGAAGGCGCGGCGCAGGCCCAGCAAGGGGCGACGTCCGCTCCCGAGGTCGTGATGGCGGCGATCGCCGAGGCCCTCGTCGCGACGGCGGTCGGCCTCGCCGTCGCGATCCCCGCGGTGGTCATGTACAACTATTACCAGCGGCACGCTCGCTCCATCCTGGCGAACACCGAGGCGCTCAGCCGGGTCCTGCTCGCGCACCTCGTCGGCCAAGACCCCGCCACGGCCGAGGCCGCTGGAAAGAGCAAGGACTGAGCCATGGCAGCCAGCTCGCAGAACGACGACGACGGGCTGATCTCCGGCATCAACGTCACGCCCCTCGTGGACGTGGTGCTCGTGCTGCTCATCATCTTCATGGTGACGGCGCGCATCATCCACTCCCAGGGCATGCCGATGGACCTGCCGAAGGCGGCCAGCGGCGAGAGCGTGCAGACGGTGTTCAGCGTGGAGCTCAGCGCGGATGGCCGGACGATGGTGGACTCCGAGCAGGTCGCCGACGACGAGGCGATCTCCGGACTGGCCAAGGCCGCCCGCGCCAAGAACGATGACCTGCGGGCGGTGATCCGCGCCGACACCAAGGTGGAGCACGGCCGCGTCATCCACGTCCTCGACCTGCTCAAGCGCGCTGGGATCGCCAAGATCGCCTTCGCCGTCACGCCGTCCTCCGCAGGGGCGCCCGCCAACACGCAAACGGTCGAACAGTGAAACGAGCGGCTCGCGGCCCACGACGGGCGCGCCGCCCGCAACCCGCAGTCGGGGGGATCACTCGAGCATCGGCGATGACCGCAACCCAACACTCCCAACCGGAGCGCAACGACGGGGGCCGGCTCCGGAGAACCCCTCCCCCCGACGCTGGTGAGCCCCCGGGCGGGGAACGGAGGTCCACCGTGACTCCGACAGGTCCGACCCGGCCGGATCCCATGGAGCCCGTCCGCCACCTGGGGGACTCCGTCCGGCTCAGCGCGGGGCTGTTGGCGTTGATCGGTTCTCTCGGGACCCACGGCCTGCTCGGCGCCGCGTCCTTCGCCTCCCTGGACCACCTCCAACGATTTTCGAGCGGGGTGCAGAACTACGTCCAGGAGCGGCTCCGCGCGAGCTACGACATCGACCTCGAGGAGCCCGAACCGGAACCGGAGCCAGAGCCCGAACCGGAGCCGGAGCCAGAGCCCGAACCGGAGCCGGAGCCAGAGCCCGAGCCAGAACCGCCGCCGGAGCCAGAGCCCACTCCAGAGCCCACGCCCCCGCCCGTCGACGTCCCACCGCCCACTGCGGAGACTCCCCCGACCAACGAGCCGCCGCCCGCGCCCGCGGAAGCTGGAAAGGTGCTGACCGCCCCCGCGGACCCCGACGAACCCCTCGATCTCACGGGAGAAGGGTTCATCAGCGGAGAGGGCACCCGCTTCGCGGGCGGGACGACGTCGGCCAAGGGGACCTCCACGAAGGCCGTACGCTCCGGCGTGACGCGCCCCGACGGCGTCCCGGACGGCAAGGGCAAAGCCGACGCGCCACCTGCGCCGACCGTCGATCGCTCCCGCCCCGCGAAGCCGATCGCCACGTCCCTCCAGAACTGCCCCTGGCCCGCCGAGGCGGACATCGAGCAGATCAACTACACCCGCGTCCGGCTGATGGTGATCGTCGGCCCCGACGGGCGCGCCAAGGACGTCCGGGTGCTCGACGATCCGGGCAGCGGCTTCGGCACGGCGGTGAAGCGCTGCGCCATGACCCGGGGTCGCTTCGAGGCGCCCCTCGACAAGCTGGGCCGGCCCACGTCGGGCGCGACCCCGCCGTTCGTGATCACGTTCCGCCGCTGAAGGCAGCGTGGGGGAGCCCCCCTCCTCCGCCGGGTCCTCAGGGCCCCTGCCGGGGGCCGTGAGACCGGAAAATCGTTGCAATTTCCTTTCGACGGGAGGCCGTCGACGGCTACATTGCCCACTCGATGACGGACCGCCTGGAGCAGCTCGCCCAAATTCGGCTGTTCGAGGGGCTGAAACCAGCCGCGCTCGAGCTGATCGCGAAGGTCGCCACGGAAGAGACCTACGAGCGCGGTAGCAAAATTTTCCGTCACGGCGACGCAGGGGACAAGCTCTACCTCATCCTCGAAGGCCGCGTGCGGATCAGCCGGGAAGTGCCCGGCATGGGTGAGGAAGCCCTCGCGATCCTCGGCCCGGGGCAGGCGTTCGGCGAGATGGCTCTGCTCGACGAGTCCCCCCGCTCGGCGGACGCGAACGTCCACGAGAAGTGTCGCGTCCTGGCCATCGCCAAGGACGGCTTCGACGATCTGCTCTTCCTCCACAAGGATCTCGCCTTCGAGGTGCTGTGGGGCGTCGTTCGGATGCTGGTCGGTCGCCTCCGCGAGACCACCGACAAGCTGACCTTCCTGTCGACGAGCAACAAGTTCTAGGGGCCGAGTGGTTCGCCCTCCGGAGCGCTCGCCCATCGGCCCGAACCGCTGATGAGCTCGTCCCTGCGGCGCTGCTCACGCCATCGGCTCTCTCGGGACGCACCCGGGGCCCTCTCTGCATGCTCGGGAGCTCACCGGCTCCCTCCGCGGGCCACCCCGGCGTGGACGAGGGCCAGATCCGCCGCGTGCCCGGAGGATCCGCCAGGAATTTGACGGCCTGACACCCGTTCAGTAGGATTTGCGAGCGATGCAAGGTTTGACCAAGCGCCAGGAGCAGACCCTCGAGTTCATCCGGAAGTCGATCCGCGACCGCGGGTATCCTCCGACCCTCCGCGAGATCGGCGAGCACATGGGGATCCGCTCGACGAACGGCGTCAACGATCACCTGCGCGCCCTGGAGCGCAAGGGCTACTTGCGGCGCGAAGACATGAAGAGCCGCGCCCTCCGGGTCGTCGACACGCCCCTCGAGGCGAGCAACGACACGACGGACAACGTCGTCGAGGTGCAGGTGCTCGGGCGCGTCGCGGCCGGCTTGCCGCTCCTCGCCGACGAGAACGTGATCGACACGGTCCGCGTCGACCGCATGATGGTCAACGGCGGACGTGAGGTGTTCGGGCTCCGGGTCACCGGCGACTCGATGATCGAGGCCGGCATCCTCAGCGGCGACTACATCTTCGTGCGCAAGCAGTCCGTCGCCGAGCGGGGAGACATCGTCGTCGCGTTGATCGGCGACGAGGCCACGGTGAAGCACTACTACCCCGAGAAGGACTACATCCGCTTCCAGCCCGCCAACTCCCAGATGGCGCCGATCCTCGTTCGCGCGACGGACTTCCGCTCCACGATGCTGCTGGGCAAGGTGGTGGGCGTCTACCGCCGCCTGTGAGCGGAGCCCCGTCGTCTCGGCTCTCGAGCACGACTCCCGTCGTTCCCACGACCCTTCCCACGGCAGCAAGAGCCTCGACGAGAGCCCTCGACGAGAGCCCTCCCCGTGGCCCTCGACCAAGAGGTCCCAGTGGGTCCTGGATCGACGAACGGTTTGCCGAAGGCAGCCCGTTCGTCGCGACCAGAAGACTAGAGCACCGATCCGCGAGCACGACTCAGGGTTCGTCAAGACTCAGGGTTCGTGAGTGGGCCCATCAGGCAGCGGGCGCGGGGCGGAGAACGGAACCTCCCCCGAGGTGGGCGCGGGCGGAGAGACGAGGTCGATCGACGGGGGCTCTCGCACCCCTGCGGTGCATCAGCACCGGGTGGAGCCCTTCCGTCGACACTGAACCGAGTTGTTGACGACATCGCTACCCCATTGGTAGCGTTCCGCTGCGGTTGCAGCGGTGGAATCAGGTCAAGTTGCCGCCCCGGCGGCCCGAGATCCGAATTCCAGGTCCATCGCCTCGTCCGGGATCCCCGATGGCCACCGCGGACCCATCACAGCGCCATGCTGAGCGAGCGAGCAGGTACCCGCAAGTGCTTCCTGACGACGGCCACTCTCACGATGGCTCTGCTCGTCTGCGCCGGTTGCGGTAGCGCTTTGTCTGCGGAGCGCATGGGGCGCGCGCAAGAGCGGCTGAGGGAGGCGCGGGAGGCCGGCGCGGAGGCGCTGGCCCCCTATGAGTTCCATTCCGCCCGGGCGTACCTCCGCAAGGCGGAGACGGAAGCCGCCGAGGCAGACTATGACGACGCGATCACCCTGGCATCCAGCAGCGAGGCGTTCTCGACGCGCGCCATCGAGCTGAGCCTGGCGGCTCGCAGAGGAGCCCGCCCGTGAGAGGCGGTCCAACGTCGCTCCTCGCCGTCCTGCTGTGGACGGGGACCGCGTGCGGCCAGAACCCGGCCCTCCGTGGGCGCGTCGCCGAGCTCTCACGGCTCACCGACGAAGCGCAAGCCAGAGGCGCGATGCTCTGCGCGCCGCGCCAGCTGGCGATCGCCCGGGCGGAGCTCTACTTCGCCACCCTGGAGCTCCAGCAAGGCTTCCGCTCGAAGGCCGCCGCCCACCTCGACGTCGCCGAGCTCAACGCGCACGCCGCGCGCAACCTCTCCCCCGCGGAGGGCTGCGAGGCACCGGCGCGCCCGCCGACGTCGCTACCAGACGCCGCTTCTTCCCAGGAAACGCCCAGCGCCGCCGACAGCGCGCTCATCCCCGAGGACTCGTGCCCGGCCGCCCCCACCCATCCCGGTCGAGGTCCCACCGCAGAGGCCGGCTGCGCGACGTCTGCTGTCCCGGCGCCCGAGCTCCCTCCTCACGAGAGCTCCATCCCCGAGGCGGCTCCCTCGGAACCGCTGACACCGGCGCCGCCGGCATCCGCGGACGCCGTCCCCGAAGGCCCCGTCCCCGAAGGCACCGTCCCGGAAGGCACCGTCCTCGATGGCCCCGTCCCGGAGGACCGAGTCATCGAGGGGCCCGGGGGGCCCGTCACGAGCGAACCTGCTGCACCGGATACGACGCCGGACACGGGTCCCGCCTCGCCACCCCAGTGACACCGACTCCGCCCCATTCGCCCTCAGCTCCCCTTTCGCATCAGCGCCTTTCGAATCAGCTCGCCGCATTCCGGCAGTATGAACCTCCCTTAATCCCTCGCGTCCGGAGACCAAAGTGCAAAGCCGAACGTTCACCAGGCTGATGGCCGTCTTGTTAGTCGGCCTGTTTTCCTTGCCCGCCTTTGCTCAATACACAAGAGACAAGGCCGCCCGTAAGAAGATCGACGAGGCCATCAATCAGCACTACCTGATGATGGAGCTCGACAAGGCGGAAGCGGTGCTCACGGGCACCATCGAGGCCTGTGAGAACAAGTGTAGCCCCCAGACCCTCGCCGAGGCCTGGATGTACGTGGGCATCGTGCGCGGGAGCGGACGCAACGATCAGGCGGGCGCCGCCGAGGCCTTCCGGAACGCCAGCGCCATTCACCCCGCCGTGAAGCTGGACGCCGCGTTGGCGACCCCGGAGACCCAGGAGACCTTCGCCGCCTCGGGAGGTACGCAGTCGGCAGGCGCGCCCCCGGCAGCAGCGGCGGACGACGACATCGGCGACGAGGCGATCCCCGGGGACATGCTGTGTACCCCCGAGGTGCGGCAGGTGGAGACACGGCGCGCCATCCCGGTGAGCTGCCACACGGAGGAAGCGGGGGTGAAGGCCGAGCTCAAGTTCAAGGCCCCCGGCGGCGAGTGGAAGAAGATCGCCATGAAGAAGTCGGGGGACGAGTGGCGCGCGGAGATCCCCTGCGACGAGACCAACGTCACCGGCACCCTCCAGTGGTACGTGCAGGTCACCGACAGCATCGACGAGGTGGTCGACAGCCTGGGCAGCCGCAAGCAGCCCGTCGAGATGCGGCTCATGGAGAACACGAGCGAGCCGCCCCCTGCCTTCCCCGGTCAATCGCCTCCCCCTCGCTGCACGTCGTCCTCGGACTGCCCGCCGGACTTCCCGGGGTGCGGTGAGACGTCGTGTGGGGACAAGGACTGGGGCGTCAGCTGCAACAACTCCAGCGAGTGCAAGTGCGGCCTGCTCTGCGTGGACGGCGCCTGTGAGACGGCTCCGAGCTGCGAGATGGACGACGACTGCCCGAGCGGCTCGTGCGTCGACGGGACCTGCGCCGCTGGCCCGGAAGATTTCTCGAGCAGCCGCCCGAGCCGGCACTGGATCGGCGTTCACGGCGCTCTGGACGTGCTCCAGATCGGCAACTTCTCCCGACCGTGCGATCCTGACGTCGAGAACCAGGTCTCCTGCTTCGCGTTCGGAGAGCCCTACCCCTCGTTGATAGGAACCGACAACGTCCTTGAACGCCCCACCGTTGCCCCGCGGCTCGTGTCGGGCTTCGCGCCGGCCCAGATCCGCGCGCTCCTCAGCTACGAGTTCATGTTCCACGACAACATGTCCGTCGGCGTGCGGGCAGGTTTCGCGTTCCAGGGCGCGCCGAAGGACTTCCTCCCTGTCCACGCTGAGGCTCGCTTCAGCTACTACTTCCTGGGTAACACGGGGGCCGGGTTCCACCCGTACGCGCATGCGGGAGGTGGCCTCGCCGACGTCCAGGGGCTCGTCCAGAAGAACAACGTCGAGAGCTGCCGCCAGGACGGAGCCGGCCAGATCTGCGACACTCTGAACATCAAGATGTATCAGAAGTCCGGGCCTATTTTCGCCACGGTAGGCGCCGGCGCGCTCTGGAACTTCACCCCGCGGCTGGGCCTCAAGATCAACGTGAACGCGATGTTCTTGTTCCCCGACCCGGGCACCGCCATCCAGCCCTCGCTGGGCCTCGTCTACGGTCTCTGACGAGCTGCCTTCGGGCTAGCTGCCAGCCGGCGCGTCGAAGCCCCGCACCTCCCGGTGCGGGGCTTCGCGCGTTTCGCGACGCACCCGCCCAGCGGGCGCCCGCGCTCTGCCCTCAGCCCGCTGGGTCGACACGCACCCGCGGAGCGCGACGCGCCGACCACCGACGCGCGCAGCGCCGCGACGTCACGATACGACGCGGCCTGTCCGCACTCGCCCCTCGACGGCGCCAGCGGAGCGCAGTGCCTCGGTGGCAGCGCGCACCGCCGTAGGGTCCCTGCGCCCGCGAGGTCGACACGCATCCGCGGAGCGCAACGTGCCGACCGCGCCCTCCGCGGAGCGCAACGTGCCGACCGCGCCCTCCGCGGCGCAGACGAGCACCGGCACGCTCAGCGTTTCGACGGCAGCTGGCGGCCCATTTGCCGCACCACCGCCTGCAGGTCCTTCCAGACGTCGGCCTTGGCCGCTGGGTTGCGGAGCAGGTACGCCGGGTGGAACGTGGGCATGACGGCGATGCGCCCCTTGTAGAGCTTCATGCGCCCGCGCATCCGCGTGATCCCGCCGGTCACCCCGAGCAAGCCTTCGACCGCCGTGGCGCCCAGGGCGACGATCACCTCCGGATCCAGCAGCTCGATCTGCTGGTGGAGATAGGGCGAGCACGCAGCGATCTCGTGAGCCTCGGGCTTGCGGTTGTTCGGGGGGCGGCACTTGACGACGTTGCAGACGTAGACCTCGTCCCGCTCGAACCCCATCGCCGCGATCATCCGATCCAGCAGCTGCCCCGCCTTGCCCACGAAGGGAAACCCCTGCGCGTCCTCGTCGGCCCCGGGCCCCTCGCCGACGAAGCACAAACGCGAAGATCCCGTGCCCCGGGCGAACACCGCTTGCTTGCGCCCGGCGTGCAGCCCACAGGCCGTACAGCCGCGCACCTGCTCCGCGAGCACCTCGAGGCGTCGGGCAGCGTCCGGCGCCGGGCCGCCCGACGGTCGCCTCGGGGCGGACGGCGCCGGCTCGGCGGGCGCCTCACCTCCGCGCGCGTGGGCGGCTCGTGTTCCGTCGACCCGCGCGTCTTCGAACCTCTCGGGGTGCCTGCCGTCGATCCGCCCCGGCTCCGAAGCTCCCCTCCCCCCGTCGCCCCGCGGGCCCCGGGCGCGCTCCACGGGTCCCCTGCGGACCTCCGGCTCCAATGCGACGACGGAGGTCGAGGAGCCCCGCGGCAACCCGTGGGCGCCACAGGCGAGCTGCCACTCCGCGTGGGCACGCAGAGCCCGGGTCAGCTCGAGAAGCTCCTCCTCCAACTCCAACGGCCTCAGCCCTCTTGCTCGCTCAGCCAGCGCTCCGCGTCGAGGGCCGCCATGCAGCCGGTCCCCGCCGCGGTCACCGCCTGACGGTACACCCAGTCCGCGCAGTCGCCCGCCGCGAACACCCCGGGGACGCTCGTGCGGGTCGAGCCCGGCTCCACCTTGACGTACCCGTTGTCGTGCAGCGCGACCTGCCCACGCACCAGGTCCGTCATCGGCGTGTGGCCGATGGCGACGAACATCGCCCCTGCCGGGACCTCGTTCTCCTCGCCGGTCTTCAGGCTCTTCACGCGCACGCCCGTGACCTTGTCCTCGTCGACTCCGAGCACGTCGGTCACGACGTGGGAGTAGAGGATGCGGATCTTCGGGTTCGCCAGCACCCGCTTCTGCATCGCCTGGCTCGCCCGGAACTCGTCACGACGGTGCACGAGCGTCACGCTCCGGCACAGGCCGGCGAGGTAGGTGGCCTCCTCCATCGCGGTGTCGCCGCCCCCCACGACGACCACGTCCTCACTGCGGAAGAGGGCACCATCGCAGACCGCGCAAGCGCTCACGCCCTTGTTCTTGAGCTTCTCCTCGGAGTCGAGCCCGAGGTAGTTCGCGCGGGCTCCCGTCGAGAGGATCACCGTGTCGGCGAGGTGCAGCTCGTTCTCGTCCTCACCCACCCAGACCTTGAAGGGGCGCTCCGAGAGATCGACCTTCTGGACGTCCGCGGTGATGAACTTCGTCCCCTGACGCTCCGCTTGCTCGCGGAACTCCGCCATCATCTGCTGCCCCGAGACTCCCTTCGGGTAACCGGGGAAGTTCTCGACGTCCGTCGTGAACATCAGCTGTCCGCCGGGGATGAGCCCCCCAGCGTTGAAGCCTTCGACGCACAGGGGCTCGAGGTTGGCTCGCGCCGCATAGATGGCCGCGGTCAGCCCTGCGGGACCGGAGCCGATGATCAGGACCTTGTGATGGGGGGTCTGGGACATGGAGGACTCCTAATGCTTGAGGCGAAGCGCCGCAACCGGCGGAGCTCACGAGACCCGTGGAGGCTCCCGATGGACGCTCCGGCGGAAGCGACGACGTTTCCCGCCGTGGCTCCGGGTGCCGCCGCCGGACCGCTCGGTGCTGCGCGCGCCGCGCGTCGGCGATGGCGCGGCGCAGCACCGATTCAGCGGAGCGGGTTCGCCTTGAGGGCGGCCTTGCCGTCCTTGACGTACACGCTGAAGCGGACCTGGCCCGCGCCGTGTCGGCTGGCGAGGGCGTCCCGGTTCTTGATGAGGGTCGCGCGGAATTTCTGGTAGGTGAATCCCTCCACGCTCTCGCCACACTGCTGCTTGGTGGCGACGAACTGCTGGAAGACCTCCTGCCACTCCGCTTCCTCGTCGACCGCCTGGGCAGGAGCAGCGACCGCCGCGGCGGCCGCGCCCCCGCCGCCGGGAGAGGCGGCGCGCTGGGGTGGAGCGGGCAGGCGTGGACCCGCCCCTTGGGGTCCCGAGGGCGGAGCCGGCAACGGACCGCGGGGGGAAGCCGGCGGCTGGGGCAGCTGGGGCCCCGAAGCTGGGCTCGGACCATCTCCTCCCGGCACGGAGAAGGCGCTCATCTGCGGTTGGGCAGGCAACTCACCCAGCACCTGCTCGAGGTCCGCGGCGCGGCGGGAGTGACCGCCCTGGGCCGCGACCTTGTCCACGCCGTCGTTCACGTCCGAGGCGATCCGCCGGTACACGCCACGGAACTTGCTCGGCTGCAGCTGGTCGATCTTGCCGGCAGCGAGCTGCTCCGCCTCGCGGCGGAACACCTGCAGAGGCCGCGAGTGCTCGAGGAACGTGAACAGGAGACCGAGCGCCAGAGCCGCCAGGGCCACGCCGCCCGCGA
The DNA here is from genome assembly GCA_012514535.1 of Myxococcales bacterium. Lineage (GTDB taxonomy): Bacteria > Myxococcota_A > Polyangia > Polyangiales > Polyangiaceae > NIC37A-2. The sequence continues at coordinate 4,326 of JAAZAA010000311.1, read as the reverse complement.
CGGCAATGTTCGCCTGCTCCTTGTCCCGGTCGTCCGCCTGCTTGAAGAAGTCGAGGGGCGTCGCGACGAAGTGCGGGAGCCGCCCGACGACGTACCCCGCTTGCAGGGCATAGGCCTCACCCGGGAGCCGCGTGTACTGGACCCCCAGGCGACCGCCCCCCACCTGGCGGACCCCGCTGCGGCCCTTCTCCTGGTAGTCCTCGTCTTCGCCGAGGCTGGGGAGGTCGCTGACGATCTGATCGAGGTTGCTCCGATCGAAGCCCTCGGGGGCCCCGGAGGCCGCGCGGTGCCCGTTCACGTAGAAGGCGACCGCCGCCCCCGTCCGCTGGCTCAGCTCGCGCGCGAACCGATCGTCGATGATGCGCGCGCCCACGATGGCCCCCGCCGGCATCGAGCCGACCTCGTACTCGACCGGGCGCGCCACCACCCGGTACAGCCGATCCCAGACGAGCGTGTCGTCACGGACGTAGCCGTGGAGGGCGTCCGCCACGACGGGGTAACCGCCGAGCTCGAAGTCCTCCATTCCCGTCGCCTGATCGTAGCCGAGGTGCGCGACCACGCGGCCGTGCTGATCGATGGCGAATACCGCGTCGAAGGCCTGGTCTTCGGGGATGTCCTGGTTGACGGACCTCAGCGCCTTGCGCACCGTGTCACGCAGGCTGCCCTTCACCTCCGTCTCGGACTTGCTCGACTCGTGCAGCGCCTTGGCGATGTCGCTGTCCAGGGCGAACCGCACCAGGTGGGCCGAGCGCATCCGCGCGTCGTCCTTGAGGTACCAGGACACGAACTGGCTATCCGACGACAGCGCCTCGCCCATGTTCCGCGCACCGGCGCGGTTGTACATGCTCTGGGCCAGAAACAGGACGAAGACCGCGCCCCCGAGGACGAGCGCGAGCAGCACGTACCAAAAGCGGGAAAGCAGCATTACTCCGCCTGCTCCTTCTTGGTTTCCTTCTTGGGCGTCGCGACCACGATCGGCTTGAGGCCCACGTCACGGGCCGCCACCTGCGCGGGGAGAGCCTCGCCCACCGGCTTCCCGGCGAAGTAGGCCTGCACCTTGTAGGTGCCCGGCTCCGGTACGTTCAGGCGGAACTCACCCTGCATGGAGGGATACGCGATCGCCGCGACGTTCGGCTCGGCCACGACCCACATGCGCAGACTTGGCGCCAGCTCGTCGCGGATCTCGTAGGAGCCCGCCGCGGGCACGGTCCACTCGCGCTTCGCTCCCTTCGCCGAATCGCTGGGGCGGAAGCTCTGCACGTCGACGCCGTAGAGGCGATGGGGGAACGGATCGGTGTTCTGGAAGATCAGCTTCGTCCCCGGGGGCACCACGATGGTCACGGGGGTCGTTCGTCCACCGCCCACGCGGATGAGCACGGGTTTGGAGGCCGGCTGTGGCTGCTCCGACAGAGCAGCCAGGCACACTTCCTTCGGGATGTGGGGGAACAGCTTGCGGAACTTCGCAGGGACCGTGGGGACCAGCTCGCGGAAGGAGTACCCGCGCCGCTTGGGATCCTTCGCCTCGGCCCAGACGGGATTTTCGAGGTGCTCGTACCCGGTGATGCGGCCCTGGATTCGTTGGGCGGACGCGGTGAGGGGCAATGCCGCGACTCCGAGGGCAGCCCCGAGGACCCAACGGCGCAGACGGAAACGAGAGACGGATCGACGCTGCATACGGCGCGCGACCCTAGCGCGTCTCCGCGCGTTCAACGAGCCCATTTCGGCCACGAGGAGGGAGCTTCGTTCTCCCTTCACGGGCGGATTTACGCCTCCGATGTGGGAGATCGGAGGCAGGGCGGGTCAGCCGTCGGGCCGGCCCCCAAAGGGGAAATTTCCGCTCCGAGCGAGCGGTCGCGGACCTCGCTGCCGCAGCGGGTGCTCCCGCAGCGGATCAGATCGCCTTGGGCTCCTGGAGGTGCGCGCTCGAAGAGTCGGGATCGACGGCCGGGCCTCCGATCGGGGCAGCCACGAGCGGGGCAGCCACGAGCGGCCGGGGCACGTTCTTCCGCTCGTCCTTGGGCTCCACCCGGAACGACACGGCCGGCTCGTCCCCCGCGGCCAGCTCGAGCACCACGTCGAAATGTCGTCGGAAGTCCGCCAGGGGCATGTTCACCTCGGCGGCGAACTTGCGGGTCGCTGCCTCACGGGCGGCATCCACTTCGGCGATGACCTCATCGATACGACTCATGGCGGCCGGGAAGTAGCACGCCTGAACCGTCTCGGCGCAAAAATCGACGACAAAAAGAACAAAAAGACACGAGGCCAGGGACGTCTCGTCCTGGCCTCGTAGGAATGAATGGCTCCGTACCGCGAAGGTCGCTGCGACTTGCAGTAGCCGAACCCCTAGCGCTCGCTAGGTGGGCGGCTCATCCGAAACTTCTGGCTTCCCGGCGAAGTCTTCCGGGCCTAGCGCTCCATCTCGGTTTCGCCTCCCTGGGTTTGGCATTGTCAGGGATTCGTTACTGATCGCTGACGAACCCCGCAGAGGGAACCTACACTCAAGGTAAGAACGCCGATGCCCCTCGTCAACGTAAAGCGTACGGCGAAGGGCTCATGGAAAGCGCTTCCTCGGTGCGGGCCGTCGGGCGGACCGACCGGGCGACGAGCGCGCTCCCTCCGAACGCTCCGGCAGCCCAATTTCCTTGACAAACCTCAGTGGACCGCGCCGGTGAGCCACGCGAACGCGGGCACCAACACCTCTTCCGGGCTGGCTCCGCCTTGGGTGACCTCTTCGGTCGGCGGCGCGTCGTCGTGCAAACGGAAACCGTGATCTCCGAACAGGACGACCAGGGTGCGCGGCGCTTGTTTGGCGAAGTGATCGGCGACCGCGGTCGCCACGTCGTCCGCGATGGCGGGGAGGCTGGCGCGCACGCGCTGAGCGTTGGCTCCCTCCCGGGCCTCCCGCAGCCGAGCTTCGACGATGTCGAGCTTGAAGAGCTCACGCCGGCCGGTGCGGATGCGGCGGAGGCCATGGGCGGCCCGCCCGCGCGCCACGACCGCGGGCGCTTCCTCCTCCTGCGTCGCCGCCATCTCCTTCAGCCCATCCGGCCCCTTCCCGAGCAGCTCGAGCTGGTTCGTGGTGGTGCTCGGCAGCGCCGACCACAGCAACATGCGCTCCGTCAAGCTCGCCTCGGCGCACTGCTTGAGGCGGTCCTGCACCATCATGCCGAGGTCGAACCTCATCCCGTCGACGAGCAGCAGCTGAACGCGCCGCGCCCCATGCAGACGACCGACGCGCTGGGCGAGCTCGGGCACGTCGAGGACCATCGTCGGGCGCTTGCCGCGTAGCCGCAGGGCGTCGAAGGCTTCCGTGTAGCTCTTGGAGAAGGAGCTGCGCCAGAGGTCGAGGGCCGCGCGGGCGCTCTCGTCGCCGATGCCCCGCTGGACGGCCGTGTCCAGGCGCGTGTAGGCGCTCACGAACATCCGCTCGATGAGCGCCAGGGGCTTGGGGCCGCGCGCAGACTCGAGTTCGCGGATCCAGCTCTTCCAGTGCTGGCGGGCGAAGGCGTCGAAGGGATCCTCCGCCGCGGAAGTGGAGCTGGGCGCCGAGGGCGCCGAGGGCGCCGACGATGCGGCGGCGTCCGAGGCCACCTCCGCCGCTGGCTCGGTGGCGCCGCCCTGCTCGGCGAGCGGAGCGGGCGCCGTGGGATCCTCGCTCGCTTCGGCGCCGTCCAGGGTCTGGATCGGGGCCGTCGTCGTTTCTGCAGGCGGGGGCGGAGCGGTCTTCGAGAGCTTCGGCTCGTCCTCCGCGGCCATGACGAAGGGCGCGCGGCGCGCGGCGGCGCGGCGGGCGGCGTCCATCGAGATGGTGGACTTCACGACGGGCAGCTGGGGGGCCGCCGGTGACGCGGCGCGCTGCGTCGCCAGGTCGTCGCTCACCGACTCCGCTGAGCCCTCCGACGGGTTCTCCGCTGAGTTCTTCGAAGGGCCCTCCGAGGATGGCCCCTCTGCCGGCTCCGTGGCGACCGCAGGGACGTCCGCGACGTCGACGGGCGATGAATCAGCGGAGGCGCCGACGGGAGCGGCGCCCGTCGGCGCTTCGGTGGCGCCGCCCTGCTCGGGGTCGGTCGGCGCGACGTCACCTCGCGGCGCGGCGACGACGGCGTCGGTCTCGACGGAGGCGACCGGAGCTGGGTCGGCCTGCGCAGCCTCGGCTGGCTCGATGTCGAGTCCAGCGGCCTGGGACGACGTGGCGTCGACCAGCGCGGCGCCGGCGTCGCTGGCCTGCGCAGAGACGTCGACCTGGGCAGAGTCGACCTGCGCAGAGTCGACCTCCGCAGAGGCAACGAGGGCGGCCTCGGGCTCGCTCGCTGCGACGGCCACGGT
>JAAZAA010000310.1 GCA_012514535.1 Myxococcales bacterium | reverse complement strand
GCGGCAACATCAACTACGCCACCGGCCACGCGATCTTCGAGGCGACCCACGGGACGGCGCCGAAGTACGCCGGCCTCGACAAGGTCAACCCGGGCTCGGTGACTCTGAGCGGCGAGATGATGCTGCGTCACCTCGGCTGGAACGAGGCCGCGGATCTCGTGATCCGGGGCATGGACGGCGCGATCGGCAAGAAGACCGTCACCTACGACTTCGCGCGGCTGATGGACGGAGCCACGGAGGTGAAGTGCTCCGAGTTCGGCCAGGCCATCATCGACAACATGTGATCCCAGGGAGAGCGCCGCGGCTCAGGGCGGCGCTCTCCTCTCCCGCAGCGGCTTCTCATTCCCCACAAACACTGGACCCGAGAACATGAAACGCAGAAAGATTGGGCTGATCGGCGCAGGCAACATCGGTGGCGAGCTCGCGAACCTCGCCATGGCTCGGCAGCTCGGCGACGTCGTGCTGTTCGACATCCCCGCGAAGGAGGACTTCGCGAAGGGCAAGGCGCTCGACCTGGAGCAGACGAGCACCCTCCTGGGCGCGGACTCGTCCGTGCGCGGGAGCTCCAACTGGGAGGACCTCGCGGGCGCCGACGTGCTCATCATCACGGCGGGCGTGCCGCGCAAGCCCGGCCAGTCTCGCGACGATCTCGTCGGCATCAACCTGCCGATCATCCAGAACGTCGCGGAGAACGCGAAGAAGTACTGCCCGGAGGCGTTCTCGATCATCATCTCCAACCCGCTGGACGCGATGGTCTACGAGTACCAGCGCCGCACCGGCTTCAAGAAGGAGATGGTCGCGGGGATGGCCGGCGTGCTCGACAGCGCGCGCTTCGCCCTGTTCCTGGCCCGTGAGGCCGGCGTGAGCGTCAAGGACGTGCGCACGATGGTCCTCGGCGGCCACGGCGACGACATGGTGCCGGTGCTCTCTCAGTGCACCGTGAACGGTGTGCCCGTGAGCCAGTTCATCTCCCAGGAGCGGCTCGACGCCATCGTGGCCCGCACGCGCACCGGCGGCGGCGAGATCGTGAAGCTGATGGGCACGAGCGCCTACTACGCACCCGCGGCCAGCGCGATCGTCATGGCCGAGGCCTACCTGAACGACGAGAAGCGCCTGCTCCCGGCGGCGGCCTACCTCGACGGACAGTACGGCTATCGCGACTTCTTCATGGGCGTGCCCGTCGTGATCGGCGGGGGCGGCATCGAGCAGATCGTGGAGATCCCGCTCAACGACGACGAGAAGAAGATGCTCGAGAAGAGCGCCGCCAGCGTCCAGGCCGTGGTCGACGTGGTGAAGGCCAAGGGCTGATCCCAGCCCACCCGAGGAACGGACGATGAAGATCCACGAGTACCAGGGCAAACAAATCCTCGCCAAGTACGGCATCCCGATCCCGAAGGGCGTCGCAGCCTTCAGCGCGGACGAGGCCGAGGCGGCGGCGAAGGAGCTCATTGCCGCGACGGGCAGCGAGGTGTGCGTCGTGAAGGCGCAGATCCACGCGGGCGGCCGCGGCAAAGGTGGCGGCGTCAAGGTGGTGAAGGGCGCTGCCGCCGTGAAGGAGACGGCGGCGAAGATGCTCGGCATGCAGCTCGTGACCCACCAGACGGGTCCCGAGGGGCAGAAGGTGCGCCGCCTCTACGTCGAGCAGGGCCTCGACATCAAGCGAGAGCTCTACGTGGGCATGGTCGTGGACCGCGAGCGGCGCCGTGTGGCGTTGATGGCGTCCACGGAAGGCGGCGTGGAGATCGAGGAGGTCGCCGAGAAGCAGCCGGAGAAGATCCTCACGGAGCACATCGACCCGCTCCTCGGCCTCGCCCCCTTCCAGGCGCGCAAGCTCGCCTACGGGCTCCAGGTGGGGAAGGGCTCGCCCGATCCCAAGGGCACCGTGGCGCAGTTCGTGAAGACCGTGATGGCGCTGGGGAAGGCCTTCGAGAAGGAGGACTGCTCCCTCTGCGAGATCAACCCGCTGGTCATCACGGGCGACGGCAGGGTCGTCGCGCTCGACGCGAAGGTCAACTTCGACGACAACGCCGAGGGCCGCCACCCCGAGTGGGCCGAGCTCATGGACCGCGACGAAGAGGATCCCGTCGAGCTCGAGGCCAAGGCAGTGGGCCTGAGCTACGTCTCGCTGGACGGCAATATCGGCTGCCTCGTGAACGGCGCCGGTCTCGCCATGAGCACGATGGACATCATCAAGCACTACGGCGGTGAGCCGGCGAACTTCTTGGACGTCGGTGGCGGCGCCAACAAGGACCAGGTCACCAAGGCCTTCAAGATGATCCTGTCGAGCGACAAGGTGAAGGGCATCTTCGTCAACATCTTCGGCGGCATCATGAAGTGCGACGTGATCGCCGAGGGCATCGTGGCGGCGACCAAGGAGCTCGGGCTGACCGTGCCGCTGGTGGTGCGCCTCGAGGGCACGAACGTCGAGAAGGGGAAGCAGATCCTCGAGTCCAGCGGCCTCGCCATCCAGCCGGCGACGACCATGGCCGACGGCGCCAAGGCCATCGTGGCCGCCGTCAGCTGAGTCGCCTCGAAGACGCACAAGGAAAGAAGCAGAGACATGTCAGTTCTCGTCGGAAAAGACACGCGAGTCGTCTTCCAGGGCATCACCGGCTCCGCCGGCTCCTTCCACGCCGCCCAGTGCATCGCCTACGGCACCCAGGTCGTCGCGGGCTGCACCCCCAACCGGGGCGGCGAAGTCTTCGAGGCCACCGGGCCCCAGGGCCCCGTCAAGGTCCCCGTCTTCGACACGGTCTCCGAGGCGGTGACCCAGACGGGCGCCAACACGAGCTGCATCTTCGTGCCCCCGTTGGGCGCCGCGGACGCGATCCTCGAGGCCATCGACGCAGGGTGTGAGCTCGTGGTGGCCATCACCGAAGGCATCCCGGTGATGGACATGATCAAGGTGCGCCGCGCCCTCGAGACCTCGCGGGCGAAGCTCATCGGCCCGAACTGCCCGGGCATCATCACCCCGGGCGCGTGCAAGATCGGGATCATGCCGGGGCACATCCACATGCCGGGGCGCATCGGAGTGGTGTCCAAGAGCGGCACCCTCACCTACGAGGCGGTCGGGCAGCTGACGGCGCTGGGGCTGGGGCAGTCCACCTGCATCGGCATCGGCGGCGATCCGGTGGCGGGCCTCGACTTCATCGATTGCCTGAAGCTCTTCAACGACGATCCGGACACGGACGCCGTCATCATGATGGGCGAGATTGGAGGCAACGCCGAAGAGAGCGCCGCCGCCTGGATCAAGAAGCACATGAAGAAGCCCGTGGCGGGCTTCATCGCCGGCGTCACCGCTCCCCCTGGGAAGCGCATGGGCCACGCCGGCGCCATCATCAGCGGAGGCAAGGGCACCGCGAAGGAGAAGATCGCGGCGCTGCAAGAGGCGGGCGTCAAGGTCGCGCCGACCCCCGCTGAGATGGGCGCCACTCTCAAGAGCCTGCTCTGAGAGAGCGCACACGGGGCATCGACCCCTGCGGTACGAACGGCTCGCTCCCCCGGGGGCGAGCCGTTCGGCTTTCCGGCTCCCCGTAAACCCGGCCAGCTCCGCAGCCGTCTCGATCTTGGCGCACTCGCGCGCGCCAAGATCCCCATGAACCCCCGGACGCTCGTCACCGCGCTCCTGACGACCCTCGCGGTCGTCGCCGGCGTGTACCTGCTGTTCTTCCTGCTCGTCGAGCTGTTCGTCATCTGGTTCTCGGCCGCCCTCATCGCCATCGCGCTGGACGCTCCCACGGTGCTCCTCCAGCGGAGGCTCCGCCTGCCCCGCACGATCGCGCTGATCCTCGTGATCCTCGCCCTGCTCGGGTTCTGGACCGGCGTCGGCGCGTGGGTGGGGCCGCAGGTGGCGGAGCAGTTCGAGCACCTCCAGGAGCAGGTGCAGCTGGGGCTCGAGAGCGCCCAGAGCTGGCTCCGCGGCAACGAGCCCTTCCGCTCACTGATGCGGCTGGTGCCCAGCGCCGAGTCGGTGACGCCACCGGTGGGTGAGCTCGTGCGGCGCACTCAAGGGGCCGTCCTCAGCGGGTTCAGCGTCGTCGCCAACCTGCTGATCACCATCTTCGTCGGCTGCTTCTTCGCTGCCAGCCCGCGCCGCTACACCGAAGGCGCGCTGTTGCTCCTCCCCGAGGATCGGCGCGCGGGCGGGCGACGGGTGCTCGCGGCCATCGCTCGGGCCCTGCGCTGGTGGCTCGTGGCCCGCGTGCTCCTGATGCTCTTCATCGGCGTCCTCTTCGGCATCGGGCTCTGGATCCTCGACATCCCCTTGAAGCTCCCGCTGGCGGTCCTCGCGGGCATCCTGAACTTCATCCCCTACGTCGGCCCCCTGCTCGCCTACGTCCCCATCGTGACCGTGTCCCTGCTGGTCGGGCCGAAGGTGGCGCTCTACGTGTCGATCCTCTACATCAGCGTCCAGTTCGTCGAGAGCTACCTGGCGGAGCCGCTCATCGAGGCGCGCACCGTCAGCCTGCCGCCGGCGTTGATCATCCTGGCCCAGGTGGTGAGCGTGGTCTGGGTGGGCTTCATCGGCGTGTTGCTGGCGACACCGCTCCTGATCACGGTCGTGGTGGGCGTGCAGCTCCTCTACGTCCGCCGCGTGCTCCACGAAGACGTCCAGGTCGCCGGGCAGCGCTGACGCGGCGCTACCAGGTGGGCGCGATGAACGGCGGGCTGGGGCGGCCGATGTGGTACCCCTGCAGCAGGTCGCAGCCGAGCGCCGTCACGACGTCGCGCTCCTCCACGGTCTCGATGCCCTCGGCGACGACCGAGAGTCCCATGTCCTGACACACGCTCGTGAGGCTGCGGATCAGCCGCTGCTTCACCGCGCTCTTGTCCGCGTCCCGCACCAGGGACATGTCCAGCTTCACCAGATCCGGCTCGAGCTGGACGAAGCTGGAGAGCCCCGCGTACCCCGCCCCCAGATCGTCGATCGCGATGCTGCACCCGGAGCGTCGCAAGCTCGCGACCCGCTCTCGCGCGTCGGGGACCCGGTCGAGGGACGCGCGCTCCGTCACCTCGAGCACGCAGCGTCGGGCGATCTCCGGGCTCCCCTCGAACAGCTCGAACAGCGCGGAATCCAGCAAGTCGCCGGGATGGAGATTGAGAAACAAGCGCCACGCTCCCGGGGCGGAGGACAGCGCGGCGATGGCGCGAGCGCGGATCGTCCTGCCGAGCTCCTGGAGACGTCCGAGGCGCTCGGCGGCGTCGAGCACCGCGCCGGGGTGCGGCAGCGTCGGCTCCTTGCTGCGCAAGAGGGCCTCGTAGCCGAACAGGGAGCGGGTGCTCACGTCGAGGATCGGCTGGAAGGCCATCCACAAGGACTCCAGCGCTCGCTCGAAGCTCGCCTCGAGGGAAGCGCGATCTCCCGCCTCCCCCGCGTGGTTGCCGAGCTCCGCCAAGGTCTGACGCTTCGCCCGGCCCAGCCGATGCAAACGAACGGCGTGCTGCACGGCGCCCACCAGCTCGTCCGCGTGGATGGGCTTCAGAAGATACTTGAGCGCCCCGTAGTCGACGGCGTCCGCCGCGCTCTCGATCGACGGAGCTCCCGTCATCAGGATGACGGGCACGTCCCGATCCACACCGCGCACCGCCCTCAAGAGGTGCGTGCCGTCCATGCCGGGCATGGCGATGTCCGTCACCACCGCCTCGAAGGGCGTGCGCTCCGAGGTCCGCGATCGGAAGCGCTCCAGGGCGTGCTCGCCCCGCTCACAAATCTCCACGTCGAACCCCGCCCGGCGCAGGTGGCGCGCCTGCGCCTGCAACAGCGCAGGATCGTCGTCCACCAGGAGCACCCTCCCCTTCGACGCCTCCTCCAGGGTCATCCGCACACTCCGGCCTCGGTCCGCATTCGGCCGTCTAGTGTCGCTCATCGGCGACGGCAGGGGAAACGCTGCTCGATCCTGGGTCTTTCTCGACCCTCCACGCCCCTGCCCGGCCGCTCCCGCGGGCCAGCCACGGGCGTCCACGGCAAAGGCGGCGCGCCGAGAAGGTATCGGAGATGGCCCACCCCGCGCCCGAGCCCGGCCGGGCTCGGGCGCCGCCGGCCCGGAGCGCCCCCCGGATCGGCGATAGGCCGCCTACAGCCCCGCGCGGGCGCGGGTGTTCCTCTCCGCCCGGCCGTAGGGCGACAGCGGCGGGGTCCCGGCGCTGGCCCGCTCCCGCAGCCCGTCGAGGAGCTCGAGGAGCGCCTGGATGGACGTCCGGCGCGGGCTCCAGTCCAGCTCACGGCTCGCCTTCGAGCAGTCCTGCAGCGGCGCCTGGAACGCCATGTCGATCCACCCCGGATCCGCTGGCTGGAGGTGAAGTCGATGGGTGAGGTCCGCCGCGGCGCGCAGGGTGCGATGAGACATCTTCACGAGCTGCGAGTCGAAGGTGCGCGCCAGGGTCTCCGAGTCGAGCACGGGCTCGGCGGCGATGTTGAACGCCCCGTGGACGTCCTTCATGATCGCCAGTCGGTAAGCTTCCGCGACGTCCGCGGAGTGCACCGCCTGGAACCGCAGGTTCGGATTGTCCGGCACGAAGCGGATCAGCTTCGGTCGCATCGCCCACCCCGGCAGCAGCGGGCCCAAAAACAAGCGCCGGATCCCCGACGCGGCTTCGCGCTTGAACGTCAGCGCGGGGCGCAGGCGCACGATGCGCATATGACGGTTGTCCTGCTCGAACCGATCGAGCAAGCGCTCGACGCTGGCTTTCTGTCGCGAGTAGAGCGAAGTCGCGATCCCCTCACGGGACCAGGACTCATCCCGGCGGCGCTCCTTCGGCGCGGGGGAGTAGACCCCGACCGAGGAGGCGTACACGAGGGTCTTCACTCCCGCGCGCCCCGCCGCGTCGAAGACCCGCTGGCTACCCTCCACGTTGGTGCGCTCGAGTTCGCCGGGCTCACGCACCGGCTGGATCCGCCACGCCAGGTGGACGACCGCATCGGCTCCCGCCAGGTAGGGCGTCAAGTCGTCCCGACCGACGTCCGCGGTGACGAAGCGGGTCTTGTCGAAATTCACCGCAGGCATGCGCCGAGCGATGCCGACGATGTCCGTCACGTTCGGATCCATGGCCAGGGCATCCAGCACGCTGGTGCCCACGTTCCCCGTTGCTCCGGTTACCACCACACGCACGCTACGTCCCTCCCCGATCGCACCGACCCTGCGCCGATGCCGCGGCATCAGGACGGCCACGCCCGCGCCGGGAAAAGTGACCTCGGATCACCCCGTCGCCCGCCGCGGCCGGAACGGCCGGACGAGCGCCGTCTTCGCCTCCCGCGCGCGCTCTCCGGGGGTCGCCCACTCCTCCTCGCGGATGTGACCGTGGGTCCAGATCCGGATGGCTCGCCGCGAGGCGTGGCACGGCACCTTCCGTCGCCGCTCCCAGTCGAGCACCGTGGGCGCCGACACCCCCAATAGCCGGGCCGCCTCTCGCAGGGACAGGCCATGTCGGGCCCGAAATCGAGCCAGCTTCGCTGCTGCTCCACCGCGCCTCTTCACCCTGCCCCATTAGCTAACGAAACGGCCACCTCGTCAAGAGGGACCGTCATGAGGGCACGCCAAGCGGGCAAGGACTCCCGAAGCGCCCGCGACGTCGGGCGCGCTCTCGGCGGCACGCCGTCGCGGTGCGAACGGCTCACGCCGTCACGGGTCCGCCCTCCGGACCTCTCGGCTCGACTCAGTCTCTGGGCATCTCGCGGGCACGATCTCCCGCCGATTCCAGCGCTCGTCCCCGGCGCCCGAGCAGCGCGCCGGCGCGCTGGGGCCCGCCCATAGGCATTCGATTGGTAGCCACGGCTAACAGGCCATGCCAGGCTCGCTCCCGGAAAGATGCCGCTGCCCCATCGCGACCCCGCAATCACGGCCTACGTGCGGCACGTCGTGATCGGCCTGGACAACGCCGAGCCGACGAAGGTCGCGGCGCGCCTCGGCGTGTCGGGCGCTTGGGTCGTGAACGTCCGCGATGGTCATCGGGGTGTCGGGCTCGACGCGCTCCGCAAGATCGCTGCGGCTCACTTCGACGGCTCCCTCGATCGGCTGGAGCAGGCCGCCCGGGACTGGGCCGCGGAGCACCCGGAGGTCCTCGGCGCGCCCGACCCGAACACCTCACCAAAGCCCAAGGCCCCACGCCTGCCGAGGTCCCGCGGCCCCGGCGCCCTCGCCCGCGATCCCTCGTCGGGCTCCCTCCCCCTCGACAACCTGCGCGCCGCCCGAGAGCGCCTGCTGGAGCGAGGTTATCCGCGGGACGCCATCAACGAGGCGCTGTTGAGCCCCGCCGTGCAGGACTCGAGCGACGTGCTCCTCGTGTTCGACCTCGCCGAGCGCCAGCTGATCGCGAGCGGCTACGCTGCACAAATGCACAACCTCCTCCGGCGGGGCCAGGAGGTCGCGACCCGCAACGTCCGCGCCCGCACGTCTTCCCGGCAATCGCCTTCCGAAAAGCCCGCGGGCCCTGGCAAGCCGACGACCTCGCCTCCTCCGGAGAGCGCCGGAGAGGCCCCCCCCGCGTCTGGAGACGCTGCGTCCGGAGACCCAGCACCACGAGGCGGTGGCTCCCGGGCTGCTGCTGCTTCGGGAGACGAACCCGCGCGCGATGGCGCCGCCGCCGGACGCCGTCGACGCGGAGACGGCTCGGCACCGCCAGGCTCGACGCAAGCGAGACAGGGACGCGCGCCTCGTAAGAAGCGCCCTTGATTTCCTTTAGCTAACGGAATATGAGGAGAACCGTTGGGCCCCGGAACGCCCTCGGTTACACTGCGTCCTGCGTGCGCGATCGGCGCACGAGGGGTGTGGATGAGACGTTCGGGGGGGCTCGAACTCCTCCGGCGTGCCGACGATGGGGCGGCGCCCGGTGGCGCCCTCCGTGGGAAAAGCTCGAGAGGGGGAGGATGTGCTCATGAAGGACGTCGAGACCGTTTGGCGCACGCTCGAGGAATGGAGAGAACGAACCGCGGGAGACGTCTCCGTCGAATCCCTCGGTGCCGGTTGGCTGTGTCGGCTCCAGGCGCCTCGCTTCGGGATCGCACCTGCGTTGTGTCATGGCGTGGACGCCACGACCGCGGTGGAGGGGGCTCTCGCCGTGCTGTCCCTTCGCGAGACGGCCCTTCGCGAGACGGCCCTCCGCGAAACCGCGCTGCGGGAGAGCACTCTGCGGGAGAAGCCCCTGGGAGAGGGCGCGCGCCCGCAGCCGCGCTCTGCTCTGGCGCCGCAGTCTGCTCCAGCGCCGCAGTCTGCTCCAGCGCCGCAGTCTGCTCCAGCGCCGCAGTCTGCCCCAGCGCCGCAGTCTGCGCCGCGCGCGACCGTGACCCCGATCGACGCGGCGAGCAGAGACGCGGGCGCCCGCTCCCGGGTGACGTCGCGCGCCCGGGATGGCGCCCGCTGGCAGCTCCACCGCGCCGCGAAGCGTTTTTGAGCCGCCACGCGTCGGCGAGCCCTGCAGCTCTCGCGCGCCGCCGTTGCCCGGGGGCGGCGCGGGCCATAGGCTGCGGCGGTGCTGGCCGAACCGGAGGAAAACATCGAGCTCTCGGTGGTCCTGCCCATGTACGACGAGCAGGACGTCGTCACGCAGAGCGTGTCCGTCGTGAAAGCTCAGCTCGAGAGCTGTGGTCGCTCCTTCGAGCTCATCTGTGTGGACGATGGGAGCACCGACGCCACCGCCGAACTGCTCCGGGGGCTCGCCGCCGACGATCCGCGCGTACGCGTGGTGGAGCTCTCCCGCAACTTCGGCAAGGAGGCGGCCCTGGCAGCGGGCCTGGGGCGCGCGCGGGGCGAGGCCGTGCTGCTCATGGACGCGGATCTCCAACATCCCCCGGAGCTGATCCCCCGCATGCTCGAGCTCTGGGATCAGGGGTATCACGTCGTGAGCGGGGTCAAGGAGAAGCGCGCCCGGGAGAGCCTCACCTACCGGCTCATGGCCCGCGTCTTCAACACGTTGATGGGGGGCGCGGCCGGCTCGAGCTTCCACGGAGCGTCGGACTTCAAGCTGCTCGATCGTCAGGTCGTCGACGCGCTGCTCGCCTGCCCTGAGCGGGCGCGTTTCTTCCGTGGCCTCGTGGCCTGGGTCGGCTTCGACACCGCCGAAGTGCCGTTCACCGTCGCCGAGCGCGCCGCGGGGGAGAGCAAGTGGAGCACCCTGGGCCTGGTTCGTTACTCCATCCGCAACCTGCTCGCGTTCTCGGCGCTGCCCCTCAAGCTCATCGCCCTCTTGGGCTTCGGCGTGCTCCTGTTCTCCGTCGCGCTCGGCGCCTGGTCTCTCTACCGCTACATCCGCGGCGACGCCCTGACCGGCTTCACCACGGTGATCCTCCTGCAGGTGATCATCGGCGGGCTCCTCCTCGCCAGCGTGGGCATCATCGCCGTCTACCTCGCCGAGATGTACGACGAGCTCAAACGTCGGCCCATCTACCTGGTCCGCTCCGAGCGGCACACCGGACGTGCCACGCGCCCCCGCAGCGAGCTCGAGTCATCGCACAAGGAGATCCGATCATGACGCACCCCGACGACCTCGAAGCACGAGTCCGAGATCTCGAGCGAGAGAACGAACGACTCCGCGCGGTGGTCGACGCGCTGCCCCGCTGCTTCGGGACCTGGGTCAGCGGCGAAGGGATGGAGGCAGTGTTCGCTCACGACTGCCCGCGCCCCGCCACCTGGAACGACGAGCGAGACGATCTCGCCTTTCCGTGGCGCTTCTGCGACGAGCACAAGCCCGCAGAGTGGCCCGCGATGGTCGAGGAGTACCCCTACGCGGAGGCCCTCCGCGGCCTCGACCGGCCACGGGACCCTCGATCCTCACGGTAGAGGGCCCGTGGGCAGCTCACGGCGCGACGCCGTGAGCCAATGATGAGTCAATGATGATGATGGCCGGGCGCGTGTGCGTGCCCATGGGCGATCTCGTCCGGCTTCGCCTTGCGCACGGACAGGGCGCGCACGGAGAAATGGAGGCGCTGGCCCGCCAGCTCGTGGTTCGCGTCGACGACCACGGTCCGCAGCTTCACCTTGGTGATGGTCGCGCGGGTCGTCCGGCCCCCGGGCGTGGGGATCTGGATCTTCATGTCCCGCTGGGGATTCAGCCCTTCCGGGAGCTCGGAGCGCGGGATCTCGAAGACGAGCTCCGGGTCCGGCTCCCCGTAGCCGTCGGCGGGCTCGACGACCACGTCCAGGGACGCGCCGACCTCCTTGCCTTCGAGCGCTCGCTCGAGGCCCGGGACGATGTTCCCGTGCCCGTGCAGATAGTAGAGGGGCTCGCCCCCCTGATTGGTGTCGATGACTTTGCCGTCATCGTCCTCGAGCTTGTACTCGAGCCCGACGACCCGATCGCGTTCGATGCGCATGGCGCGCATGGTACGGGCGCCCGCGCTCGAGGAAATCACTTCCGCGATCGGAATCCGGGATGTGCCGGAAAACGTTGAGAATCCACGCAGGTGTGGCATAAGGGCCGCGGCCCGGGAGGCAGAATCATGAGCGTTCAGCGAACCCTAGCGATCATCAAGCCCGACGTGGTCGAGAAGCGTCAGCAGGGCGTCGTCCTGCAGCGCATCCTCGACGAAGGATTTCGCGTCCTGGCCATGCGCCAGGCGCGCTTGAGCCGCCAGGCCGTGGAGGGCTTCTACGCGGTGCACCGCGGCAAGCCGTTCTTCGACGAGCTGTGCGACTTCATGAGCCGCGGCCCCGTCGTGCTGCTGGCTCTGGAGCGAGAGAACGCCGTGGCCCATTGGCGCGCGGTCATCGGGGCGACGAACCCCGCCAACGCCGAGCCGGGGACGATCCGGAAGGAGTTGGGCTCCAGCGTCGGTGAAAATGCCGTCCACGGCTCCGACTCCGAGGAAAACGGCGCCCGCGAGTGCGATTACTTCTTCGCAGGAGTAGACCAAGCCTGACGGCTCATTATATTTGACAAATACCCATGGCGAGCCGCTCCCCTCCCTCCTCGCGGAGCTCGGTCGCTCGGGTGCCCGAGGCCATCGAAGCAGGAGGGGTGCTTCGGGACACACTTGGTAGCCTTCGGAACCTCGACCAGCTTGTGCGTTCCATGCGCGTCGGCCCCAAAGGCCTCGAGCGCGCGATCCCTGACGTCCACTCCGCCTGCCAGCCTTGCGCCGAGGCCGTGCGCTCCCTGGAGCGTCTCCTCCGCGCGACGCTGCCGACGAGTGCGCCCGTCGAGCACGTGACGACGTTCGTCCTCGAGCGCCTCGCGCAAGTAGAGGCGGCCCTTGAGCGCGCCTCGAGCCAGTCGATGATCGCGAAGAACCGCCTGGCCCTCGAGCAGGTGCTCGGTCAGGTGCTCCCGGATCTCGAAGGGGGTCGCGATCTGCTCGAGCTCTTGGCCGAGGCCGTGTGGGCGCCGCCCGTGCCGACGCCGATGATCGACCTGCTCTCGATCGGGCAAGTCCCGCCCTCGGCGGCCCCGACGGTGCGGGTCAAGCTCGACGCGCGCCTCGCGGATCTGGAGGTCGTGCTGCCTCCCTCCCTCGTCCAGGGCTGCTTCAACATCCTGGCGAGCGCCTATCAGGCGCATCACGGGCAAGACCCCTCTCTGCACTACCACGTGCAGGGCACCGAGGTCTGGCTGGAGCTGAACACCTCGGAGCTCCCGGGCACTTGGGTCATCTGGCCGCTCCAGCCCGTGCTCGAGCCGAGCCTCGCGGTGACGGTGGCCGCGCTGCGGACACGCGGATGCGACGTCGTGCTCGGCGAAGCGCCGCGCGTCCGGCTCCCCGGAGAAATCCTGCGCGATCCCCACGGGGATCCTTGAGGAGGAAGCTCCGCCGTCCCCTTGCCGAGGCGGAGCGGTCCCGGGTACACCCCTGCGCATGGAGATCTCGGAACTTCGCCCCCTGATCGAGGCTGCTTTCGCCGATCGGAACCTCCTGAGCCAGGAGCCCCATCGGACCGCCGTGCTCGAGGCCATCGACCTCCTCGACCAGGGGGTCCTGCGCGTGGCCACCCCCGAGGCGCCCGGTCGCTGGACGACCCACGCCTGGGTGAAGCAAGCCGTGCTGCTCTACTTCGGCGTGCGTGAGATGGAGCGCATGGAGGTGGGGCCCTTCGAGTTCCACGACAAGCTCCCCCTGAAGAAGAACCTCGATCGAGCCGGGGTCCGCGTCGTCCCGCCGGGCACCGTGCGCTATGGAGCCCACGTCGAGGCCGGCGCCATCGTGATGCCCGGCTACGTGAACATCGGCGCCTACGTCGGCAGCGGCACCATGGTCGACACCTGGGCGACCGTGGGGTCCTGCGCCCAGATCGGCAAGGACTGCCACCTCTCCGGCGGCGTCGGCATCGGCGGCGTGCTCGAGCCGCCGGGCGCCCAGCCCGTCATCGTCGAGGACGGCTGCTTCATCGGCTCCCGCTGCATCATCGTGGAGGGTGTGATCGTCGAGCGAGAGGCGGTGATCGGCGCCGGCGTGACCCTGACGGCCTCGACGGCGATCATCGACGTCACCGGCTCGGAGCCCGTCGAGCTCCGCAATCGCGTCCCGGCCCGCAGCGTGGTCATCCCGGGCATGCGCACCAAGCGCTTCCCCGCCGGGGAATACCAGGTGCCCTGCGCGCTCATCATCGGGCAGCGCAAGGAGAGCACCGACAAGAAGACGAGCCTCAACGCCGCCTTGCGCGACTTCAACGTGGCCGTCTAGGCCCGTTCAGCCCCCATCCAGGAGCACCCCATGCGCGGCCTCCCGTGGAGTCGACTCGGAGTCGCGGCCCTCGGCGTCGCCGCGGTGGGCTGCCCTGGCGAGAAGGAGCGCGTCCCCTCCCCGGCGGAGCTGGTGGCGGGGCAGGTGGAGACCCCTGCCCCCTTCGGGGCTCGCGCGGAGCGGGCGCTCGAGCCCGCCTCCCTCGGCGAGGCCATTCGCGCGCTGCGCGCTTATGCGCCCCGCGGCCCCTCGGTGCTCGAGGTGCGCGCGGACGCGGCGCGCGTCGCGCTGCAGGTGCGGGTCGGCGAGAGCGCGACCGTCGCCGAATACTCCTACGACGGCAGGGTGCTGGGGCCCGTGCCGATCCACCTGGACGGCGAAGGAGAGCTCGGCGCCAACTTGTTCGATCTCGACACGGTGGACTGGGACGCCCTCGGGAAGCTGTTCCCGCGGGCCCGCGACGCCGTGGATCCCCTGGATGGCCGCGTCACCGGGCTCGTCGTGCGCCGGCACCTGCCCTTCAGCGCCGACGTCCGGGCGCGGCTCTACGTGGCCAGCCCGCGCATGAGCGGGCACCTCGACGCGGACGCCCGCGGCACGGAGCTCTCGACTCCTCCCGCCGCCCCGTAAATCTTTGGAGACCGCCATGAACGAGGAACTCCTGCGACGAGCGCTGCAACGGTTCGACGCCTTGAACGCCGAAGATCCGCGCACCCTGACCGTCGACGGCGTCGAGCGCCCCCGAGAGCTCGTCCGCGCCGACTGGCTCGAGCGCTGGGTGCTGCGCCTGGCCCCGGACGCCTCCGTGCCGCTCCGTTTGGCGGCGCGTTCGCAACACCTGCAGCGCTGGGCGATTCCCCGGAAAGACTACCCGGAGGGGCGCCTCGGGTACCTCGAGTGGCGCAAGGTCCTGGCCCGTCACCACGCCGCGCTCGCCGCTACGGTCCTCGAGGAGCTCGGCTTCGACGCGCCGACCCGTGACGCGCTGCGCGCCATCCAGCTCAAGCAGGGTCTGAAGACCAACCCCGACACGCAGGTCATGGAAGATGCCCTGTGCCTCTCGTTCCTCGAGCACGAGTTCGCCGACTTCGCGGCGCAGCACGACGACGCCAAGGTGATCGACATCGTCCGGAAGACGTGGCGCAAGATGAGCGCCGCGGGGCAAGCCGAGGCCCTCCGCCTCGCCCTCCCTCCGGCGGCGCGGCGCCTCGTGGAGCTCGCCCTGACCCCTCCGGGGGGCGACGCCGGATCCCCGGACGCGGACACGCCCTCCCCGGAGCCCGACGATCGTCCATGACGACCACGAGCGGCGATCTCGGGGTGCGTGTCACGGATTTGTTCGTCTATCCCGTGAAGTCCTGCGCGGGGATCCGCGTCGAGGCGGCGCGCGTCACCGCGGGCGGCTTCGAGGACGATCGACGTTGGATGCTCACGGACGAGGAGGGCCGTTTCGTCACCCAGCGCGACCTCCCCGAGCTGAGCGGCCTCCGGCTGAGCCTGGGGGACGACGGCGCGACGCCGACCTATCGCATGGAGGGACCCCGGGGACGCTCCTTCGAGTTCCCGCGGCGGCTCGCCCCCGAGGCGGGGCGAGAGCTCCCCGTGACGGTCTGGAGCGATCGACTCGTCGCCTACGAGCTCCCGGAGCTGAGCGCCTGGCTCCGCGGGACGCTCACGCGCCCCCTGCGCGCCGTCTTCCTCCCCGAAGCTCGGCTGCGGCAAGTGAATCCGAAGCGAGCGCGGCTCGGCGATCGCGTGGGCTTCGCCGACGCGTACCCGTTCCTGCTCCTGAGCCGTGAGTCCCTGCGCGAGCTGAACCGTCGCCTGAGCGAGCGCGGTGAGCCGGCGCTGGACGTACGACGCTTCCGGCCGAACCTCGTCGTCGCCGGCTGCGCGTCTGCCCACGAGGAGGACACCTGGTCGAGCCTCACGATCGGCTCCGTCGCGTTCCGCGCGGCGAAGCTCTGCGATCGCTGCTCGATCACCACCGTCGACCCGGACTCCGGGCGACGGGGGAAGGAGCCCCTGCGCACCCTCGCCGAGTACCGGCGCTGGGACGGCAAGGTGTGGTTCGCCGTGAACCTCCTCCACGAGCCGCAGCACGTCGGGAACGCCATCGCCCTCGGCGACGAGGTGCGGGTCCACGCCCGCGGCGGCCCCGGCCAGGGAACGCCCCCCGTCGAGGCGATCCCTG
>JAAZAA010000047.1 GCA_012514535.1 Myxococcales bacterium | reverse complement strand
CTCGGTCGCCCCGCTCTTCGCTTCACGGCACATCGTTCGCCGAGCTCCTTCGCCGGGCTCCTTCGGCGGGGCTTCGCCAGAGTCCCTTCGATGGGCGCCCTCCGCAGGGCTCCTTTGGCGGGGCTTCGCCAGGGCCCCTCGCCGTTCGTCCGAGCCTTTTCGCAGAGCTTCTTCGCAGGACGCCGTTCGCCGAGCCTTTTCGCAGGACGCCCTTCGCAGGACGCCGTTCGTCCGAGCCTTTTCGCAGAGCTTCTTTGCGGGACGCCCTTCGCGGGACGCCGTTCGTCCGAGCCTTTTCGCAGGACGCCCTTCGCAGGACGCCGTTCGTCCGAGCCTTTTCGCCGAGCTTCTTTGCTGCGCTCTTTCGAGGACGCCCTTCGCCGAGCTTTTCGCAGGGCTTCTTTGCTGCGCTCCTTCGAGCGACGTCGTCGGTAGGGCTTCCGTTTGGGTCGAATCGCTCCCCGCGCCGATCTGCTCGCAGCCGTAACTCCTTCGACTGCACCGCCTTTCGACGACGCACCTCCGGCTGCGCTGCTTCCCGCCGTCTCTCCTACTGCGCTGCTCTCCTACTGAGCTGCCTTTCGAGGACGCCGTCTTCGGCCGTGCTGCCGCCCCCACCGCCGCTCACACCATCACGACGACAGCGGCCTCAGCGCCTCCCGCCCACCATCACAGTGACAGCGGAGCGCGCTCCCCCACACCCAGCGCTGGACCCGAAGCAACGAGGCCCCCGCCACCGCCATCTCTGCAACGACGGAGCCACCGCCACTCGCTCACACCATCACAGTGACAGCGGAGCACGCTCCCCCCCCACCCAGCGCTGGACCCGAAGCACCGAGAAGCCCCCGCCACCTCACCATCACAGTGACAGCGGACCTGGACGGGCGCGCGCCTCCGCTCCACGCAGGCGCCGCACACGGTCCGGCGCAGCATCGTCCGCCCTGTGCGCGCGCCTCCGCTCCACGCAGGCGCCGCACACGGTCCTCACGCCGCCACGTCCGCGAACGCTCCGAGCGGTTCTTCCAGGGGTCACGGCTACCCCGAGCCCGACCCCAGATTCGAACCGCCTCCCGCAGGCGCCGCAGATCCGCTCCCCGCGGGGCCGCTGCGCGCCCCCGCCCCCCCAGATCCACCCTCACCCCCCAACACCCGCCGATCCCCCCGCGAGGCTTTCCCTCCTGGTTCCCGACAATCCCGCCTTCGGGTCTCCCGACGCGCGGGGGGCGTGCTAAAAGCCGCCACCGTCATGCGCATTTCTCTTCGGTGGCTCTGCGAGCTTCTTCCTGCCCTCGATCGGGAGCCCTCCGAGCTAGCCGATCTCCTGAGCGGTATCGGCCTGGCCGTGGACGGCGTCGAACGCCTGGGTGAGGCTCTGGCGCCCCTGCGGCTGGCCTCCGTGCAGCGGATCGCGCCCCACCCGGCCCGCTCGAACCTGCAGCTGGTGACCGTGAGCACCGGCGACGCGGAGCACACCGTGGTGTGCGGCGCCAAGAACGTCCCCGAGCAGGGGCTCGTCGTGCTCGCGGGGCTCGGCACCAAGCTGCCCGGCGTCCCCTTCACCCTCACCGCCCGGGACATCGGCGGCGTGGTGAGCGAGGGCATGCTCTGCAGTGAGTCGGAGCTCGGTCTCGCGGACAGCAGCGACGGAATCCTGACCTTCCCCGTCGACGCCTTCGCCCCGGGCACCCCCTTCGTGGAGGCGTTCCCCGAGGCGAACGACACGATCTTCGAGATCGACGTGACCCCCAACCGCCCCGACGCCCTCGGGCACCTCGGGGTGGCCCGGGATCTGGCAGCCCTCCTCGGCATGCCGCTGAAGCCCCCGGGCCCGGGAGCGCCCCCCCAGGACAAGTCCACCACCCTCGACGCCCTGGTCCGCGTCACCAATCACGCCCCCGAGCGCTGCCCCCACTACGCCGCGGGCGCCGTGCGCGGGCTGTCCGTGAAGCCCTCCCCCGACTGGATGCGCTGGCGGCTCCACCGCCTCGGGGTGCGCCCCATTTCCAACGTCGTCGACGTCACGAACTGGCTCCTGCTCGAGTTCGGACAGCCGATGCACGCCTTCGATCTGAAGAAGGTGCGCGGCGCGCGCATCGACGTGCGCATGGCGACGCCCGGCGAGCGGCTGCGGACCCTCGACGGCGAGGAGCGCGAGCTGGACGCCGACGATCTGCTGATCTGCGACGGCGAGGGCCCCACGGCCCTCGCTGGCGTGATGGGCGGCGCGGACAGCGAGATCCAGGACGACACGACGGACGTGCTCCTGGAGTGCGCCTACTTCGTGCCCCAGGGGGTCCGACGCACGGCGCGGCGCCACGGCATGCACACGGAGTCGAGCCACCGCTTCGAGCGGGGCACGGACTTCGGGGCGATCGATCTCGTGCTGCAGCGGGCGCAGCTCCTGCTGTGTGAGCTCGCCGGCGGGCGCGTCGTGCCCGGCAGCGTCCACCTCAAGGGCGCGGAGCAGCCGCCCGCTTCGATCGAGCTGCGCGCGTCGCGGCTCGCCCAGCTCCTCGGGGTCAACGTGCCCTTCAAGCAGGCGACGCGCACGCTCCAGCGCCTCGGCTTCGACATCGAGTTCTTGCAGGAGACCTCCGACGGCGGCGTGGCGCGCGTGCGGGGGGCCAGCTGGCGGCCCGACGTGCAGCTCGAGGTGGATCTCATCGAGGAGATCGCGCGCATGCGGGGGCTCGACAACGTGCCCACCGTGCTGCCCGCGATCCGACCCCAGCGGCCCCGCACCTCGGGGAAGCTCGAGCGGCAGGTGACGGAGACCGCGACCCAGCTCGGGCTCAGCGAGGCCGTGACCTACGCCTTCGTGTCACGTCGGGAACTCGCCGCGGTGCACGCCCCCGAGCCCGTGGTGGTGCTCGACAACCCCCTGAGCGAGGAGCGCAGCGTGCTGCGCACGAGCCTGTTGCCCGGGCTGCTCGAGGCCCTGCGCCGGGCGCGCCGGCGCGGGGAGCGCAACGTCCGCCTCTTCTCCGTCGGCGCGCGGTTCTTGCGCCCGAACCCCGGGGCGCCCACCTCCGACGCCCGCCCGCGCCAGCCCGAAGACGGTGAGGCGTTGCCGGAAGAGCGCCTGTCCTTCGCGGCGGTGCTCGCGGGCGCGCGCATCGAGCACCTGAGCCTCAAGGCCCCCGAGGTGGACGTGTACGACGCCAAGGGGATCGCCACGGAGCTCGTGGAGCGCCTGACGCGCCAGGGGACCCGCGTGGTCGGCGTGGGAACCACGGCGCACACCCAGCACCTCCACCCGCGGGGCGCGGCGGAGCTGTTCGTGGGAGAGACGCGGGTCGGGCGCTTCGGCCCCCTCCACCCGGACGTCGTGGACGCCCTCGACCTCGACGGGTCCGCCCAGGTGATCGAACTGGATCTCGTCGCCCTGGAGCAGCTCGGCCAGCGCATCCCCCGCTACCGCCCCATCCCCAAGCTCCCCGCGATCGTGCGTGACCTGTCCCTGGTCGTGTCCGAGCAGGTGCCCGCCGCCGAGGTGGGCCAGGCGATCCGCGAGGCGGCCGGCAGCCTGTGCGAGTCCGTGCAGCTGGCGGCGGAGTTCCGCGGTGGCTCGGTGCCCGAAGGGCACCGCTCGCTCACCTACCGCGTCGTGTACCGCGATCCGAAGGCGGCGGAGCAGGCGGAGGAGGCCCGGACCCTCACGGACAAGGAAGTGGATCAGCTCCAGCAGCAGGTGCTCCGGAGCACCCAAGAGCGCGTGGGGGCCACGCTGCGCGGCTGATGTCACGCCCCCTTCCCAGAGACTGGTCGCCCAGAGCCTGGCTCCCCCCGGGGAGGTTCTCCAGAGGCTGGCTCGGGCGCTGTCTCGCCTCCTGGCGCGTGGTCGCCTGGGGGGCGCCGCTCCTCTGCCTCCTCGCGAGCGGACCCGCGATCGCCCAGGAGGGGGCGGACGACGATCCCTCGAACGCCCCCACCGACGAATCCGCAGAGGAGGACGCGGCCTCCGTGGAGCAGGAGCCGCTCCTCCCCAACGCCCAACAGCCCACCCCCGTCCCCCTCGACGATCGACCGGATCCTCCGTCGCGCCTGGTCGAGGTCGGTCCCTATTTCGGCTTCACCCTCCGCCCCTCGGAGGACGCGCGGGTGAGCTACGCCCCGAGCCTCACCTGGGGCGCCTACATCCGGCCCGAGGTGACGTCCTGGCTCGGCGTGCGCCTCTACTACCGTCAGGAGTCGATCCCCGTCACCGTGCGGCGCGGCGGCTTCGAGGTGCCCGGGTATCCGTTGGGGGACACGGATTTTCACCAGCCGAACCTCCGCCTGCGCTCCTTCGGCGCCCGCGTGGAGCCCACCTGGGTCGTGAACCCGCGCCTGCGGCTGATGGGCATCCTCGGCCTCGCCTGGCTGCGCCACGTCGCCCAGGAGCCCTCGAGCAGCGGTGACTTGCACGTGCAGACGGCGTCCCGCGCGGCCGTGGAGCTGAACACGATGTTCGGGGTGGGAGCCTCCTTCGAGCTCCTCCCCGACTGGGTGGTCCTGTCCGCCAGCGTGACCTACGGCATCGCCACGAACCGCTCGGGGACGGCCTACGAGGCGCCGGTGCAGGCCTTCGCCAACGGCGAGCGCCTCTACCTGGAGACGCTCCCCCGGTTCCGCAGCGTGAGCGACGTGCTCCTTTCCTTGGGGTTCATCCTGTGAAGGGGCGCGCGGAGTCGGGGAGATGCCGACGCGGCGCCCTGTGGCTGCTGTGCCTGGCGTGCCTGGCCTGCGTAGCCTGTGAGCGGAAGGCGCCCGGGCCCTTCGAATGCGAGGCGGCGGGGGCCCGGGCCCTCGGCATCACACACCGCTCACAGCTGAGCGATCCGCGGGTGAAGCAAGCCCTCGACCTCTGGACGGTCGAGTGCCTCACGACGCCCTTCGATCGTCAGCTCCTGCGCTGCGTGGAGGAGACCGGCCGAGCGCAGCTCTGCCTGCACGATTTCCGGCGCAGACACCCGGAGCTGCTCCCCCCCGATCAGCGCCCCAGCGGCCTGCGCCGCCGCTGAGCCGCGCGGGGCTCGGGCTCGCTCAGGGCACGTCCCGTCCCGGAGGGTCCTCTGCGGTGGCGGGCGCCGCGGAGTCCGTCGGCTCGATGGCGACGCGGAGGCGCGGCGCCGCAGTCTCCGGCGTCGCGGGCTCCGTCGTCACCGCCTCTGCGGTCTCGGCGGGCTCCGTGAGCGTGACCCGGACGCGGCTCCCCACCGGGAGCCCGCCGGCCACCAGGGTCGTCGCCAGCGGATCTTGGAGCTCGCGCACGAGCACCCGCTGCAGGGGGCGAGCCCCCAGGGCCGGCTCGTACCCCAGGTCGACGAGGTGATCCGCCGCCGCGGGATCCACCTCCAGGGTGAGGCGCCGCGACGCCAAGCGCTCGCGCAGGCGTCGCACCTCCTTGTCGAGGATGAGCCGGAGCAGCCCCCGCGTCAGCGGGCGAAACACGAGCACGTCGTCGAGGCGGTTCAGGAGCTCGGGACGGAAGAACGCCCGCAGGCTCTCGGAGAGGGTCTCACGGACCTGCTCGAGCCCCTGGGGTGACTCGAACACCTCCGGCGGCACGTCGAGGATGCGCTCGGAGCCGATGTTGCTCGTCATGAGCACGACGGTGTTGGAGAAGTCCGCCAAGCGTCCGCGCCCGTCCGTCAGGCGCCCATCGTCGAGCACCTGCAAGAGCAGGTTGAACACGTCCTGGTGCGCCTTCTCCACCTCGTCGAACAGCAGCACGGAGTAGGGCCGCTTGCGCACCGCCTCCGTCAGAAAGCCCCCCTGATCCGAGTCCGCGTAGCCCGGCGGAGCGCCGATGAGGCGCTGGGCCATGTGCTTCTCCATGAACTCGCTCATGTCGAGGCGCGTCAGCGCGGCTTCGTCGTCGAACAGCGCCTCCGCCAGCGCCTTGGCGAGCTCCGTCTTGCCGACGCCGCTCGGCCCCAGGAAGAGGAACGAGCCGATGGGCTTCTTCGGATCCCGCAGCCCGACGCGCCCCCGCCGCACCGCGCGAGCCAGAGCCGACACGGCCGCTTCCTGGCCCACGACCCGCTCCCGCAGGCGCGCCTCCAGGCTGCCCAAACGAGCCGCCTCCCCTTCCATCATCCGGGTGACGGGCACCCCGGTCCACGCGGCCACGATCTGCGCCACGTCGTCCTCCGTGACGAGCCGCGGCTCGTCCGCCAACCCGAGCTCCTGCGCCCGGGCGTCCGCGGCGGCGGAGCGGGCTTCGATCTCCGGGAGTAGGCGCCGCTCGAGCTCTTCGATGCGACGGAACGCGTCGTCGCGGCGCGCCCGCTCCAGATCCGCCAGGAGCGCGGCGCGCTCGACCCGCAGATCACGGAGCTCGCTCACCGCCGCGCGGCGCGCCTCGAGCCGGCTGCGCGCGGCGTCCACCTCCGGGCGCAGCCGCGCCGCCTCTTCTTCCAGGCGCCGCACCTGGTCGCGGCTCGCCGTGTCCTCGGCGCCGCGCAAGGTCTCGAGCTGCGCCTCCAGGGACTCGAGGCGCGCGCTCTGGTGGTCCACGTCCTGGGGGACCCCATCGGTGGCGAGCCGCTTGCGGGCGGCGGCTTCGTCCAGGAGGTCGAAGGGCGCCTCCGGGGAACGGCGCTGGTGCAGATGACGACGGGACAGCTCCGCCGCCGCGCGCACCGCGGACTCGCCGATCTGCACGCCGTGGTGGAGCTCGAGCCGCCGGGCGCCGCCGCGCACCATCTCGAGGGTCTCTTCGAGGGAGGGCTCCTCCACCGGGAGCACGGAGAAGAGCCGCGCCAGCGACGCCTGCTGGGACTCGAGGCGGGTCCAGCCCTCTGGCGTCGCGGTCCCGAGCAGACGCACGCCGCCGGGCGCGAGGAGCTCCGCGAGGACGGCGCTCTGGGGGCCACCTCCCGCGAGGGCGTCGACCCCAAACAACACGAGCACCACGTCCGGCTCCTCCGCCCGGGCCCCGAGCAGCTGCTTCAACCGCGCCTCCACCTCGCTCCGCAGCCGTGTCCCGGCGACCAGGCGCGTCGCGTCCGCCGCAAGCAGGCGCGCCCCCGTCAGGCGCGTGGGCACGTCTCCGCGCTGGATCCGCTGCGCCAAGGCGTGGATGAGCGAGCGCTTGCCGACGCCGTGCTCCCCCACGAGCAGCGGGTGGTTCTTCGTGCGCCGCTCCAGCACCGCGACCAGGCGGCGCACGAGCTCCACGCGCCCGATCACCGGGTCGAGGCGCCCTGCCCGCGCCTCCTCCACGAGATCGAGCAGGAGTGTGGGCTGACCGTCCACGCCCCGCAGCCGACCGAGCGCCCCGCGGAGCCGGGTGGTGTCGAGGCGCGACGCACGCCACAGGTCTCCCAGCGCGCCCCGCGTCTCCTGCCCGAGCGCCAGCAACAGCTCCTCGCGCCGCACCCGCTGCGCCCCGGCCTGCTCCGCGCAGCGCTCCGCGCGGCGCAGCAGATCGAGGGTCCCGTCCGAGAGGTACGCCGCGTCACGCCCCGTCGGCAGCGCAGCCAGCCGCGCGTCGAGGCGCTCCCGGAGGGGCTCGAGCTCCACCCCCGCCGCCCGGAGCACCCTCCCCACCCCGGGCTCCACGGCGACCCCGTGGGCGAGCACGTGGAGAGGCTCGAGCATCACGTGCTGCCTCTGGTCGGCCAAGGCCTGCGCGCCCACGATCCAGGCCTTCGCCTCCGGCTCGAACTGGGTGAGCTTGAGGGTCGTCGTCACGCCGCTCCGCGCCATGGCTTCATCCTACTCGGGGCCGCTGGAAAACGCCCCGCGTTTGCGCCAGCTACGGCCCAGGACTACGCAGACCAGTCGACACCCATGCTGATGAGTGAGCTGCCCCGCTGGTTCGTGCTGAGTCTGTGTGTCGGCCTGGGGCTGCTCTTCGGGAGCTTCCTGAACGTGGTGATCCACCGGCTCCCCCGGGACGAGAACATCGCGTTCCCGGGTTCCCGCTGCCCGGCCTGCGACAGCCCCATCAAGCCTTACGACAACATCCCCGTGGTGAGCTGGCTGCTCCTCCGCGGCAAGGCGCGCTGTTGCCGGGCCCCGATCCACCCCCGCTACCCCCTCGTGGAGCTCTTCGGCGGGCTGCTCGCCTGGGCGATCCTCGAGATGCGCATCTTCCCCGTGGAGACGGAGCTCTCCGTCGCCCTGGGCCTGAGCCTCTTCGGCGTGTACTTCGCTCTGGGGCTCGGACTCATCGCCGCGGCGGCCATCGATCTCGAGCACATGTACCTGCCCGACGCGATCACCCTCGGGGGCGCCGCCCTCGGGCTGCTCAGCGTGCCCCTGCGCCCCGAGATCACCTGGACCGGCGCTCTGGGCGGAGCAGCGCTCGGCTTCGTGATGGTGTGGTTTCCGTTCATCTGGCTCTACGCGAAGCTGCGCGGGTTCCCGGGCATGGGGTTGGGAGACGCCAAGCTGCTCGCCCTGGCGGGGGCGTGGTTCGGCCCCTTCGGCGCGCTCTTCGTGCTCTTCGGCGGCGCGCTCCAAGGGACCCTGGTGGCCCTCGCCGTGCTGCTCACGAAGGGGCGCATCGAAGAACCAGAGGCGGTGCGGGAAGAGCGCCGCGCCCTGCAGGAGGCCATCGCCGCCGCCGAGGGGGAGGAGCGAGCGGCCCTGGAGCGCGAGCTGGCCGAAGACCCCATCGGCGCGGAGCCCGGCGAAGGATTCGGGCAGGCGCGCCTCGCCTTCGGACCGTTCCTGGTGCTCGCCTGCCTCGAGCTCCTGCTGTTCCAGGAGCCCATCCAGACGATCCTCCACGAGCTGCTGTGGGTGGTCGAATGATCGAGGTACGAAGCCGCGCCGCCGTCTCGACGGGGTGGCTCACCTGGGGCGTCCTCTTGGCGCTGGGATGCGGCTCCAGCGTCCCCCTGGTCCCCCGCGGCCCCCATCCCCCGGGCAACCCCGCGGACTTCGAGCGCGTCGGCTACGCTCCCCCTCCCGCCCGCGTCGAGGTGCTGCCCCTGCAGCGACGGGACGAGTGCGTCTGGCGCGACGGCCACTGGGAGTGGAAGGGACAGGGCTGGAGCTGGGTGGCCGGCGCGTGGATCCTGCCGCCGCCCGGCTGCTACTACGCCCCTCCGGAGCTCACGTGGATCCGCAGCGGCGGCGGCTCCCAGCTCGTGTATCGCGGGCCGCGCTGGTACCCCAGCGCGGGCAACCAGCTCGGTCGCTGTGAAGAGGCGCGCGCGTGCACGAGCCTGCTCCCCGAGGTGGATCGCCTCGACGAGGGCCCGCCTCCGACGGATCGCCCTCAGCGCCTGCCGACGGCCAGGTAAGCCATCGATCCGAGCCGCGTCGGGACCTCCGCGAGCTCCTTCCGCAGGTAGTCGAGGGCGATCGCCTCCTGGCGTGCCCACTCCGGCTCCCCCAGCTTCTGCCGCAGCAACGCCATCGGCGCGGCGCCGCGCACCAGCTCCTGCCAGAACTCGTCGGCGGACTGCACCTCCAAGAAGTGCTCCACCGCCTCCACCTTCACCTCCGAGAACCCCGCGTCTCGGAGCTCCCGCTCGAAGACCTCCGGGTTCTCGAGGCTGGTGATGTCCGCCTGGGGCTCGGGGCGCGACGGATCCGCCGCCGCGAGGGCGCGGAAGAGGACCTGCATGGCAGGCGACAGGGCGAGGGGGGCCCAGCTCGACACGAGCACCTGCCCGCCGGGGCGCAGCACGCGGTGGAGCTCACGGAACCCGCGGCGACGGTCCTTGAAGAACATGAGCCCGAACATGGACACCCCGAGATCGAAGCTGCCGTCGTCGAAGGGGAGGTGCTGCCCGTCCGCGTGGTGGCACTCCACGTTCGTGATGCCCGCCTCCGTGAGGTTGCGGTTCAGCTGCGCCAGCATGCCCTCGGCGAAATCGACGCAGGCGATCCGCTTGACCTGAGGCGCGAGCAGCAGGGTCGTCGTCCCCGGACCGCAGGCGACGTCCACCACCTCCGTGTCGACGTCGTAGCTCACCATCTCGAGCCCCGAGAGAGAGTAGGACTCCAGGAAGAGGCGGGTGGTCTCCTGATACCCCTCCGCCACGAGGCTCCACGGCTCCGGCGACGCCAGCGGGTTCATGGGGTTCGGAGTCGCCGCCTCTCCCTCCGGCCCCGGGACGTTCCCGTTCGTCTTGCTCGTCGTGCCGTTCACAAAAGCGAGCAAAGCATACTCCCGGCGACGAGTCTCGGGACCGATTCCGGAGCTCGCGCCGCCGCGGGGCGTCTCAGGGGGAGACGCCCCCGCCGCGAAACGCCTTTCCCGCACCAGCAGGGCCGATTAGCCTGGGGGCCGACGATGAACGACCACATTTTCCGCGAATACGACATCCGGGGAGTCGCCGAGACCGACCTCACGAACGAGCGCGTCTTCGGCATCGGGTGGGGGTTGGCTCATTTGCTCGCGCCCGCGGGGCGGGCGCCGCACCTCGTCGTCGCCCGGGACTGCCGGCTCTCGGGCCCGCGCCTGCACGAGTGGCTGCTGCGGGGGCTGGTGGCCGGAGGAGCCCGGGTGACCGACATCGGCATGGGCCCCACCCCCCTCATGTACTTCGGGGTCCACCACCTGGACGCGGACGGCGGCATCATGATCACCGGCAGCCACAACCCCGCCCAGGACAACGGCTTCAAGATCATGAAGGGCAAGGCGTCCTTCTTCGGGCAGGACATCCAGCGCCTCCAGGCGAAGGTGAAGGAAGCGCCGCCCGCGGGCACCGAAGGAGCGGGCCAGGTGGAGGAGCGCTCCCTGCACGAGGATTACCTCGCCGCGGTGACCTCACGGGTGTCGATCCCCGCGGAGCGCGCGGCGGCCCTGTCCGTCGTCGTGGACGCGGGCAACGGCGCGGCCGGCCCCCTGGGCACCCAGGCCTTCGCGCGGATGGGTTTGAAGGCGGTCGAGCTCTACTGCGACATGGACGGCACCTTCCCCAACCACCACCCGGATCCCACGGTGCCCGAGAACCTGGTGGATCTGCAGCGCGCCGTCGCGGAGCACCGCGCGGCGGTGGGAATCGCCTGGGACGGCGACGGCGATCGCATCGGCGTCGTGGATCCGAGCGGGGAGATCATCTGGGGCGACCGCCTGCTCGCCCTGGTGGCGCGCAAGATCTTGAAGGAGCACCCCGGCGCGACGGTGATCGGCGACGTGAAGTGCTCCCAGGTGTTGTTCGATGACGTGGAGCGCCACGGCGGGCGGCCCCTCATGTACAAGACGGGCCACTCCCTCATCAAAACCAAGATGAAGGAAGAGCACGCCCTCGTGGCCGGCGAGATGAGCGGGCATTTCTTCTTCGCCGATCGCTACTTCGGCTACGACGACGCCATCTACGCGGCGCTCCGGGTGATCGAGATCCTGGTGGAAGAAGGCAAGACCGTCAGCGAGCTCCTCGCGGATCTGCCGCGCACGGAGTCCACCCCGGAGCTGCGCGTCGACTGCCCCGACGCCCTGAAGTTCGACGTGGTGCGGAAGGTCCACGCCGCCCTCGCGGAAACGAGTCGTGGCACCCTCAGCACCATCGACGGCGTGCGCGTCACCTACGAGGACGGCGCCTGGGGGCTGGTGCGAGCCTCGAACACGGGCCCCGTGATCGTGCTGCGCTTCGAGGCACCCTCGGCGGATCGCCTCCAGGAGGTGCGCAGCCAGGTGGAGGGCCTCGTCGCGAAGGCCAAGGGCGAGCTCGGCGCCTGACCCCATGAGCGATCCCCGCGGTTCGAACCCCGCGCCTCCGGGCGCGGGCTCCACGACGAGCGCGCCGAGCGGCGCCGCACCGGCGGAGTCCTGGACGATCCAGCGCGTGCTCGCGTGGGCCGCCAGCGACTTCAAGGAGCGGGGCCTCGAGACGCCGCGCCTCGAGGCGGAGATCCTGCTGGCCCACGTGCTGGGCGTCGAGCGTCTGCGGCTCATCCTCGACGCGCACAAGCCCCTGGATCCCGCGGAGCTGGCCCGCTTCCGCGAGGTCATCAAGCGGCGCCGCAGCGGGGAACCCGTCGCCTACGTGGTGGGGGAGCGGGAGTTCTACGGCCTCGTCTTCCAGGTCGATCGCCGGGTGCTCATCCCCCGACAGGACACGGAGATCCTGGTGGATGTGGCCCTCGAGGCGACCCGCCACCGCGACCTCTCCGGCCGCGCCCTCGATCTGTGCACCGGCAGCGGCTGCGTCGCCATCGCCTTCGCGCGGGCCCGCCCCACCTGGCAGGTCACGGGGGCGGATCTGAGCCCCGACGCCCTGGAGGTGGCTCGCGGCAACGCCCTGCGCCTCGGGGTGATCTGGGGTGTGCGCTTCGTGAGCGGCGACCTGTACGAGGCCGTGGGCCCCGAGGAGCGCTTCGAGCTCATCACCGCCAACCCGCCCTACATCCCGAGCGGAGAGATCCCGGACCTCGATCGGCAGATCCGCGATTTCGAGCCGCGCCTGGCCCTCGACGGCGGCCAGGACGGCCTGTCGCTCCTCCCCGCGATCGCCCAGGGGGGCTTCGCGCGGCTCACCCCGGGCGGCACCCTCGCGGTGGAGATCGGCGCCGGGCAGTCCGACGCCGTGGTGGCGCTCCTGGAGCGCACCGGGTTCGTCGACGTGCGGCGCCACAAGGACTACGGCGGCCACGAGCGGGTGGTCAGCGGACGCAAGCCCGCCCCCGAGCGCTCGCCGGCGATCGACGGAGCGGCGAGCGACTGAGCGGCGAGCGACTGAGCGGCGAGCGACTGAGCCAGGCATTTTTTCGCAGAAAACTGGGCCCTCTTCCGCCCCCCGTGGCAGGTCCGCTGCCATGGCACGAGCGCTGACTCCTCGGGAAGAGCCTCGTCCGCGTCCTCCGCGACGTCGCTGGGGCTCCCTCGTGCTCGCGCTGAGCGCGAGCCTCGGGGCCTGCGATCGGGGCCCCTCCTTGAGCAAACAGGACGAAGCATCCCTGGGCGCCGAGCTCGGCGAGGTGCCCCCCGACAACCCGAAGCTCGGGGCCATCGCGGACGTCACCTTCGTCCACGCCCTCCCGCGGGCATCGAGCCAGAAGCTCGGCTATCTCCACGCGGGGGCCCTGGTCGCGCGCAGCGAGGCGAAGCTCGAGAACGAGGACTGCATGGAGGGCTGGTACGCCATTCATCCCCGCGGCTTCGTGTGCACCGACAGGAGCGCCACCACGGATCTGGATCACCCCACCCTGGCGGCGATGGGCATGCAACCCCAGCTCGACGCCGCGCTGCCGTACACCTACGCGCGCACGACCAAGGTGACGCCCCTGTTCGAGCGCACCGACGACAACTCCGTCACGCGCGCCGGTCGCCTGGGCAGAGGCTCGACGCTGGCCATCGTGGGCCGCTGGACGGCGCCGGACGAGTCTCTGGAGCCCCAGCGCCTCGGCCTCTCGATGTCCGGCCGCTTCGTGCGCGCCGAGGACCTGAGCGCCGCCACGCCGAGCGCCTTCCGCGGCGTGGCGCTGGGCGGAGACGAGAAGCTCCCCCTCGGGTTCGTCGTCAAGCGCGGGATCCGCATCTGGTCCCTGGACGGTGATCGCCCCACTCCAGGCGCCGAGCTCCCCTACCACACCATCCTGCCGCTCACGGGTCGCTACCGGACGGTGGAGGGCGAGCGCTTCTACGCGACGCAGGACGACCGCTGGGTCCGCCACAAGGACGTGACGGTCGTGCTCGAGCGCCACGAGTTCCCCGACTTCGCCAAGGACGGCCTGCGCTGGATCGACATCAGCGTCATCACGAACGTCGCGGTCTGGTACGAAGGTCGTCGCCCGGTCCATGTGACGCTGGTGAGCGTCGGCCGCGATCGCCTCGGTGATCCCGCGGAGACCGCCGCCACGGAGCGCGGCACCTTCGAGGTGGTCGCCAAGCACGTGACCCGCCGCGACCAAAACCCCGACCCCGCGTCGGGGAGCGCCGCCCGCTACGACGTGCCCTGGGTGCTGGAGCTCTCGAACGGGCAGCTCCTCCACGCCGCCCTCGGCCACGACCGCTTCGGCATCGAGCACACGGACGGCAACGTCCACCTCTCCCCCGGCGACGCGAGCCTCCTCTTCCGCTGGGCCACCCCCGAGCTCCCCGAAGGCTGGCACTCCGTCCGCCGCTGGGACGAAGGCGCCGCGGAGACGGCGCCGAAGACCCTGGTCCACGTACGGAAGTGACGGGGCTCGGCGCAGCGCCTCGATTCATGCGGGCCGTGCATGACTTGAGCTCGATCGATGCGTTTGACGCATATCTGTCGAGAGGAGTCGGCCCACGACATCGTCATCCCCCCCGGCTCGCTCGGGAACGCGCTGGCGGAACCTGGCGTCGCCGCGTTCCCCGCTGACCTCCTCCGGCTTGTCGCCTCCTTGGGAGTCAGTTGAGAGTTTCCACGTGGAAACTCCTCGCGGGCCCGGACGCGCGCGCTCTTTCTTCTCTCTGCTTCGGCTATCGAGTCGCGACCGAGCGCGCCCTCGCGTCGCGGCCAGCGAGCAATTGTCCGCCCCGCGAGCGCTCTGCTGGGCCACGACCAGCAGCTCATCGCGCCCGAACTCTTCCAGCTTCGGTCAAGCGGCGGTGGTCGCGGGTGATGACCGGCCGCGAATTTTCAACCCACGCATCTCACGTAGGAGAATCGGGCATGCAGCGCGTTCGGCAGCACCACCCTGGCGGCCAAGCTCGCGGGGCGCGAGGTCGAGATCTCTCGGCGCCTCCTCCTGTTGGCCATCCCTTCCGCCTCGACTGACATCCGGCTGCCCCCGACTTCGGCTGAACCAGGCCTCCTCATGTGCATCTTTTGCATTCTTGGGACCTGCGTCGATCCGAGACATCTCCGGATGGCGTCACTCACATGCCCATGTTGCCAATCCAGAGCGTGCTCGACCCACGTCGATCTGAATCAGATTCGATATAGGTTCCACCGCAACATCCTCTCAATGGCGGTGGAGAGCGT
>JAAZAA010000309.1 GCA_012514535.1 Myxococcales bacterium | reverse complement strand
TCCGCGGCGAACGACTCGTAGGGTCGCAGGGCGGAGATGATCATGAGGGTCGTGACGACGGTCTTCGCGAGGAACAGGCCGGCCATCATCAGCACCGCCTCGAGGACGTGTGCGGGCCGCAGCAGGTTCACGAAGGCGAAAACGACCAGCGGACCGAAGAGCACGTCCTGTCCGACGAACAACAGGAGGATCAGGCGAGTGAGGGGCATGGCTCGAGGGATTCGATGAGTCGGTTGGGGTCCAAGAGAAAGACGTCGATCGACTCGTCCCGAGTGATCACGCCGGAGAAGACGCTGGCATCGAAGGCGCGACCGGCGAGCGGCGCGAAACGTTCGACGTCGAAATGTTCGAAGGTGAGAGCCCCGGGGATCAGGAGCGGCAGCGTCCCGCGATCCGTCCCCAGCACCAACACCCGAGCCGCGCCGCTCCGTGGCGCCGAGTCCTGGCGGGCGGCTCGCGGTCCCTCCACCCCCAAGACCTCGAACGGCAGCGGCCGCTCCGCTTCCCCCCCCTCTCCCGCTCCCCACTCACCCTCCGAGAGGACCCGCAGCACGCAGGACTCGACCACCGCGCACACGGGCCGCAGATCGCGGAACACCAGGCACGACAGTGTGGTCGTTTCACTCACGTTCATCACACCTCTCGGCTCGAGCGGGCGAAGGTGCTGGCGAACAAAGCGCGCAGATCGAGCACGGTGGCGACCCGACCGCCCCAATCCACCTCCCCCTGAGCGAAGGGGCGCGGCGCCGCATGCACCGGGCGCACCGCGCCCTCCTCGAGGGTCACCACCTCGCGCACGTCGTCCGCGCTGAGCCCCGCGAGCTCCTCGTCGACTCCGACGATCACGGTGCGCCGTCCTCCCTGATCCTTCGCGCCTTCCCGGGGCAGCCCCATCGCGCGCCCGACGTCGATGAGCGGAATGGCGAGCCCCTTCCAGGGGAACACCCCCGGGAGCTCCAAGGTCGCGTGAGGCACACGGACCACCTCACGGTGACCGAGCACCTCCCGCACGGCGCGAGCATCGACGAGGAGGGGGACCCCGGCTAGTTCGATAGGGAGATAAACCGTCGGCATCGGCGGGAGATCATCAGCCTGGTTACCTTCTACGCTCACGACGCCAACGATGCCTTGACGTTCGTCAACGTCTGGCGCTCCCGAGCAGAAAAAGTTCTCTCATCTTGACGTTCGTCAACGCGCGCTCGTGTTTCGCGCCCGGTCACGGCGCATGACCGACGAGGCGCGCGCGCGGCGCGCACTCGCTGCGCGCCTCACTCCTCTCTCCTACGTCAGCCGCGGCTGACGCCGTCGAATGGTGAGTCAGGCACATCCAGGGATTCGCATTCGCGAAGATCTGGATAGACTGCGAAGCGATGAGTTCGACGATCCTGGTTGTCGACGACAGCGAGATCGTCCTCGCCGTCACGCGAACGGTCCTCGAGGGAGCGGGCTATCGAGTGCTCACACAGGCGAAGGCAGCGGGCAGCGTCTCGCTCATCGTCTCGGAGCGGCCGGCGCTCG
Source organism: Myxococcales bacterium (assembly GCA_012514535.1). Classification (GTDB taxonomy): domain Bacteria; phylum Myxococcota_A; class Polyangia; order Polyangiales; family Polyangiaceae; genus NIC37A-2. Next base: position 9,868 of record JAAZAA010000309.1, on the reverse strand, counting down.
TCCTCCTCGACGTCAACATGCCCGCGTTGTCCGGCGACATGATCGCGCGGATCTCCGCCCGCACCGCCAACGCGACGGGCACGCTCGTGGTGCTGCACTCGTCCCTGAGCGACGACGTGCTGCAGCGCCTCGTCACGGAGTCGGGCGCGCACGCGTACATCCGCAAGACGGACAACACGTACTCGTTCCTCACTCAGGTGCGACGTCTCCTCGGCGAGAAGGCGTCCGGGACGCATGTCTCCGCCTCGCGGGTCGCCGCGAACGCGCCCCCGCCGTCCTCCTCCGAGCGGCGACAGGAGAGAAATGTCCTGTTGGTGGATCGGGACATGACGACCCTCGCCACCCTGCGGGAGATCGTGCGCGAGCTCGGTCACCGCGCAGACTTCGCCCTCTCGGCGCTCCAGGCGATGGACAAGCTCCGCGCGAGCCCGCGCCCCGACGTCACCGTCATCGGCTCCGACATGCCGGACGACGGCCTCTCGCGGTTGCTGCGCTGCGCCCGCGAGCTCGACACTGACCTCCTGCAGTGTTGCGTGATCTTGACGACGCCGGGCAGCTCGCACCTGGTGCCCGCGGGGTTCCCTGGGGTGGTCCTGCCCAAGCCCGCCAACGCCGCGGCGTTCCGGGCGGCCGTCGCCCGTCTCCTGGACGAGCGCCCTCCCCAGCTCCGCGCTCAGTCCTGAACGCTCCGTCCGTCCCGGCCGCGCGCAGCCCTGAGCCGCTCCGTCCATCCCGAGGAGCATCCCCGGCCGCGCGCCAGCGCTGAGCCGCTCCGTCCATCCCGAGGAGCATCCCCGGCCGCGCGCCAGCGCTGAGCCGCTCCGTCCATCCGGAGACGTGTCCCCGATCGCGCTCGGCCCGTCCCCGGGAGCGTAGCCCGCAGATTCTTGGGACGGGGGTCACGGCTACCCTCCCCCCGTCCCTCGATCCACCCCGCCCCCGCAGGCGCCCCCGATCCTCACCCACGATTCACGAATCGCTCACGATTCACGTCGGGCGTGAGATCTTCGTCCTGGTGCACGGTGAAGGTTGAGGCACCCTCGCGACTCCAAGGAAGGCAGGACGAACATGACCTGCAGCGCAGTGGTCCGGACGTCTGCATCGAGGCGCGGGCCGGGGGATCGGACAGCGGAGACCATATGGTCATCCTGCAATGGTGCAACTTTTCGACGATGACATGTTTCCCGAGTTCTTGGCGCTTCTGGAAGCAACCATCCTTGACAACTATCAAGGCTAGCGTCGTTCAAGGCGCTTGATTTCGCCGCCCTGGATCGCGATTGTGGAAGAGAGGCGTCGCGCTGGTGCGACCGGTGGTCCAAGGCATCTGGAGGAAACCGCAGTGTCCTTGCTCGGCTGGGTATTCGGGAAAAAGCGCTCGAAGGAGCACGCCGCGCGCCAGGCTCTCACCCAGGAGCTCGGTCACTGGCGCATCATCGAGCTCAGGACGGAGGACGGTCTGCAAGCCGTCGCGCGCACGCGACTCCAGCGCCCTGATCTGCCCAATCTTCCGTCGTTCACCACGGCGATCTCCGTCTGCTGGGCTTACCGGTCGGAGGACGGGTTCCCGGACGCAGAGACGACGAGCGCGATGGATCGCTTCGAGCTCGTCATGGACGATCTCTCGGACTGCGATTTTTCCTACCTGATCCAGGTGCGCACGGGACACGACGAGCGCGCGTGGCTCTACTACACCGCTGACAGGGAGCGGTTCCTCACGGAGCTCCAGCGTCGAGCGATCGCCGCGGGCGGACCGCCGATTCGCGCGGAGGCCGTCGACGACCCCGAGTGGACTCAGTGGAGCCTGCTCGTCCAGAAGACGGTCGGCGCCGGCGAGCTCACGAACCGCTGACCTCGGGAGCTCCCGCCGAGGGCTAACGAGCCTTCGGCTTCAGGACGATGGTCACCTCCGCCTTGGAGCCGTCGACGACGAGGCGCCGCGTGGAGTGGCCGTCCAGGCCGATCTCGAGGGCCTTGCGCTCCCCCGGCGCGATCGTCACCTCCGCCGTGTTGGTGCCGATCTGCTGGCCGCGGTAACCGATCCGGGCTCCGTGCGGGTACGCCTTGACGAGGACCGTCCGCGTCCCTGCCTCGGCGTCGCCCGCGCTGGTCGGCGTGGCCGCGGGCTCTGCTGCTGGAGTGGCCTGTTCTGCGGCCTCTGACGGCGGAGCCTCGGCCGTGGCGGACTCGGCCGCGGGTTCGTCGGAGTCTGCCGGCCCGGGTTCTTCCGTAGCTTCGGCCGCCGCAGCCTCGGCTGCTGGTGGCCCGGCTGCTGGTGGCTCGGCTGCTGGTGGCTCGGCTGCCGGTGGCTGGGCTGCCGAGGGTTCGGCCGGCGGAGGCTGGGCGTCGACTGCCGCGTCCGCGGCCAGGGGCTCGGGCGATGGGGCGGGCGCGGTGGCAGCTTGCGGCGGCGCGGGGTCGACGGCGGAGGAGATGGCGCCCTGCTCGGCGGGCTGCTCCGAAAGGGCGCCGCGTAGCCAGAGCGTCAGCGTCACGGCCGCCGCCGCTGCGAGGAGGAACCCGACCACGCGGAGAGGCTTCACACCGCCTGCCGACACCTCGACGGGCCCGTTCGAAGCGACCTCTGGAGTCGGCGCGGGGCTCTCCGCGGCCGCGACGGGCTCCGCGGGGACGGGCTGAGCGACGGGCTGGGCGGAGACCGACGGGTCCTCGGCTCGACCGCCATCGGCTCGAGCGCCCTCGTCGGCGAGCTGGGCATCCGCCCGCGAAGCGTCGTCGTCTCGGGGAACCTCGCCCGTACTCGGAGCGCCAGCGGTGTGGAGGGCCTCGGGAGCGGCCGTGCCATCGGCGCGCGAGGTGTCGGCGGCTCGGGAGACGTCGGCGGGCGGCGTACCGTCGGCGGCGGCGGGCTCGGCGGGGCCCTCGATGGTCACGATTCGGGACGACGGCACCGGAGGCTCTTCATCGGGCGGCGGAGCGGACGACGACGCCTTCGGCGACGCGGACGACGACTTCGAAGCGGGAGACGACGACTTCGAAGCGGGAGACGACGACTTCGAAGCGGGAGACGACGACTTCGGCGACGCAGACGACGCCTTCGGCGACGCAGACGACGCCTTCGGCGACGCAGACGACGACGCCTTCGGCGACGCAGACGACGACCTCGACACAGCGGGCGCGGAGCTCCCGGACGACGACGGCGACTTCAAGGGAGACGACGAGGCCCGCGCTGGGGACGACGAGGCCCGCGCCTGGGACGGTGCGCTCCCTGACGCGCCTGCGGGTTTGGTCCCGGCGGGCGGCGCCGATCTCGAGGGCGCTGCGGCTTCTCGGGGGACGCTGGCGGCCTTGGGGATCGTCGGCGCGACCAGATCGGGTTCACTTTCCCACGCCGAGTCGATGTCGTCGGTGCTCGGCGCCGCCGAAGAGGGTCCCCGCGACGGAGACTTCGAACCAGTCGTCATGGGTGCATCGTAGACCTCGACACGCTTCCACGTAACGGTGTGCCCTGTTTCCGATCGCAGTGTGTCAATGCGTCATGAGTGCAACCCAGGGACGATGAGTGAGTCGTTATCGGGCGTGAGTGACGTTTGGAAATTTCCGATACACCGGTGGGGGATCGGGGGCGCCTGCGGGGTGGGGGGTGCATCTGGTGTCGTGAGGCAGGTAGCCGTGACCCCCTCCCCACCGGCCTCTCTCGACTGGCCGTTTCCGATGGGCCTTCAGGAGGGCCTCCCCAGCGGGCGAAATGCGGGGCCAGCGGGCGAATTGCGGGACCGGCGAGCGAATTGCGGGGACCGGCGAGCGAATTGCGGGACCGGCGAGGGAGGCGGGTAGGTGGGGGTGCGACCTTTCCCGTGGAGAAGCGGGGGCCTCGGAGGCGCATTTCCGCCGAAACGGACGCGAGAGGCGGGAGAGCGAGGCGGGACTGTTATGCTGTGCTCGGCAGCGATCCGCGCTGCGCCTCGGACATGGACGACAGCCTCGGCCCGGAGACCCCCGCCCCATCGACGCCCTTCGCCGCGGAGGAGGCGGCTGAGAGTGACGCGCACGATCCGTTGATCGGACGGCTCATCTCCGAGAGATACCGCGTGCTCGAACGGATCGCGCAGGGCGGGATGGGCGCCGTGTACCTCGGTGAGCACGTGCTGCTGCGCAAACGCGTCGCCATCAAGATCCTGCGCCCCGAGGCGGCGTCGGAGCCGCAGCTCGTCGGTCGCTTCGAGCGCGAGGCCGTCGCGGGAGCGCACGTGAGTCATCCCCACGTCGCGGGGGCCACGGACTTCGGTCAGGAGCCCGACGGTTGTCAGTTCCTCGTGCTCGAATACGTCCGCGGACGCACCTTGGCGGAGGAGATCCAGCGTGGTCCCCTGCCCCCGCGCCGCGCCCTGAACATCGCGCGGCAGCTCGCCAGCGCCCTCGAGGCCGTGCACGACAAGGACATCGTGCATCGGGACGTGAAGCCGCGGAACGTCATCCTCGCCGAGGCAGAGGGCGGCGCCGCGAAGCTCGTCGATTTCGGCTTCGCCAAGGTCCGCGCCGATCGGCTGTCCACCGTCGACGCGGACGATCCGCTGGTCAACTCCTGGCGAGACCTCACCATCGTCGGCACGGTGTTCGGGACCGTCGCGTACATGGCCCCGGAGATCGGGTACGGCATGGATGGGCTCGACGCGCGCGCGGATCTCTACGCTCTCGGGGTCACCTTCTACGAGATGCTCGCGGGCGTGCCGCCGTTCACGGCGCGCTCCAACGCCGAGCTGTTCGCGGCGATCATGGACACGCCGCCGCCTCCCATCGCGGAGCGCGCGCCGGGCGTCATCGTGCCGACGGTCATCGAGAACATCGTGCGACGGCTCCTCGAGAAGGATCCCGCGGACCGCTATCAGTCCGCGGGGGAGCTGCTCGTCGCCCTCGACGCGGCCGCGGCGGCCGTGTGGGGGAGCTCCCCGAGCTCCGGGCCCGTGCCTGCGCGCAGTCCGGTGGCGCCGCCCCTGGCGCCCGACTCGAGCGGACGGCTGGGGGAATGGGCGCGCGGGGTGCTCCGCAAAGTCGTCCGGACGACGAAGACGCTCTTCGAGCAAACTCCTGGGCGCCCCGGCGGGCTCCACGCCGTCATCCGCTCGTTCCAGAGCTCGCCGTCCTTTCGACGCTCGGCGCTCCTCGTCGGGTTGCCGCTGCTCCTGCTCCCGCTCCTGGTCGCCCTGTGGATGAGCTCGCGCGACCGGGACCCCGCGCCGGCGCTGGAGCTCGCGCCGGCAGCCGCGGACGACGCGGCGGACGTCGCCCCTGCCGAAGCCATCACCGAGATCGACGGCCTCGACGCGGACGGCTGGGTCCAGCGCCTCGCGGAGGCCGCCCAGTCGCGCATCCACAACCGGGGCGCCGAGGCCTTCCTGGCGTTGGCGCGGTTGGACCCCGCGTCCTTTCGAAGAGCTCCCGTCCGCGCCGACGCCATCGCCGCGATCGTGGGCATCGCCTTCGCGGAGAACGAGCAGGCGGACCAGGTCTTCTCGGTGCTCGAGCAGGAGCTCGGGGAGGAGGGCCTCGAGATGCTCTACGAGATCGTGCGCAGCAAGCGGGGCACGAAGGCCCATGAGCGCGCGGTGAAGGTCCTCGGCGCCGCGGTAGAGTCCGGGCGCGCCTCCCCTGGCCTCCGGTTGGCCTTCGAGATGCGCCGCTCCACCTGTCCCCGCAAGAAGGAGCTCTTCGAGCGGGCACCGCGGGAAGGCGACGAGCGGCTCCTGACGGAGCTGAAGGCGCTCAAGTATGCGCCATGCCGGCGCAAGACCGATCCCTGCTGCTTCCGCGAGGACGCGGAGCTGAGCCGGGTCATCGACGAGCTCGAGAGCCGGCTCGCGCGCGACCGGGCGGAGTGACCCCGCGCCGTTCGAATTCTCGGCGAGATGCCGCGCAGATGTCGCGCTCGTGATCGATCGGGGCGGCTCGCGCATGTAAGGGCATGCTGTCCTCTTCGATTCGCGCCTCGTTGTATTGTTTCATTTTCGCACTCACCGGCTGCGCGCCAGAGCCCGGGAGCGAAGCGACGGGCGGGGGCGGCACAGGCGCCTCGACCGGGGCCGACGGCGACGGCACGCCGGGGGCGGGTGGCTCGGGGGCGTCCGGCGTCGGGGGCACCGAGGACGGCTCCGGCGCGATGGGGACGGGCGCCGCCGGGATGGGCGCTGGCGGCATGGGAGCGGGCGGCTCCGTGCTCCCCGAGCCGACGGGCGACTGCGTGAGCCTCGTCACGGATCCCAACATCAACTGGCGCGAGAGCACCCTGCAGACCGATCAGGAGATCGTCGAGTGCCTCGCGACGACCCTGGGCCGCCCCGTCGGCTACGGCGAAAAGGCCCTGGGCGGCTACGATCCGGACGGCAAGAGCAAGCTCACGGTGATCACCAAGAGCGGCCCGCTCTCCGTCGAAGAGCAGCTCCTCGAAGCGATCTCCGGGGACGACCACAACTGGATCGTCTTCGACAAGGTCGACTTCGCGGACGACCACGAGATCGCCCTGTACCGGCTCCACTGCAAGGATCCCGCCGTCCTGAGCCACCTTGACGCCACGGAGGCCGAGTGCGTCGACCATCGGAGCTGGTGCTCCAACCGGGGCTACGGCGGCGAGGTCGAGTGCCTGGAGCAGTTCTTCAATCGGGCCCTCAACGAGAAGTCCTTGCCCATCCGCAACCCCGTGATCGGCTCGAACAAGACCATCGACGGGCGCATGAGCGAAGCCTATTTCCGCTTCTCGGGCTTCGCGATCGGCGCCGACAGCTCCGGGCAGCCGACCCGGACCTCCCAGAGCGTGATCCTCACGCACCTGCGCTTCGCGGGCGCCGGGCACACAGAGGATCACGAGCTCGATCCGGACATGATCCGCTCCACCGGCGCCTCCCATGACATCTGGATTCACAAGAACGAGTTCGATCTCACGGGAGACTCCGCCTTCGACGTGAAGGTGGGCGCCTACGACATCACGATGTCGTTCAACAAGGTCATCGACGTGAAGCGCGCCGCGCTCCACGGCTCGAGCGATGGCCGGGTGATCAACGAACAGATCACCACCACGATGCACCACAACGCCTTCGTCACCCGCGACGCCAGCTACGGTGCCTTGGGCAACACGGGCCGCCGCGTCCCGCTGATCCGGCGCGGCACGTCGCACGCCTTCGATAACGTCTTCGTGAACTACCGGAAGGACGTGCTCAGCGTGCGTGTCGGCGCCACCGTTCTCCACGAGCACAACGTCTTCGTCGTGAACCAGGCCCACCAGGAGAAGGGCTCCGTGGAGGCTTCCCTGGCAGAGCTGAGCTCGAACCTGCTGCGCGACGTCGACGGAGGCAACTTCCGGGCGGAGGGCACCTTCCTCTGGTTCGGTGACGAGACCTGCAGCCTCCACGCCGCCACCCAGACCCCCCTCACCAACGGGTCAGGAAGTGTGGGAGACCTCGCGGACGGGTACTCGGAGGCCTCCCGGGCGGCCATCGCCGCGCACGCCCTGGCGGCGGGCCAGGCCCTCGTCGACTACGTGAGCGCGACGGCCGGCAAGTACGGCGCCCTCCCCTTCAACTCACCCCTCGCAGATTCCGTCGAGGATGTCTTGGCTGCCGGACGCGTCCCGTGCCAATGAGCTTTGGGGCCCCAAATGGGGGAAGATCCTCGGGCCGGATGGCGGTATGGGTGGGCCATGGCATTTCAAGACCTCTCCGAGTTCCTCAGGGCCGACTCCCGGTTTGGCACGCGACGCAAGTGGCTGATCCTGAAAGATCTGGTGTTCACTCCCACGAACGAGGTCGTGCAGGAGGGCTTCCGCTACTTCGCGTGCTCCGCCGATGAGGTGAAAGAGCCCCTGACGAGGCGAGACTTCGCCGCCATCGCCAAGCTGCCCTTCGCCCTCGACGACGATGGTGAGGCCGACGCCTCGAGCGTCCGCCTCGACCTCGCCTACACACCGTCGGGCGCGTTCGCCGCCTTCCAGCTGGTCGAGTACCAGAACTACGAGCCCGTAGCGTTGACGGAGCCCGTCCTGCTCGAGGGCGCCGAGGCGCAGGCCCTTCCTGGTATTCTGAGGGAAATCGATCAGTCCTTCTGATCGGAGCCCCCCCCTTCGGCCTCCCTGCAACCACCATCACGCGCCTTCCCTAGGAGGAACCCATTGCGAACACGGCTCTCACTTCTTGCCTTGACGCTGACCATGGCCACCGCCTGCTTCTCCAGCGACGGCGATGGTGACGGAGACGACACCGATCGACAGACGGGCGGGAGCGCAGGTCAACCCGCCACCGGGGGCGCGGCTGGCGAAGGCGGCGGAGGCAAGCCCGGGACCGATGACCCCGCAACGGGCGGTGTAGGCGCCGGGGGCGCAGGAACCGGAGGCTCGGCGGACCCGTCCACCGGAGGGAACGGCTCGGACGAGACGGACGATCCCTACTGCCCGCACGCCTGGAACGGCTTCGAGCAGCTCGATATCTTCCTCGCGGAGACGAACGCGCTCACCGACGATCCGGACATGGATCGCGACACACTGAACGCCCACGGTGCGGCGGCCCTCGAGGCGGCGGAGCTCACCGGGGAACACTTCGGGCGGGCCAAGGACTTCGTGGTGGAGACGGAGACCTCGGAGGCCTTCGACGCGCTGCTCCTGTACCAGGAGCTCTACATGGTCCCCCTCGCGCAGCTCGCGGCGACGGCCAGCGACAGCGACGCCTACTCCATGGGAGCGCTCCAGCTCCTGCTGATGGATGGCGTCGCGGGAGCCACGGCGGCTGGAGCGCTCGCCAGCGGCACCGTGTCCACCTACACGGTCCAGCGCTGCGGGCACGCCCGTTGGCCATGAGGACCGACGCGTCGGCGCCCGCCCCCGTCTTCGGCATCTTCGTCGGCGGGCGGGGCCGGCGCCTCGGGGGCGTCGTCAAGGGCGCCCTCCGGGTGTCCTCCGGCGCCACGATCCTCGAACGTCTCGTCGAGGTGGTGCAGCAAGGATGCTCGGAGGCGAGCGTCGTGCTGGTGGGCGAGGCGCCACTGACCAGCGCCTTGCCACGCCTGTCCGACTCTCCCGCTGCCCCCGGGCCTCTCGGCGGCCTCGCGGCCCTGCTGCACCACGCTCGCGCTCACGGACGGACCGCCGTCGCCCTCGCCTCCGATCTGCCCTCCGTGTCACCGGGGCTGATCCGCCGCGTGTCGCGCGAGCACCCCGACGCGGTGCTGTACGCCCCTCGCATCGACGGCGTCTGGCAGCCCCTGTTCGCCCGGTATGCTCCTGCGCCGCTCCTGCCCATCGTGGACGAGGTCCTCCAGGGGCCTCGTCCACGACTCCTGAGTGTCCTCGATCGCGCGCCCACTCAGGAGATGCTCCTCGACGAGGACGAGCGCCGCGCCCTCACCGACTGGGACGAACCCACGGATCTGCCGCCCGAGCTCCGCCGCCAACTTCCAGGACGGCGACCGTCGCGCGGATAAGGGGGCCGGGGGGGCCGACCTACGCCGCGCTCGAGGGCTTCTTCCGCTCCCACTCCTCCAAGAAACGCAGCATGCGCTCCCGCCGCTCGTAGTACTCCGGGTGAGCGAGCACCTCCGCTCTGCGGCGCGGACGCTCGAAGGGCGCCGTGATGATCTCCCCCACGGCCGCGCGGGGCCCGTTCGTCATCATCACGATGCGGTCCGCCAGGAAGAGGGCCTCGTCCACGTCGTGGGTCACCATCAACGCCGTCTTGCCATCCTTCCGGAGGAGCTCCGCGAGCACCTCCTGGAGCTCCATCCGGGTCAGGGAGTCGAGCATGCCGAAGGGTTCGTCCAGCAGCAGGAGCTTCGGAGCGATGGCGAACGCGCGCGCCAACCCCACGCGCTGCTGCATCCCCAGGGAGAGCTCCCGCGGCCGCTTGTGCATCGCGTCCCCGAGCCCGACGAG
>JAAZAA010000308.1 GCA_012514535.1 Myxococcales bacterium | reverse complement strand
GGGGGGCTGCTCGGATGTCGGAGAAGGAAACCTCGCGGCTCGTTCTGACGAGATTGTCAACGGTAGACCCCTTGCTCTGAACGACGTTGACATGGTGCACGTCGTTCGTGACGTCACGAACGACGAGCGCGCGCGATGCAGTGCAGTGATGCTCACCACTAGCGCCGTCCTGACGGCGGGACACTGCGGTTTCGAGCCTGCTTCTCCGGCGACTCTGACGGTTCGCAGCGGTACGCCGGGTAGCACGGTCGATTCCGTGACGGCGCGGAAGTCCATTGTCCACCCTACCTACATCGGGGCAGAGGACGGAACCGACAAGCTGGCTGTCCGTGAGCTAGGCATCGACCTTGCTGTCATTCTCCCCGACGTCCCGTTCTTCAACCTTCCGGCGCAGCCGCTCGGGGTCTCGGCGCCGCCCGCGAGTACGCTGTTGCAAACACCCGCAAGAATCGTGGGGAGAATGCTCTCAGGTACGTCCGGAACAGACGATTTCGGAGTCTACTTCATGGACGCACCGATCCTCGAGATTCAAACGGTCGTTCGTGCGGCATGGGTGTCCACTTAGCGCGAAGGATGGAGTGATTTCGATCAGTTACGCGCGGAGCTTGCACTGGTGGCACTGAACTGATCTTTTCGGGAGATGCCGCTCACCGGTTCTGATGTGCGCAAAATATTCGAGACCGTGCTGCCGGACGACGCTCTTCGTGAAGCCATATCTGCTGCGGGGCTTCAACAACGGGAGCGAAAGCTGAACAGCTTGATGTTGTTGCGCTCGATGATTATCGCCGCTTCGACGGGAAACGGGGGGCGCCAAGCTGATGCGATGAAGCTGTACTTCGAGAGCGGCGCGAAGAAGGTCGCCCGCGGTGGCTTCTACTCCTGGTTCGGCGTTCCTCTGGAACGCACACTGGAAGCGGTGCGCGACCGAGCGCTGAGCTTCGCCGCCAGCCAACCGCTGGACTTGCCGGGCGCGCTGGGATCGGAGGTGAAGGACTGGCACATCTTCGATTCGATGACCGTTGCGCTCGAGCGGGAGCTGATGGACGAGTATCCTGGTGCCGGAGATTACGCTGCACTCAAAGTTCACAAGCGCTACTCGGTAGGTGTGGGAACCACGGTTGCCTTTCACCTTTCCCCCGCTCGGGAGCACGACGCTCCGCACCTGGTGATCGATGAGAGCTGGCGCGGGCTCGGTCTGTTGTGTGACCTCGGCTATGCCAGTCACCGCCTGTTGCGTGCTTGCGAAGAATTCGATGTGCGATACGTGATTCGCCTCAAAGAGAACTGGAAGGCCAGGGTGACTCATATCGCCCGCGGCCGGGAGGCCGCCACCTTCGTGCCAGGAACGGACTTCGACGACCTGCTCGCAGCCGGGGTCATTCGTCTCGATGGCCGCGTCATCGACGCCGATGTCACCCTCGGCGGAGGCAACTCCCGCATCACAGCGCGCCTGGTGGGCGTCCCCACAGAAAAGGGATACTGCTTCTACCTAACCAACTTGGCCCCGCGAGTCGCTCCCCGCACGGTGGCCGACTTGTACCGCGTCCGCTGGGAAATCGAGCTCGACAACAAACTCGACAAGTCTTGCCATCGCCTCGACCAGATTGGTGCCCGCACCGCCCCGGCCGTCCGCGCTCTCGTCTACGCCTCCATTACAGCCTCGATCCTCGTTTGCTTGATCACCCATCGTGATAGGCTCTCGCAAGCTCCCCCACCTCGAAAGGGCGCCGAACGTACCAAGCCTCCCGTTCACGCCCAAGGCGTCGCCCGCATGATCGCCGTGGCCGCCGTCTCCATAGCCCGCGCCTTCCAGCTAACAGGCGAAGCCGCCGACAAGGAGTGGGAACACTTCGCGGGCCTATTTCGTCACGAGACGGACCCCAATTGGCGCCGACGACCTTCCATCCTCGACCAGATGCGGGGGTGGCGAATTTCTCCGGGACGCCCTCTATCCAAGAAGGCTCGCGCGGCGCGCGCATCTGTTAATTGTTAACTGATCACTCATGGGCCCGACCCCAAGAAATGGTGGAAGCAGCTCTGCCAGGCCGAAGGCCGCAAAGACTACGACTGGTCCCACTTGGCGCGCCGCTACTTCCCCACCCGCGTCGAGGAGAAATGTAAGACCGACCCCAGCCTCGCCGTCGCCCACGGCTGCTTCTGGAAATACCACCCCGCCAAAGCCTACGCCTGGGAGCTGCGGCTCCAGGACGAGATCGCCCCCGAGTTCACCATCGACGAAGCGGAGTCGGACGAGCGCCGCGCCCGCTTCCTGGCGGACCACGCGGACGAAGCCCGCGCCATCGAAGAGAAGGAGCAAGCGCGGCGGGAGCGCGCGCGGAGCAAAGCAGAGCGGGCGGAAGACGCCACGGAGTCGAGCGACGAGCCGGCGGCAGAGGAGCTCGAAGAGGTGGAGCCGTGAAGCGGTACCGGCTCGGCAACTTCGGGGGGCGGCCGAACCCGTAGCGCTCGCGAGACCCCTGCTCGTGCCCAGAGGACTGCGGAAAGTAGCGCGAGCATTGGCTCCACTCGACGTACCGAACGACGGCTTCGGCGCGCCCGCGCTCCTCGGCGGTGGGGGTCCCCCGCTCCAGGAAGCGCATCCCCGCGGCTCCTTCCTGTTCGGAGCCCGGGACTCGGGCCCCGGAGCGGGGGATCGTGGGCTCGGAGGCGGGGCGTCGAGCGCCGGAGGGCCCGACTCATTCCGTGGAGCCAGGGAGTCTGGCCCCGGAGCCGGGGATCGATCGCGTCGGAGGCGGGGATCGTTTGCTCGGAGGTGGGGATCGACCGCTCGGAGGCGGGGATCGTTTGCTCCGAGCCGGGGATCAACCCGAAAGGGCCGCGCTCCCTCGTCGAGCTGGTGCAGACCGAGCGGGGCCGCGAGCAGGTGCGCGCGTGGCTCGTGGGTCAGGAGTGGGTGCCAGCCACGTGGCGTCGAGCCTCACGGCGAGGGCGGAGTACGGGGACCACGAAGTCTGCGCCTGGCCTTCTGCTTCACCGCGGGAGGGCGGCGGACCTCGAACTGGGCCCGTTTCCGATTTCGGGTCTCGGCTCGGAGGGCATCGTGCGGCCGCTTCCGCGGGGCGGAGCCGTGCGGCCGCGTCG
>JAAZAA010000307.1 GCA_012514535.1 Myxococcales bacterium | reverse complement strand
GGACACGCTGCCCGGGACACGCTGCCCGGGACACGCTGCCCGGGACACGCTGCCGAGGGCACGTCGCGCCGCCTACCGCGAAGCCTACTGAGAGGCACGCTGGAGACACCACGAGTCAGGCGGAAGGGCACGGATGTAATCGATGCGCCCACCCCTGCGCACCAAAACGCGTCGTGGTGAGCTCACGGATCACGGAAAGCTTGCTCTTTGCTTGTCTCGGGGTGCCTCATTGACGAATGCTGACATCGGACCGTGGTCGGTTCTCGGAGCACTTCCCGCCCTGGGGCGTAGGGGTGCTGGATCGACAGGTCCCCTTCGCGTCGGACATTCGTGACGACGACTTCAGCGTCGGGGCCGGGTACTTCGACGAACGGTTCGGGGCAGGCCACGCACCAGCGGCGCAGCCGGCGCTGATCCCCGCCTTCGACGAGATCGAGGACGATTTCTTCGATCCGTCCCTCGTGCACCCCCTCATCCGCGAGTTCTACCAGAACTCGGCGGGGTTCAACCTGTTGCTCGAGCGGGTCACGTGGCGTGCCCCGTTCGGGTACGTCGCGCCCCTGTACACGCGCCTGGCGAGCCACGTGTTCAAGCAGCTGGCGGTGCCCAGCACCACGCGCACGCCCCGCGTCATGCACAGCCACTACGGCGATCTCGACGTCGACAACGACGGCACCCCCGACTACCGCACCTGGATCCGCTTCTTCCCCGCCGCCGATGGCACGCCCCGCAAGATTTTCTACGTGGCCGCCCTGCGCACGATCCGCGTGCAGGAAGGCCGACGTCGGCGCTCTTTCCTTTCCGTTTGTCTACCTCTGTGGAGCGGAAACAAATGCTCCGTGTTCGCCTTCGGGAACGGACCGGCCGGAGGGCTGACGTTGACCACCGGAAGGCGTGACTCGAAGATTGCCGGAAGTTATCTGGTCTTTCACGACGTTCCGGTCCGGGGCAGGGTGACCTACTTGCCAGCTCTGGGACTTGGGGAGACCCTCCGCTTTTGGGTGCCCTCCGGACCGAACATCTCCTACATCCTCGGAGAACACCTCGAGTCGTGGCGAAGCAAAGAAGTCTTTCGTTTGGAGTATCGGATCGAGAGGGGTGCAGGGAAGCAGATCCGCTTGGAAAGAGCGACTGATGCAATCTCCGGCCCAGGTTGACCTCGCGAGACGCTTGAATGATGGCAACGATCCCCTGCAAGCGTTGACCGATGCGTATGCTCCGGGTGACCTGATCGGCGACGGTTACGTGGTCGTCGCGCGCCTCGCGGGGGTCGTGGACGACGCCGTCTTCTCTTGCTGCGAGGAGAGGTCCGGCGAACAGGTGGCGATCCGTGCGCTTCTGCGCCCGACCCCCGAGCGCGTGCAGCGGCTCAAATCCGAGTTTCGCGAACTCCAGGAGTCTGGAGCGCCGCAGCTGCCGCGCGCGCGGAGCCTCCACGTCTCGGAGCGTGAGGCCTTTATCGTGATGGATTTGTGTGACGGGGTCGATTACGCGCAAGTGCTCCGGAGCCCGAAGCGCCACTCCGTCGCGCTCAGCGGCGCCGACGGGGACCCCGGCGGGCCGGAGGAGAAACTCCTGCCGCTCGTGGGGCGCGAGGCGGAGCTGGAGCGCCTGCGTCGGATCTCCGTACGCGCGTGCAATGACGGTGGTCGTGTGCTGGTGCTCTGGGGCGCGTCCGGCATGGGGAAGACGCGCTTGCTCGCCGAGCTCGGCGCCGAGTGGCGCGAGCGCGGAGATTGGGTGCTGCAGGGACGCTGCTACCCGAGCGAGTTCGTCCCCTTCGCCTCCCTGGACGGGGTGATGGATTCCTTGCGCCAGCGACTCCTGCGCCTGTCCCCCGCCGAGCGGAGCTTGCTCGCCCGCGACGAGCTGCAAGTCCTGGCGCAGGCCTTCCCCGTGCTCGACGGCTTGGTGGGGCAGGGGAGCAGCCGGCGCCGGCGGGACCTGGGGCGCAACGTCGGGCAGCTCGGCGTGGCGCTGCGGGCGATGTTCACGCAGCTCGTCTGGGATCGTCCGATCGCGGTGTTCGTCGACGACGCCCACTGGGGAGACGAGGACGGCTGGCGGGTGCTGTCGCGGCTCTGGCAGGAGCCCCTCCCGCGGGGGCTCCTGCTCGTCCTGGCCTTGCGCGACGAAGGCAACATCGCCGCGCAGCTGCGGCAAGACCTGGCCGGTGCCGCCGTCGAGGAGCTCACCCTGGCGCCGTTGGCGGACGACTCGTGCGTCGAGCTGGCGCGGCGGGCGGGGATGCCCGTCGACGGGGAGGCGCCCCCGAGCCTCTTGGGGCTCGGAGGGGGGAACCCCAACTGGGTGATCCATCTCGCCCGAGCGGCGCGGACCGTAGAGAGTCCGCGATCGTTGCAGGAGGCGGTGGCGCTCCGCCTCGCCGAAGCGCCCGCGGGCGGCATCTTCGTCTTGAAGCTCCTGGCGGTCGCCGGGGGACCGTTGCCCGAGGCCATCGTACGGCGCGCCCTCGAGGGCGACGCCGACTTCCACCGGGACGTGGGGAGGTTGCGGGCGCAGGGCCTCGTCGTGGCGCGTCGGACCTCCCGAGGGGATGCCGCGCTCGATTTCGACCACGACAGCACCCGAGCCGGTGTGCTCGAACTCCTGCAAGAGGAGGAGCGATCCTCCTTGCTCGCGCGCCTGGCGCGGGCCGTGGAGAGCGAGCGACGTGCCTCCTCGTCGCCCATCGCCGAGTACCACCTGGGGGCGGGCAATCCGGCGCGGGCCGTGGACAGCGCCCTCGTGGCCGCCGCGAAGGCGCGGGAGCAGCTCGCTTTCGCTCGCGCGGCGCGCCTCTACGAGATCGCCCTGCGACACGGCTGCGCCGATCCCGGGGAGCGCTGCAACGTGCTGCGTCACCTCGGAGAGGTGATGGTCGCCGCCGGTCAAGGCCTGCAAGGCGCCGAGCGAATCATCGAAGGGGCGGAGCTCGCTCCCGATCCCGGTGAGGCGATCAAGCTGCGCGCCCTGGGCGTGGAGTCCCTGTTTCGGTGCGCCGAGCACGCTCGTGCGCTCGAGCACCTCCATCCGTTGCTGAACGCCCTGGGGCTCACCCTCTGGCGGAGGCAGTCCATCGCCCTGGCGACGCTCCTGAGCTTGCGGGGACAGCTCTGGTTGCAGCGGCGCCGGGGAGCGGAACGCGGACGTGAGCTCTCCCCGGAGGCGCGCTTGCGGATGGACGTGCTCTGGTCGCTCGGGGTCGGCCTCTCCCTCTACGATCCCCTGAACGCGTTCATCCTTCAGGTGCGCCACGCGCTGCTCGCCGAGCAGCAGGGCAGCCCCGAGCACATCGCCCTCGCGCGCGCGACCGAGAGCTTCATCCTGGCCTGGGAAGGGGGAGAGCGGAACCGTCGGCAGAGCCGCCGTGCGATGGCGGCCGCGGAGGAGCGCGCGCTGACGACCACCGATCCGCGCGTCCGCGCGCACCTCTACGTCATGTCCGCGGGCATCGCGTCCGCGGAGGAGCGGTCCCAAGACGTCCTCGAGGTGAGCGCGCTCGGGCTCGCCTACTGTGAGGAGTTCTGCCCTCAGGCGCACTGGGAGGCCGCTCAGCTCGCGAGCCTCCGCGCCATCGCGTTGCTCCACGCCGGGAAGCTCCCGGAGATGGCCGACTGGGTTCGCACCGCCCTCGGCGCCACCGACCAGGGGGAGGATCGCCTCGAGCGCTTGCTGCTGCGCGGGGGGCTCTGCGCGGTGGCCTGGATCGCGGCGGGGCGCGCGGAGCGTCTCCAGGAGGAGCTGGACTCCGCGGAGGACGCGCCGCTCCGCGGCTACTATCGTTTCCAACACCTGTGGGCGCGTGCAGCGCTCGCCCTGGCGGCGCGGGCGCCGGAGCAGGCGTGGAAGCTGGCCGAGCGAGCCTACGCGACCTGTCGCGCCGACTTCCTCTTTCGGCTCCGCACCGTCCGGATCGAGATGCACGATCTGCGGGCCCGCTGCGCCTTGACCCTGGCGGCTCGGAGCGGCGGCAGCGCGGCCTTGGAGCGGGCGGTGGCGGGGAGTATTCGGCGGCTCGAGCGGGAGGAGGGGGACTGGCCAGCGGGGCTCGCCGCGGCGAACGCAGGACTCCTCGCCTTCCGTCGAGGCCAGCGGGAGTACGCTCGCGAGAAGCTCGCGGAGGCGAAGATCTGCTTCGAGCGCGGGGGCATGCGCCTGCACGCCCACGCGGCCCGAGCGCGGCTCGCGGAGTTGACGGGGCGCCCGTTGGAGTCGCCGGATTCCTGGCGGCTCTGGCTGGAGGAGGGCGGCGCCGCGCGGCTGGCGGCCATCATCGACGTCGTGCTGGCTCCGCTGGGCGCGCGCGCGTGAGCTTCGATGGCGCGCTGTCCGTGCGGTGCGACGCGGGCAGGAAGAGCTCGTAGAGGTTGCGCGCGGGATACACCCGATCGTCCAGGTTCTTGATCGCCCGGAGCCACGCGGGCTCGTGCCGCTCGAGGTGGTCGACCACGTGACACCGCGGCGCCGGGCTCGTCGTGAGCAGGAGGAGGCGGTTCACGGCGCGGCGCGCGGCCTCGTTGGCTCCTTCCATCGTCGCCAGATCGGTGCCGTTCGCCACGTAGTCGGCGGCGAGCACCACGTTGTCGAGGCCCGGATCGGTGTCCGGGCGCCTGCGCTGAAAGGAGGGAGGGTGAATGAGCAGGGGGGCGCTGTTGACCAGGCCGGCGGGGGAGTCCGCGAGCGCCGTGTCCGCGTGGGCGTGGACGAGCTGGGCCAGATCGAGGATCGGCTCTCCCCCTGGCTGCCCCTCGATGCCGTCGGGGGTGAGGTACTCCGCGAGGTGTTCGCCGACCAGATCCCGGAGGGTAGCGACGGAGCAGCGCGTCGGGATCCGACCGCGCCAGGAGCGATCCCAGCGGGTCACGATCACCGACACGATCTCGTCGTAGGGTTGGCGGCTCAGGTCGAAGACGTCGCGATCCCAGAATTGCCCTTGGGCTACCGCGGTGATCCCCCATGGGGAGTCCGCCAGGTTGATCATCCCGTGGACGATGGGGCGCCTCCCGCGCACGAAGAACTGAAACCCCGCCATCCACTGGGTGATCGCCTCCAGGGGCAGCTCGGTCAGCCGCGTCAGGGGAGCGCTTGCCGTGACCAGGGCCCGCGCCGCGTCTTCGTACAGCGCCTCGATGGGCAGCGCGCACACGAAGTAGTCCGCCTGTACCTCCCCCGTGGCCGTGAGCGCCCTCCGGACCCGACGCCCGTCGACGTCCCAGCCGGTGACCGTGCCCTCGCTGCCGAAGTGGAACCGCACGCCGCAGGCCAGGAGGTGCTCGTACCAGGGGCGGAACCAGGCCTCGCTCGTCGGCCCGGACAACATGCGGTCGGACTGAGCCGGTCGCACGAAATCCAACATGAGCAGGTAGGCGACGTCGAGCAGGGTCTTGGCGTTGCCCTGCTCCGAGTCCATCGCGACGAGCGCCTTGGGGAGATCGCTGACGAACTCCCGTCCCGCGGGGGACAGGCGATCCACTTGGAGGAACTCTCCGATGGTCTGGGCTTGCCAGGCCTCGCGACGCCGACGGTTCCCGGAGGTGTAATAGACGAGAAGCCGACTGACGAGCCGATGGATGTCGGCGGCGGGCAGCGTGTAGTCGGCGGTGAGGAGACGCAGCATGCCCTTGAAGTCGTTCAGGGTCTCCAGCTCGTCGCGCTCGACGACGCGCATCTTACGCCCGCGGTAACCGACCCCGAGGTGGAGCGACTCCTTCAGCCGGTGAGCGACGCTGGAGCCTCGCGGATATTCCAGAGGACCCAGACTTCGGCCCCGCTCCGACGCGCGCAACGGGATGCGGCTCATCGTATCGGGGGTGTGCCAATAGAAAGCCGGGAAGAAGCGGAACCCGTGCTCTCCGGCGTAGACGGCCCCGCCGTGGGTCGACATTTGTGACGCCGCCTTCCCGCCGAGGCTCAGGACCGGGTCGCCGAGGTCCCGCCTCTCGTAGAGCGCGACGTCGAAGCCGCGCAGGACGAGCTCATGGGCGGCCGTCATACCGGCCACGCCTCCTCCCACGACCGCGACGCGCACTGGGGACATGTCAATTGACATGTTCTCCGAGGTCCAGCGGCGCCGTCAATCGTTGACTCATAAGTATTCGAATATTTGACCATAATGGGCTTCCGCGGGGGGCTTTTCCCCGCGGGCGGTTCCCATGGACGG
>JAAZAA010000306.1 GCA_012514535.1 Myxococcales bacterium | reverse complement strand
GGCGTCATGGTCCACGACTCGTGCATCGATCGTGCCAGGCATCGATCGTGCCAGCGTACTCCCAAGACGCTCGCGCCCCGCTCCGAGCACGATCCCCTCACCGCACGGGACAGGTGCCGCCTCCGGCCCCGTCGTCTCCACCCTGTCCACCCTCACCGCCCTGGCCTCCGGGCCCCGCGCCCGCCCTGCAGCCCGGCGGCAGCTCCGTCCGACAATCGTCGTAGATCCCCTCGTCGTACAGGCAGCCCTTCGGGTTGCCATGGATCCCGCCGGTGCCGAGCGCGCCGCCGCTGGCTCCTCCCGAGCCAGGGCCCGAGCCGACGGATCGAACCTCATCGTTTCCAGGCCCGCACGAAAACAACAGCGTGCCCGCGGTGAGCCCCGCGGACGTCAACAGCATGCGCTTCGCGCGTCGTGATCCCCGCATGCCCGCCGCTCTGCATCGACCATGCCAGCAACCCGACGACTTCGAGCGCCTCTCCGCCTCTCGAAGCGCACTGCCGACTCCCGAGCACGGCCCGCCCAGCAAGGCCGTGAGGTTCACCCCCATCGCCTACCCACGCACGGCCCGCCCCTGCGCGGCCCACCGCCGCACCCTCGACGGACTACGGCAAGCCACACGCCATGGCGCCCCGTGCATGAGCCGCCCGGCCTCCACCTGATAGCCCTCTCGACGGACTACGGCAAGCCACACGCCATGGCGCCATACTACGGCAAGCCACACGCCATGGCGCCTTGGGGACCTTCTCCTCCGCGGCGCTCCAGCGCTCCACTTCCCACGCACGGCCCGTCCCTGCGCCGCCCATCGCCACGATCTCGACGCTCACGCGTCGGCGATGGAGATCCGCATCCGCAAAAGCAACCCCGCCGGCGGATCGCCACGATCTCGACGCTCACGCGTCGGCGATGGGGTTTCATCGCGCGGGTTTTCTCTCGACGCTGCCCCCGCGGTCCGGCCGCTCCCGCGGACCAGCACCGCGCGGCTTCAGCACCGCGCGGACCAGCACCGCGCCGCTTCAGCACCGCCCAATATAACCGAGTCGGTATATTGCATACAGCGCATATAACAAACTCGTTCTATTGGACACCCTCACCTCCCCCGCGCTCGGCGCTCGGCTCGGCGCGCCGCCCGCGCCGCGTGCGCCCCACCCAGTTGAACACCCTCGCCTCCCCCGCGCTCGACCCTCGGCTCCACAGTCCTCAATCCCGCAGAAAGTGGCAGCTGTAGCCGCCGGGGTTCTTCTGGAGATAATCTTGGTGCTCGTCCTCGGCGGGCGTGAACGGACCCGCGGGCACGATCTCCGTCACGAGGGGCGCCGCCCACTTGCCGCTCCGATCGACCCGGGCCTTCGTCTCGCGGGCGATGCGCGCCTGCTCGGCGCTGGTCGTGAAGATGGCGGAGCGATACTGGGTGCCGACGTCGTTCCCCTGGCGGTCCTTCGTCGTGGGATCGTGCATGCGGAAGAACCACTTCTCGAGGAGCTCCGCGTAGGAAATCCGTGCCGGATCGAAGACGACGCGCACCGCCTCCGCGTGCCCGGTGCGGCCGGTCTTCACGTCCTCGTAGGTGGGCTTGCGGGTCTTGCCCCCGATGTAGCCGACCTCCGTCTCGAGCACGCCGGGGACAGCGCGCAGGATCTCCTGCATGCCCCAGAAGCAACCACCCGCCAACAGCGCGGTCTCGAGGGTCGTGGTGCAGCCGGGCGTCGCCGCTCCCGGCGCCGCGCTGGGCGCCACGCAGCTGTTCTCCTGCGCGCTCGGGCCGAACGAGGCCGCGGCTCGATCCTCGCGGCTCCCCTCCCCGCCCACGGCGCTCACATACCTCCCATAGCCTTCCGCCTCGAGGCGCTCGAGCGGGATGAAGCGGAGCGCCGCCGAGTTGACGCAGTACCGCAGCCCCGACGGCGCGGGGCCATCCTCGAACACGTGCCCGAGGTGGGAGTCCCCCGCGGCGGAGCGCACCTCCGTCCGCTGCATCCCGTGGCTCGTGTCCGGGAGGGTACGCACGCGGCCGGGATCCACCGGCCGCGTGAAGCTCGGCCAGCCCGTCCCCGAGTCGAACTTGTCCCGGGAGCTGAAGAGCGGCTCGCCGCTCACCACGTCCACGTACAGGCCCGCCTCGTGGTGATCCCAGAACGCGTTCTGGAAGGGCGGCTCGGTGGCGCCCCGCTGGGTGACCTCGTAGGCGAGGGGCGAGAGCCGTCGACGGAGCTCCGCAGCGGGCGGCCTCCGGTACTCGTCGGAGGGCGCCGCGCTCTCCTCTTTGGTCGCGGGCGTCACGGAGACCTCCGCCCCCTGGCCGTCCTCGACGTCGACCTCGGCCGCCACCTCCGTCACCTCCACGGGCGCGGACCAAACGTCGCCGCTGCGGCTACAGGCGCCGAGCCCTCCCAGCACCAGCAGCGCCAGCACCACCAGACCCCAGAGCTCCCACCCGGCCCTCCTCGAGAGCCACCCAGAGAACGGCCTGCGCTGCGGAGATCGGGATGGCTTGGCTGTCATGGCGCTCCTCGCCGGTCACCGTGCCACGCCGGAGGCTCGACGCAAGGCCGACTCAACGCCAACGCAGAGCCGCTCCAGCGCCGTCGCAG
>JAAZAA010000305.1 GCA_012514535.1 Myxococcales bacterium | reverse complement strand
TATGGAGCGGAGCCGTGCGGGGAGGCTCCTCGTGGTGCCCCCAGCGCGGTGCCCCCCGGCGCGGTGCCCCCCGGCGCGGTGCCCCCCAGCGCGGTGCCCCCCGGCGCGGTGCCCCCAGCGCGGTGCCCCCCGGCGCGGTGCGGAAGGGAGAGCTCGCCCGGAGCGTCCCGTTCCGACCGGTGGTGTCCGGGGAGGAACACGGACGATGGGAGGACATGGACGCGGAAGCTCCGCTTCGGGGCTCCGCGCCGCCCACAAGCCAGCGCTTCGTTCAGATCGGCGTGGCGCGGGGAGCAAACGGAGGGCGCCTGGAGGACCGCAGAACGTCGCTACGACAAGGATCGGGGCGCGGAGACGGGAGCGGACGCCGATAGGAAGATCCTGGCGATGGCGGCGTGCTCGGGGGGGAGCCGTCGCGAAGAGCCAGGGGCGCCTCTTGGCGTGGAGGCGGGCATCGAGAGGCGGAGGGAAAGCGCCGCGCATCGCGCCAGGGGCAGGCGTCTGGCGCGTTCCGCCACGGCGGGGCGAGGGGACTGGCCATCGGTATCCCGGGCCGCCTCCAGCGCGTTCTCCGCCACGGGCGCGGGCGAGGGACAGCCAATTTCACGGAACGACGCCGCTGCCCAGACGCACAGCTGAACGTGTTTCACGTGAAACAAAGGCCAGCCGAGCAGGGGCGCGAGGAGGAGGGCGGGAGCCCGAGGAGAGCCCCGAGAGCCGCTCTGGAGCAGGCCTGGAGCAGGCCTGGAGCAGGCCTGGAGCGAAAGGGACCCCGGAGGATGCAGTGCCGGAGAGGGAAAGCGCCGGAGAACGCCGTGGGACCCGCGCGAGGAACGTCCGGGAAGGAGGAGGAGACCCGGGGGGAGGAGCCAGGGCCGCCCAGCCTGACTCGCGCCGCGAAGGGGCGGGGCACAGGGGAACGAAGCAGCGTCGACGTCGAGTCGGGGAAGGAGAGCCACGACCCGCCCTCCGTGATCGCGCTAGGGGGCGTCCGACGGCGCGGGGGGCCGCGGAGTTCGGAGGCGCCGAGCTTCTTCTCGGGCCTGGCGCGCCTTCGCGGCCTGACCTGCGCGGGCGTAGGCGTCGGCCAGCTCCTCGTGGAGGGCGGCCCGATCTTCGGGGCGACCTGGGCAGAGGGCCGCGCTCTCCAGCTCGAAGAGCGCGCGCTGGCGGTCTCCCTGGGCCTCGAGGGCGCGGGAGAACAGGGCGTGGATCCGCGCGTCGCTCAGGTTCGTCCAGAGGGCGGCTTCGCCCGCGGCGACCGCTTCGCTCCAGAGGGACCGCGCCACCAGGAGCTCGAGGAGCCTCCGGTGGACGTGCCCCGCGTGCTCTTCCAGGGGCGCGAGGCGCCGCAGCACGTCGAGCTCCGCGTCCTCGTCGCCCCGCTGCCGATGGAGCGCCGCGAGCCTCACCAGGGGCTCCGCCGCCCGGGGGTCGAAGCGGTGGGCCGCCGTGAGGTGCTCCTGCGCCCCCTGCGTGTCCTCCGCCGCCAACGTGAGCTTGGCGAGGAGGAGCCGCGGCTCGTAGCCGTCGTGACCACTGGCGACGAGGCGCTGGAGGCCCCCCTTCGCCCCCTCGGAGTCGCCCTGGGCGAGCTGCATGCGCGCCTGGACGAAGAGGGCGTCCGGATGATCCGGGTGACGCTCCAGCACGGCCCGGACCCGCTTGCCGGCGTCCTCGGCGCGGCCGAGATCGAACAGGCCCGCGGCGTAGGCGAGCTGGGCGTCGGGATCCTTGGGCTTCTGCGCGGCGGCCTCCCGACGCGCCTGCAGGCTCCCCCGCCAGCGCTGGGGCACGAACTGGTCCGAGAAGTGGGCGAGGCGCTGGGTGAGGTGCTTGCGGAAGGCGCCGTCGAGCTCCTCCGGGGTCTGCTGGAGGGTCGTGGAGATCACCTCGGGGGCGGTCCGCCCCGCGCCCCAGCCCTGGAGCATGGCCGCGAGCTTGGCCATCCCGTGCTCCTCTTCGAGATAGGTGGCGATCTGGCTCGAGGCGAAATAGGCGGTCGCGACGTCCTCCATGCGCTCCGCCCGGGTGAAGGCGCGGCTCATGTGGGCGACGGGGGGCAAGCGGCCGTCCCGGAGGGCGCCGAACAGCTGTGGATCGAGCTCGCGGCTCCATTCGGGGCGGTGGAGGGCCGTCTCCAGCTCCGCCAGCCCCTCCGTGAACCACCGGGGGACGCGGCTCTTGGACAGCTGGATGTGGAAGACGTGGGCCAGCTCGTGCCAGAGGGTCATGCCCAGGTTGGCGGGCTCCTCCGCCAGGCTGAGGGTCGCCAAGGTCTTGCCGAAACACACCCCCTGGATCGCCGTCTGGGGGAGGCCGCTCGTCCGCACGGCGAACTGCTCCCGGGACTCGTACAGCTCGATCCCGATGGGCGCCTCGGGCTCGAACCCGTAGTGCTCCGCCATCACCCGGTACGCGCGCTCGAGCAGATCGGGCACGTAGCGCTCGAGGAGCGCCCGCTCCGCCTTGGGGTAGCGGATGTCGAAGCGCCCGGTGCGGACCTGATCGTAGTCCCGGGGGATGATCTTCTCGTAGAGCTCGAGGGTGTTGAACACCCGCACGTTGAAGGGATCCGACTGGAAGGCGCGGCGCAGCTCCACCACCCCGGCGGCGTCGCGGCCGGCGCGGATGAGGTTCAAGCCGAGCTGGGCCCGCGAGCGGCCGTCCTCGGGATCGATCCGGGTCGCGCGGCGCATCAGCCGCACGATCTCGTCGTAGCGGTGCTCCCAATCCGCGAACTCGCCGACGATCTGGAAGAGCCGTGTGAAGTGCGGGTTCAGCTCGAGCACCTGGTCCAGGGCCCGATCGAACCCCGCCGTGTCGTCCGCCAAGAAGCGCACGGTCGCTGCGAGGCTGAGCAGGTCCAGATCCCGGGCGTTGTGCTGGAGCCCGCGCTCGATCCGCCTCTGGGCTTCGGCGAGCTCTTCGTCTCGCAGGGAGATGCCCGCCAGGACGAAATGAGCCCCCGGCGCGCCGGGATCGACCTCGAGAGCGGACCGGGCCAGGCGCTCCGCCTCGTCGAAGTCCAGGGCCTGGCCGAGCCGCACGTGGGCCTTCCAGACCAGCGCCGCGGGGTGGTCGGGGGCGCGCTCGAGGGCCTCGGTCACGACCTCGTCCGCGTGGGCGAGATCGTACTTGTCCAGGTAGAGCTCCGCCCGCCAGAGGAGGGTGCGGACGTCGCCGGGGCTGGCCCGCTCCGCTTCGTCGAAGGCGTCGTTGGCGTCGTGGGGGCTGCGGAGCAGGTGGGCCGCGCGACCCACCACCGCCAGGGCGCGGCCGTCGTCCGAGGGGACGTGCCCCTCGTTGTACGCCTCGATGATCTCCAGGAGCGCCTCGTGGGCGTCGTCCCGCCGGCCCTGCTCGAGGAGGATCTGGCCCCGGACCAGCGCGACCTCGAGCTGCCCGGGGGAGCGGGGCTCTTCGCGGGCGTGGTCGAGCAGCGCGAGGCCTTCGTCGAGGCGACCCTGACGGCGGAGGGCTTCGGCGCCCAAGGCGAGCAGGGCGTGGCGAACGGCGCCGGACGAGGGGACCCCGTGCTCACGGGCCAGGTCCGCGGCCTCGGCTCGGCGGCCCGTGAGGAGGTAGGTCTCGGCGAGGCCGGCGAGCGCGGCGTCACGGGTGCTCTCGGAGCCCTCGTCGAGGACGCGCTGGAGGAGGCGCTCGGCGCGCTCGTAGCGGGAGGTGTGGAGGGCCTCCAGGCCCTGGATGAGCCAGGTGCTCGGGGACTCGGTGGGTGCCTCGGCGGGCGGCGAAGGGGCGCTGCTCGGGGCCGGTCCCCCCTGTCGTGACCCACAACCCGCCAGGAGGGCGGCGACGAGCAAGGCCGTCGCGCGCTTCGTTCGACTCGTCACCAACGTGTTCACCTTCCATGGTCCGGCCCGCTGGCCGATGGTGCGGGACAGCGGGTTCCGGACGAGGAAGGAATCATGGCGCAAGTGCCCCCGCACCGCACCCGGGACGCGTCAGGCGATCCGCGCCGGCGCCGGGCTTCCCAGCGCCGGGCTCTCCAAACACCGGGGAGCGCCAGGGGCCCTCACGAGCGGGGAGGGATCACCAGCGCTGGTGGACGAGCTCGCGGAGGCGCGTGTCGTAGAGCTCGCGCAGGGCGGCCATCGTGGTCGGGTCCAGCTCCGGGAGATCCGCGGCGCGGGCGTTCTGTTCCACCTGGTCGGGGCGCTTCGCGCCCGGGATGGCGCAGGTGACCGCGGGATCCATGAGGATCCAGCGCAACGCCAGCTGCGCCAGCGTCGCCCCCTCCGGCACGTAGCGACGGATCTCTTCGGCGAGCTCCAGTCCTAGCTCGAAGTCGATGCCCGAGAAGGTCTCGCCTCGATCGAAGGCCTGCCCATGGCGGTTGTAGTTGCGGTGATCGCGCTCGGCGAAGACCCGATCCGCCCGCATGTTGCCGCTGAGCAAGCCCGAGGCCAGGGGCACGCGCGCCAGGATGCCGACGTTGCGGCGCTCGGCTTCCCGGAAGAACAGCTCCGCCGGCCGCTGGCGGAAGAGGTTGTAGATGATCTGGACGGTGGCGACGCCGGGGAACTCGAGGGCCTTCAAGCCCTCCTCCACGCGCTCCACGCTCACTCCGTAGTGCAGCAGCTTGCCCTCCGCGCGGAGCTGCTCCAGGGCCTCGAAGACCTCCGGGCGGTAGTAGACCTCCGTCGGCGGGCAGTGGAGCTGGAGGAGATCCAGGGCCTCCACGCCGAGGTTGGAGAGGCTCCGCTCCACGAACCCGCGCAGGTTGTCCAGATTGTAGCCGGCGGCCTCGTGGGGCGACAGGCGGCGGCCCGCCTTGGTGGCGATGCGGATCGAGTCGCCGACCTCACGCCGGAGCTGTCCCAGGAGCCGCTCGCTGCGGCCGTCCCCGTAGACGTCCGCCGTGTCGAAGAATGTCACCCCGAGCTCCACGGCGCGCCGGAGCGTCGCGAGGGACTCGGCGTCGTCCACCGGGCCCCACTCCCCGCCGATGGCCCAGGCCCCGAAGCTGATGGTGGAGACCTCGTAGCCCGTCTTGCCGAGTGTGCGGTACTGCATGTCGGCAGGCTACATGGTCCGCGGCGCGGCCGAGCTTCGAAATTCTGGTCCGCCGTCGCCGGGTCCGCTCGGCTGCTCGCGGGGTCCGCTCGGCTGCTCTGCGGGGTCCGCTCGGCTGCTCTGCGGGGTCCGCTCGGCTGCTCGCGGGGTCCGCTCGGCTGCTCGCGGGGTCCGCTCGGCGGCGGGTGCGGCGGTGTGCGGGCCGCGCCGTCCTGGAGAACCGCGCTCTGGTGAGCGTCGCGGGGAGGACCCCGCTGCGGAGTGCGAGGGGCTCGCCGCGAGCGGCTCAGAGGTAGCTGCAGACGTACTGCGCGAGGTCGCCTTCGACGGTGATTTCGAAGGCGCTGTTCGCGGGCACGTCGAAGTGACTCCCCGCCGCGTAGGCGACGGCCTCTCCCTGGTCGGCGAGCCGCACCGCGCAGGTCCCCGCGGTGATCTCCATGCGCTCGGCGACGGAGGTCTCGAAGCGGTAGGTCCCCGGGAAGATGATCCCGAGGGTCTTCCGCGAGCCGTCGGCGAAGGAGATCGCGTGGCTGACCACCTTGCCGTCGAAGTAGACGTTGGCGAGGGCGCGGACGGTGACGGGGGAGAACTCGAGCGGGGTCGACATGGGGGCGGGACTATGAGGCCGTGGCCCGTGCCCGAGCAAGCCCATTCAATGGAGCGCCACCGCTTCGCCGCGGCCGACGCCGAGCTCGCGGGCGGCGGAGCCGTCGCGCACGGCGATCTCCAACGTGCCGAAGGAGCCGCGCAGGGCGACGCATTCCCCGTGGGCGGCCTCGCCGTAGGTGCGCACGACCCGCAGCCGCCGGCCGCGGATGGAGATCTGGGGGGGCGCGCCGTCGGCGGGGCACTCGACGTTCGTGATGAGGTTGCCGAAGCGATCGACGATCACCACGCGGG
>JAAZAA010000304.1 GCA_012514535.1 Myxococcales bacterium | reverse complement strand
CACCGAGGAGCAAGCGCACCGAGGACCAAGGGTGCTGAGGAGCAGGCGCCGACCAGCTCGCGTCGAGCACTGAGGGCGCAACTCAGAACACGCCGCGGACGATGTCCTCGGCGTAGGCCATGGCCAGGTAGTACACGATGAAGCGTGGTATCCTGAGGAGAGAGGGCCACACCACGCGCCGAGCGGGCATTTCGAGCATGCCTGCGGTCCAGCAGGTGAGCGAGAAGGGCACCGGCGTGAGCGCGCCCAGCGCGATGCCCCAGGCGCCGTAGCGATGGATGATCGCGGTCCCCTTGCGCTTGAACCGGCTGAACAGGACCTGGGACAGCCGCGTGTGGGCGAGCCGACGACCCGCGAAGTAGCCGACACAGCCGGCGACCGACGAGAGGGCTCCCAGGGCGGGCACGATGACCACCCAGTGCTCGTGGTAGTGGCTCTTGGCGACGAGGAACAGGATGGCGTCGGGCGGGATGGGGCTGAAAACCGCGTCCGAAATGAAGAGCAGCACCGCCAGAGCCCCGAGCCCGATCTCGGCGAACGTCCACTGCGTGAAGGCTTGCAGCTCCTCACGGAAGTAGATCGACGCCACCGCGACCATGCCCAGCATCGTGACGAGGCTGAGCAGCGCGCCCAGGATCTTACGGCGAACGAACGGATCGACGGCGGGGCCGTTCATGGGGGCGGTCGACGTTCGATCCTCGGACGGGGGAGCAAGCTCGGGCAAGGGCATGGGAGGAGAGGGCCGCGGCGGGTGACGACCGGGTGCGTTCGGCGCGGGGTTGGCTAGGCTTCCGCGGGTGTTCAAGCTCCACCCTCTGCCTCGCACGTTGTCCGCTGCGGAACGGGACCTCGACAGCGCCGACTCGAAGGTGCGCCTGTCGGCCTTGAGGGATCTAGCACGCTTCCCGGAGGAGGCGCGGGCCGGGGAGCTCGCCGCGGAAAAACTGCAAGACGCGGACGCCGAGGTGCGGGCACAGGCCGCGTTGATCCTGGCCGACCTGGGCGCCCGTGCGTACGTCCCGGAGGTCTTGCGGCTGGTGGGGGATGCCCACCTGCGCGTACGGCAAATGGCGCTGGTCAGCCTCGGGGAGCTCGCGTCGCCGGGAGACGAAGCGGTGCTCGGGCGGGTGGGGGCGTTCCTCACCGTGCCGGAGCCCGCGCTGCGCTTCCAGGCGCTCGGGGCGTGGGTGCGCATCGCCACTGCGGGTACGGAGGAGGTGCTCGCGGAGCGAGCGCTCGACGCCGACGGGAAGGTGCGCACGCTCTCCCTCCGGCTCATCCAGGAGCACTGGGTCGATCGGGAGCGCGCGCTCCCCCCGCGCCTCGCGCAGGTCGCCACCGAGCGCCTGGACGACGACGAGCCCTCGGTGCGCCTGGTCGCCGCGATCTTGCTCGGCCGCGCGGGCCTCGACACCTCCGTGGAGGTGTTGATCGACGCCGTGGCCCGGCGACGCGGGGTGACGGAGCCGATCGACGAGCAGGACGCGATCGAGCTGTGCGGTGCGCTGGGGCTCCAGGACGCGATCCCCGTGCTCCGGCGGCGCGCCTTCGGGCTGTGGGGGCGCTCACGGGATCCCTTCGGCGTGCAGGCGAAGGTGGCCCTGGCGCTCCTCGGCGACGAACGAGCGCGCGCCTCGATCCTCGCCGGGCTCTCGGCGCGCTCGTGGCAGCTGCGCGCCATCGCGGTGGACTCCGCGGGGCGCGCGCGCCTCCATGAGGCGCTGCCGAAGATCGAGGCGCTGCGCGCGGACCCGAAGATCGATCCGGAGCTGGTCGAGCGGGCCCTCGGCGCGTTGACGGGCGCCCCGGAGCCGCGCTCCGGGAGGGCTCACGGGGATAACGTCGAGTCAGCGCTGAAATGAAGCCGTCGCTCCGACCCTGATGCTCGCGCTTGTGGCCTGCTCGTGGGTCCGCTATGCGCACCCGCCATGGCCGACCAGTTTGACGCGATTGTCCTTGGCGGGGGTCCCGGCGGTTATGTCTGTGCCATCCGGCTGGCGCAGCTCGGCGTGAAGACCGCCTGTGTCGAAGAAGAAGAGTACGGCGGAGTGTGCCTCAACTGGGGCTGCATCCCCTCGAAGGCGCTGATCGCCAACGCGCACTTCTACTCGAAGGCTCAGTCCATCGGCGCGCACGGCATCCAGGTGGACGGCCTGTCCGTCGACGCCGAGAAGATGCAGAACTGGAAGGACGGCATCGTCAAGAAGCTGACGGGCGGCGTGCGCGGCCTGCTGAAGGCGAACGGGGCCGAGATCGTCGAGGGGCGCGGGCGCGTCGTGGCGCGGAACGCCGTCGAGGTCCGCACGAAGGACGGCGGGACGCGGCGTCTGACGGCCTCCAAGGGGATCGTCGTCGCGACCGGCTCGGCGACGATCCAGGTGCCTGGGTTCGAGTTCGACGGCAAGCAGATCATCGGGGCGCGGGAGGCCGTGAGCCTGCGGCAGATCCCCAAGCGCCTCGTGGTCATCGGCGGAGGCGTGATCGGCCTCGAGCTCGGCATGGTGTACCAGGCCTTCGGGGCCCAGCTCACGGTCGTCGAGCTGACGCCGAACCTGCTGCCCGGCATCGATCCCGACTGCGTCAAGGTCGTGGAGCGCAACATCGTCAAGCACGGGGGCAAGGTCCTCAAGAACACCCGTGCCGAGAGCTATGAGAAGCGCGCGGACGGCACCGTCCTCGTGAAGATCGTCCAGGACGGCAAGACGGACAGCCTGGAGTGCGATCAGGTGCTCGTGGCCGTCGGCATGAAGCCGCGCTCCCGTGACATCGGCCTCGAAGAGCTCGGCGTGCAGATCGACCAGCGCGGGTTCGTGATGACGAACGATCTGTGCCAGACGAACGTCGAGGGGATCTACGCCATCGGCGACGTGAGCGGCCCGCCCATGCTCGCTCACAAGGCCTCGAAGGAGGGCGAGGTGGCGGCGGAGGTGATCGCCGGCAAGCGCGCCGCCAAGGACTGGATCACGGTGCCCGGCATCGTCTTCACCCACCCGGAGATCGCCACGGTCGGTCTCACGGAGGAGCAGGCGAAGCAGGAAGGCCTCACCGTCAAGACGGGGCGCTTCCCGTTCTCCGCGCTCGGGCGCGCCATGAGCATCGCGGAGACGGACGGCTTCGTGAAGGTCGTCACCGACACGAGCTCCGGGCGGATCGTGGGGATCCACATCGTCGGGCCCTCCGCCAGCGATCTGATCAGCGAGGCGGCCCTCGCCATGGAAATGGTGGCGACCGCGGAGGACATGGCGGCGACCATCCACCCGCACCCCACCCTCGGGGAGGCCCTGATGGAGGCCAGCGCCGCGTCCTTGGGCCACGCGATCCACATCGCGAACCGCTGACGACGCCTCCTGTCGGCCGACTGCCTCGCCCGGGCTGGTGCGCAGCTCGCTTTTTTCGAGCCCGGGCCGCTGGTGTCGTGGCATCCTGTCGCCATGACCATCCTCGGGCGTATGGGACGATCCATCTCGCGGAGTTTCGATGCCTTGCTCGACGGGCTGGACGATCCACGTCGATCGATCGAGCAGACCCTCGCCGAGATGCGTCAGCAGCTCCGCGCCGCGCGTCGGGAGGTCGTCGGCAGCGTCGCGGCGGAGAAGCAGCTGCGGGCGAAGGTCGACGAGCTCGATCGTCAGGTCACCCGATGGGCGGAGCGCGCGGAGCTCGCGGTGCGGAGCGGCGATGACGAGCTGGCGCGGGCGGCTCTGCAGCAGCGCCGGCGGGTGGAGGCCGAGCGGGACCACGCGGAGAAGCTCCGTGCCGATCAGCTCGCCCACGGGCTCGAGATGAAGCGGGAGCTCGAGCGCATGGAGCGGCGGATCGAGGAGATCGAAGCCCGCAAGGGCACGCTCGCGGCGCAGGTGCAGCAGGCGCGTCAGGGTGGCGGCGCGGAGAACCTCGGCGCGCCGGCGCAGGGGAGCGCCTTCTCGGAGCTGCGCCGTCTCGAGGCGGAGATCGAGGGCGTCGAGCTGGCGGTGCAGGCTCAGCGAGAGGTCGAGGAGGCGCTGCGCCCGGCGGGTCCCGGGGGCCTCGCGCCCGACGAGGTGGAGGCGCGGTTTCGGCGCCTCGAGGCGGGGCAGGGGAGCCCCGACGCTGGCGGACCTCCGGGCGACGTCGAGGAGGAGCTCCAGGCCATCAAACGGAAGTTTCGCGTCGACGGCTGATGGCGCTGCGCTTGGTCGTTTGTGTCCGCTGGCGACCGCCGCCCACGACGGACTCCGTCGCCGAACCCGGTCCTGCGGGGACTTGGAGCGAGGTCGTGCGCACCCTGGCGGAGCGCGCGACCGCCCTCGGCGGGCGGATCGTGGGCTGGCAGGACGGGGCGCTGAGCGTCGATTTCGCGCTGGACGGTCTGCAGGACGCGGTGGACTTCCTCGTGGAGGAGCCGAGCGGCTCCAACCTGTCTCGTGGGCTCGCTCACGGTGAGCTCGAGGCCTGTGTGGAGAGCCACCGGATCGCCCTGTGCACGGGGGAGGTGCTGCGCCGGGCCAGCGTGCTCGCGGAGTACGCCCGCCCCGGCGAGGCGTTGGTGACGCCAGATCTCGTGGCCGCGACGGGGGGCGAGCTCCTGACGACGGGCCCCCCGAAACAACGGGAGGGGCGCGAGCCGATCGAGGCGCTCACCCTGGACCTGGTGCACCCGTTGCGATCCCTCCTGGTGGAGGCGGTGGCGAGGATCGAAGAGCCCGCGTGGCGGGGAGCGGCGACCGCTCCGGCGGATCTCGTCCCGGAGCCAGGGCACGTCACGTTGGTGCGAGGCGCCGCGGGAGCGGGGGGCACGCGCTGCCTGGAGGAGATCCGACGCGGGCACGGCGAGGGACTCTGGGTGCGCCCCGGGCGCGCCGGCTGGCCCCACGACGCCCTCGCCCAGGCTCTCGGGATCCGTGGCGCGGCGCGAGCCGAGGAGCTCGAGGCGCTGCTCCTGGAGCGTGCGCCCGATCTCGTGCTCGTCGACGACGCGGACGAGGTCGACGCCGACTCCCTGGAGCTCCTCGGCAATCTCGGCAGCCAGGGACGGTTCGGGCTGGTCCTCCGCGTCGCGCAGACGGAGGACACGGAGCACGGCGTGCCGAGCGAGGGGCTGTCGTGGATCTTGCAGCAGGGACCTCCTCTGGTCGTCCACGACCTCGAGCCCCTGAGCGGCGCGGAGGCGGCGGCGCTGGCGCAGGACGCGACGGGAGGGGACCTCGAGGCGGGGGAGTTGGGTGCCATCGAGGCGACGGGAACCCAGGCGCCGCTCCAGGTGATGGAGCGCCTGACCACGGCCCTCGACCGGGGCGATTGGGTCTGGCTGGAGCGCGGCGTGCGGCGCCGCTTCGTCGTGGAGCCGGTCGACACCTCGGCGGAGCACTCCCTCGCGACGCGCCTTCAGCTGCTCGCGCCGCGGGTGCGCCTCGTGCTCGAGGCCGCGGTGGTCCTGGGGGGTGAGGTGCGCGCGAGAGACGTCACGCAGCTGCTGGATGCGGCGCTGGCGGGGAGCCTCGCTGCCGGCGTGGAGCTCCCCGAGGGCCCACTCGTGGCCGACGAGGTGGAGCGGCGTCTGGCGGAGTTGGTGGCGAGACGTTGGTTGCGGGAGGCGCCTTGCCGTCTCGCCAGCGCGACCGCGCGCCGGGTTGTCCTCACGCACATGCCCTTCGAGCGCCTGCGGGCGCTGCACGCCGGGGCGGCTCGCCTCGGCATCCAGGGAGGGGGCGCGGGGCGCGCGGCCGCGGCGATGCACTCGGCTCGCATCGGACGGCTCGCTCAGGCGCGGGATCTCGCGAAGAGCGCCGCACCCCTGGTGCACGAGCTCGGCTGCGCGCGGAGCGCCGACGTGCTCTTGCAGCTGGCCCGGGAGGGGGATCTGCGGGACGTGCGGGGGCGCCGGCTCCTGTTCTTCGCGGGGGCCGAGTCCGTGAGCGACTCCGCGGAGTGGACCACCGTGAGCTCCAAGTCGCCCCTGCCGCCACCCCTGGCGCCGTCTCTCGATGGAGCGGCGGCGCCTGGGCAGGGGCCCTCTCAGACGCCTCCGGCGAGTCTCGACACCGAGCGCGCGGAGCCGACACCCACGGAGTCCGACAGCTGGTTCCCGGTCCACATCGCGGCGGCGCTCGCGCGCCGCGATCCGGCGCCCCTCCAGCAGCTGGCGCGCCAAGCGCGGGGGCGCCAGCAGCCCCTGTTCGCCGAGCGCCTCGAGGCCCTCGCGCGCCTCGTGCAAGGGGACACGGGGGACGCCCTCGGGCGTCTGCGACGGGCGCGGGAGCGGGTGAACGACGCGCACCCGTCCGAGCGCTGTCGCGCGGAGCTCGTCCTGGCCATCGGCCTGGCCGCCGCGGGGCGCGCGCAGGAGGCGCTCCTCGGTGCCTTACAGGCCCTCGCCCGCGCCCGCGAGGCCCGGGACGAGAAGGGGGAGCGCGCCTGCGCCCGGTTCCTCGCGCAGCTGGCACGCGGCTTCGGGGACGAGGAGGAGGCGGCCCAGTGGGAGTCCCTCTGCGCGCCGTGAACGAACGCGGGTGAACAGGCGCGCGCTCGGTGCCCTCAGTCGAGGAGTACCTGGTGAGCGCGCCGCAGGGCCGCCTTCGCCTCGGGAGACAGCTCCGTCCGACGACGTTCGCGGCGCTCCGCTCGGGGGTCGAGCTCGTGGCGTCGTCGCCAGCTCCGGCGCACCCACCACAGGTCCAGAACGCCCCCGAGGAGCAGGAGCCCTCCGCAGGCCCACAGGAGGCCCCGCAGCTGCCCGTCGAGCCAGTCACCGAGCGCGGCCACCGACGCCTGCGGTGGAGCGCGGAAAGCCTCGAGCCGTGAAGCCAGGTACCAGACGACCACCCCCAGCAGGGCGAGTGCGACCGCAGCGGAGGCGATCATGGTCCCCGCGTTCGCTCCAGCCCGCGGCGCGGTCGTCGGGAGCACCCCACCGCGGGTCTGGAGCACTCCGCAGAGGAGGGCGGTGGCGCCGAGGAGGCCCGCCACGGGCAACACGCCCACCACCACCTCTCCCGCCAGGGACCAGGGGCTCACTCCCGCGATCAGGTGCGCCACGTCGCCGGGTGCGGCGGGCGTGCCGAGCCGTTCGAGGGTCGTCGTGAGGGCGGTCGCCGCTCGGGTCCACGTCTGCGCCCCGAGCGCCGGCAGGCAAGCGAGGAGCGCGAAGGAGCCCAGGGCGCGCAGCAGCGGCAGGCTGACGGGGAGGTCGCCCCGTCGCCGCGCACGCGACCAGATGCGCCGTCCGTCCCCCACCGAACCCCCCTCCGCGCTCCCTCAGAACGGCAGGGTGAGGGAGGCGCCTCCCGTCGCGCGCCACGCGGCCGCCGTCTGCTCGATGACCGGTTTGCGGACGAGGGCCGGAGGGTGGGAGCGCTCGAAGGCGAACAGGAGATCTGCGGGCGTCAGCTGTTGCAGGCCGCCGAAGAATCGCATCGTGAGGAGCCCGCCCGCCTCGGTCCAGCGGGCCCCGTTCGTGCGGCGTGAGCCCGCCGTGAGCACGTTCTGGGTGCCGGACACGTCGGAGGCGAGCTCGTTGGGCTGGTTCAGGAGCGGCAGCGCGCTGCTCAGGGCGTGGTTCAGCTCGGCGGCGTTCGCGCCCACGGGGCCGCCGGCCGTGCACGGGAGGTGACCCAGGTAGTGGTGCCCGAGCTCATGGCCGAGGACGAAGGCGATCTGTTCTTCGAAGAGCGCCCGCTGGCGGGTCCAGCGGCGCGTGTCGCTCTGATGGGCGTTGTCGAAGAACCCCGCAGAGGGGCGCACCAGGGGTTGCCCCGGGCGCTGCTGCTGCGCGACCAGGCGGATGTATTCGTCGACCTTGGTGGTTCGGAAGAGCTCGTCGTTCGCCTGGGCTTTCGCCAGGAACGCCGCGACCTCGAGCAGGCCGTCGCTGATCGCCATCAACGACTTGCCGTCGCGGGTGCACGCGGCGAAGGCGTTCACCTCGCCGGGCTCCGGATCGAACACGAGCGGGATCCCCTGAACGCGGGCCTTCTGTTGGGGGACCAACGCACCGACGAGCTCCTGCAGGATCCCTTGCGCGCTGCTCCGCATGAAGGCGAAGTCGAGGCGGTTCAGGGGATCTTGGGCCGGCGCTGCGGGAGCCGGTGCGGCCGGAGTGGGCGCTTGGGCCGGCGGTGTCTGGGCTGCGGGAGGCGCCTGGGGTGTAGGGGGCTGCTGCGGCCAGGGTTGTCCGGGCTGAGCCGGATGGACGCCGGGTTGTTGCGCCGCTGGCTGCTGGCCTGGGTAGCCCTGCGGTGCCTGCGGTCCGTATTGGGGTTGCCCATACGGGGGTTGCCCGTAGGGGGGCTGCCCGTACTGGGGGTGGCCGTAGGGGGGCTGCTGCCCGTACGGAGCCTGCCCATACTGGGGTTGGGCCTGACCCGAGGAGCTGCCGGAGCTGCAACCGGCCAAGGCGAGGACCGCCACGGCGACGTGACAGCACTTGAGGAGCGTGCCCTGCATGGCGGCCCAGTTTAGTCGATCGTCTCCCAGATCCACGGCGCCGATGACGGATGGCCCATTTCGCTCGCCGCGGTCGGCTTTCCTGCCTCCAAGAACGGCCCGCTGCGTCGTCGGACGAGGGCAGGCGATCTGGGCGAGACCCCGGGAAGGCTGCCCTCCCGCTGGCCCTCAGGAGGGAGCCAGGACGAGCGCGACGAGAAACGCGCCGTAGGACGCCAGTAAGAGGAAGCCTTCGGCGCGGGTCACCACCCGCGGCTTGCGCAGCATGAGGAAGGCCAGGACCGTGACCCACGCGAGGGTCAGGAGGTCGACGCCCATCACGGCGAGGTCGCCGGCCATCGGCTTCACGAGGGCCGCGGCGCCGAGGATCAACAGCACGTTGAAGATGTTCGAGCCCACCACGTTCCCGATCGCCAGCTCCGCGTGTCCGCGCAGGGCGGCCACCGCGGAGGCGGCCAGCTCCGGGAGGGAGGTGCCGAGGGCGACCAGCGTCAACCCGATGACGCGCTCGCTCACCCCGAAGAGCTGCGCCATGCTCACCGAGCCGCGGACGAAGAGCTCGCCGCCACCGACGAGCAGCAGCAGGCCGACGACACAGAGCCCCACCAGGCGCGCGGACGGGCGGCCCCGTGCGGCCTCCGCCAGGGCGTCGCTCATCGGGTCGTGGTTCGTCGGGTCGCGCAGTGACCAGCGCACGGTGAGCCAGGTGAAGGCGACGGCGCCGAGCGCGAGGGCCGCCCCCTCGATGCGCCCGATGGAGCCATCGAGGAGGAGCAACGGGACCATGGCGGTGGCGAGGGCGAGCACCCACAGCTCACGCCCCGCCATGGTGCCGTCGCTCTTCGGCGGCGCGATGAGCGCGGTCAGGCCGAGGATGAGGCCGAGATTGGCGATGTTGGAGCCGACGACGTTCCCCAGGGCGATGTCTGAGCTGCCGCGCCAGGCGGCCGCGGTGCTCACGACCAGCTCGGGTGCGGACGTCGCGTAGGCGACGACGGTGAGCCCGATGAGCAGGGGGCGCACACCGAGGCGCAGCGCCAACCCCGCCGCGCCCCGGACGAGCCCCTCGGCGCCGAGATAGAGGAAGAGGGCGCCCAAGAGCAACGCACCTGCAGACGTCCAGGGAGTCATCGTCATCGAGGCGGAGGAGCGTTTCAGAGCTCCTCGACGACCACAAGCCCGTCGAGCGGGTGCGTCGTCGCGAATCTCCTGCCTATCATGGGCGCGGATGGCCGATTCGAACGAGCACCGCCCCCGACCTTTGCACAGGAGGATTTTGGCGAAGCTCTTCCTGCGGGGGATGCCGCTGCACTGGCAGATCACGGTGGCGCTGGCGGGGGCGCTGGTCCTGGGGTGGGTCCTGGACGCAGACAGCGAGGTGCTGGGTGTCCCGGTGCT
>JAAZAA010000303.1 GCA_012514535.1 Myxococcales bacterium | reverse complement strand
GCTCTTCCCCCTCCTGACGGTCCTCCTGCTGCTGAGCGCGTGCGGCTCCGACCTGCCGGAGGAGCGCCTCTCCTCCGAGCACTTCACGGTCTACTACCGCTCGAAGACGGAGCCCTGCGCAGGGCTCCTCGAAGAGCTGGAGGCGCACCGACTCGCCTTGGTCGACTGGCTCGGCGTGCCGGAGCCCGCGCGCATTCACTACTACATCTACGAAGACCGAGGCGACCTTCGGGAGAACTCACCTTGCGGGGGGCGCCCCTGCGCGGGCGAGCGCGACGGCCGGCTCGAGGTGCACACCGACCGACATCTCTGGCTCGACGACCATGAGCTGGTTCATGTGTACTTGCGCCGCGTCAGCGATCCACCCCTCGTCCTGACGGAAGGGCTCGCGGTCGCCCTCGAGTGCCACCTCGGCCCCATCTACCCACCGGACATCAGCCTCGAGGACTTGCTCTCCCAGTCGGCGCCCTACCCGGGGACGCCGTACTACGACGGCGCGGGCTACCTCGTCCGCTTCCTGCTCGACGAGTACGGGAAGGATCGCTTCCTCGAGTTCTATAGGGCAGCCCACGGCCTCGATCTCGCCAGGTTCCGGGACGCCTTCGAGGACTTCTTCGGCCGAGACATCGAGGAGGCCTGGGAGCTCGCCGCGCGCGTCGAGCCCTATCGCGTGGCTGCATGTCCCTGCGCTCTCGGGGGAGCCCGCGCTGGCGAGGACGTGAGCCACGACGGCGCGAGCCGCTGCCAGTTACTGTCGCGGCTCGTCTTCGAGGTGGGCGACGAGCCCGTCCGCGTGGAGGTCGACAGCCGCCGGCGCGCGAGTTTCCGGCTGGCCTCCTGCTTCGGGGACACCTGGGCGCCGACGACCGGGGGCGTGTTGTTCGAAGCGTCCCGCTACACACGCCGGGACGACCCGGGGGCGGAGTCACTCACCAGACTCCTGTACGCCTCCCTCGCTCCGGGACGCTACTTTCTCGCGCCCGGCCATTGGGACGAAGCCTTCGCGCTCCGGGTCACGGAGACGAAGGCCATGGGCACGACCTGCGCAGCGCTCGAGCCCGACCCCCTCGAGCCCCGACTCGATCTCGCCTTCGTCTGGGACAAGGGAGACGAGCCCTACGTCGGCATCGACCTCACGGAGCCCTCTCTAGCACTCCTCGGCGGATATCCCAGTTCCGGGACCTCGCCGGTTCCTTTTTGCTCCAGCTGTGGCGCGCTCGAGGACGAGTGCACCTCATCCGTCGCCGCCGAGCTCTCGGGGGAAACCTGGCTGGGGCCACTGACACGTTTGTCCAACCGCTTCTCCCTCGAGCTGGCCGCCGCGAGAGACTTCGTGGAGGACGATAGCGAGGACGAGTAGCGCCGGGGATCCGGGAGGGGCAGCGCCATGCCGACGGCGTGCAGGAGAGCACGCGGGCCGGGAAGACATCAGCGAGCACACGGCTCGGCACGAGGGCAGAATCCTCGGCATTCTCCCGGAAGCACGGGCCTTCGAGTGCAGGATGGCCGATGGTCGGGTGATCCGCGGCAAGGTGGCGCTCCGTGCCCGACCTCCCCGGACGGCCCCAGGCTCGCCTTGACGCCCAGAAATAGCCACTAGTGAATCGCCCGCCCAGGGCTCGGGAGGGTGTCGGCGCCGCTGCTCGCGTCTTCGGCGATCGTCGCGTAGCGTGCCAGGATGAGCTGGACGAAGGGGCCGAGGCGTGGATGGGAGCTCTTCCCCCTCCTGACGGTCCTCCTGCTGCTGAGCGCGTGCGGCTCCGACCTGCCGGAGGAGCGCCTCTCCTCCGAGCACTTCACGGTCTACTACCGCTCGAAGACGGAGCCCTGCGCAGGGCTC
>JAAZAA010000302.1 GCA_012514535.1 Myxococcales bacterium | reverse complement strand
TGGTAGAATCCGATGACCTCGAGGCCCGCCCGCACCGCGGCGGCCTCCAGGGCGAGGACCGACCGCGGGCCGATGAAGTAGCGATTCGTCCGTTCCGACGCCTCGTTGGCCAGCGGCTGTGCCCGCACCACCACCCCACCTCGCCCCAGTAGCGCGCCGCAGCACTCCTCGCGCCCCACTCCCGCCGCGTGCTCCCGGACTTGGGTGAGGACGTCGGGACGGACCCACGCCACCAGGTCCCCGGCTACCTGAGGGACCGTCTCCATTCCACGCTCCCTCCCTCCCGAAGGTCGTCCCCTCTCGAGCGCCCCCCGCTGGTCCGCATCGTGCGACCCCGTGTGTGGGAGGACATGCACGGGAGGGGATCCATGGATCGATCCAGTCAGCCACGCCGCTCCGAGGGCAAGATGGCGCGAAACGTCGAGGAACGGCGCGAGCCCTGCCCTGAACCCGCGCCCCTCGAGGGGCAGCCCCTCGGCCCCGCGGACAACAAGCCCTCCCAAGCCGAGGGCGACCGCGAGACCGTCGAGGAGGACCTGCGGATCCAGGAGGAACGGGAGAGCGGGAAGTCCCGCTAGGCCGAGGGAGTGCGCCCCTCCAGCAACTCCAGGACCAGCGCCGCGTTCGCCGTGGCGCCGCCCAGGCGGGAGTGCACGAAGCGCCGCGCGAGCGCACCCGCTTCCGAACGCGCGTCGACGTTCCGAGCGAGCGAGACCAGCGCCTCCGACAGCTCCCGCGCGTCCCGGATGATCGAGCCGCCGCCGGCCCACGCCAGCTCGTTCGCCTCCCGCGCGTTGCCATGGCGTGGACCGAAAAGGACGGGAACGCCCAGCGCCGCCGGCTCAACCACCGAGTGCAGCCCAGCAGAGTGGAAGCCGCCGCCCACGTACGCGAGTTCCCCGATCGCGTAAAGGTCCGCCAGGACCCCGACCCGATCGACGACGACGACCTCGGGGAGCGGACCGGTCCCCGCCTCCACCTCCGCGAGCCGCGCGTGCGTGAGCCCCGCCGCGTCCAGCCGGCGCTCGAGCCCGGTCAGGTGCGTCGCGTCCGGCTCGTGCGGCGCCACGACGAGTCGCAGCGCCTCCTCCCGCCGTGCCCGCGCGAACGCGGGGACCAGCCGCTCCTCGTCCGCCGGCCAGGTCGAGCCCGCCACCACCGTCACCACCGTCTCGTCCCGCAGGCGCCGAAGCAACGGATTCCGCATCCGCTCCTCCTCGTCGCCCAAGGCCCGGACTCGCGCCCAGACCTGGTCGAAACGCGCGTCACCCGTGACCCTCACCCGCTCGGGCGCGACCCCCAGCAGCGAGAAGCGCCGCGCGTCCGGCTCGGCCACCGCGCCCACGGCGTCGAGACGCGCGTACCCCGGCCCGAGCAGGTAGCGCGACCCCGCCCCCAGCCGGCTCGACCCCTCGGAAAGGACGGCGTTGACCAGAGCGAGCGCGACCCCCCGCCCCTTCGCCTCCCGCACGAGGACGGGCCAGATCTCCGTCCGAACGAACGCGATCGCCGTCGGCTGGAGCGCGCCCAGCACCCGCCGCACTTCACCGGTCACGTCCCACGGAAGGTAGCCCGCCACGTCCGCCCCCACACGCGAGGCCAGACGCTCGGCGGAGGGAGAAAAGTGCGTGAACGCGACCTGCACCTCCGGCGCCGACTCACGCAGCGCGCCAATGATCGCCTGCGCCATCAGCCCCTCGCCCACAGAGGGCGCGTGCACCCAGACGAGCGGACGCGCCAGGTCCCGCGACGACGACGCCCACGAGGAAAACACCGTCACCGCGCTTCGCCGCCCCGCGACTCCACGCGCCAACTTCGCGTGAAACGGCGATACCACGCGCAACAGCGGGACCGCGCCGCGCAGCGCCGTCTCGTAGACCAGTTCACGAGCATGCATGGCAAGAAGTTACCGCGTGACCTCCGCGCCCCACAACCCCGCGCTACTCGAGCCTCGCCACCCGGCGCACTTGCGTCACCGCACGCACCGTGACGACGGGAGCGCACGCCGATGAACTCGCCATGTCGTACTCCCCGTCCAACTGGATGTCGAGCGTCCCCACCCCGCGCGGCACCGTGGAAAGGACACTCGCGGGGATGACGAGCTCGGGCTCGGTCACCCGCTTCTCGAGAGTCACCACCGTGGGCGCTCCGGTCCCGTGCCCCCCCGTGATCCGGATCATCGCGTCGATCCGCTGCCCGGTCGCGGATGCGAAGGACGGGAGCGGCACCCGGAGACCGTGCTCAGACGAGAGATGGATCACGCCGCTCCCCAGCCGGACGACCGGCAGGGGGATGTCCGCCGAACACGACGCGATCTCGTCGCTCCCCCCGACCGTCACGAGGACACGGTCCGGGATCGCCGCCGGCGCAACCTCCAGTGTATACTCCGCCTCCCCGCTCGGACCGTCGCTGCGCGACGCCACGATCCCCGCCACCATCACTGTCCCCGCGTCCATGTGCCGGATCAGCGTCCGTCCGCCACGATTCTCGTAGCCATAGAAATAGCCATGGAAGGCCAGCCGCCGCCCCATGCCGTCCTCCCGCGCCTCCACCGTGAAGTGCGCGCCAGCGAGCGAGACGGTGGTGCTCGTGGGTTCCACCAGACGAATGTTACCGCACGCCGCGCCCCCAACCACGATCAGGAGCGAGACCAGCGCGCGGGTCGTCACCACCCGGACTCCAGGTACGAGGCCTCCACCTCCCACGGCCGATCCTCATACGGCATCGCCGCGACGAAGATCCCCGCGATCCCCATGTAGAGCACGCCGGGATCGAAGTAACGCGATAACACATCGCCGTATGGGACACGCGCGAGCAGCCACTCCTCCATCGGCCCCGCCCAGGCCAGGTTCAGGAAATCGTCCTGAATCAGGTGAACCCGCTCGTGCGCGAGAAGTTGCCCGTGGTCCACCATCGGGATCAGCTCGGGATCGCTCAGCGAGATCGTGCCCCACAGCTCCATGCCTCCGACCCGACTCCCGTTCTCGCCTTCGATCACCCGCCCCTCGGCATGGAACACGGGGCCACCCGCCGAGAGCGTCTCGCCCCAGTCCAGCCGCAACCGCTCCCGGGCAAGGAGCCGCCCCAGGAAGATCGCGCGTCCGACGTTCAGACGGGCCGAGACGGAGCCGCTGTCGGGCACCGTCGTCCAGTAGAGCGTCACCGGGCCGACGGGGAGCAGAACCAGATCCAGCGGTCCCCGTCCCGTCGCCGCGTTCCGCACCATCGACGCGCCCACCGCCCCGACCACCCGCCCCCCGAGCCCGGCCCCCGGGTGCCGGATCGTCGCGACGCGCTTCCCCACGAACACCACCGCACCACCCGCCGCGCCCACCGTGAACGCGTCCGTGAACGAATCGCCCCGGAGCCACGCCGA
This sequence comes from Myxococcales bacterium, assembly GCA_012514535.1. GTDB lineage: Bacteria > Myxococcota_A > Polyangia > Polyangiales > Polyangiaceae > NIC37A-2. Next base: position 3,993 of record JAAZAA010000302.1, on the reverse strand, counting down.
AATCCCCGAGCCCAGGCCGCCGATCACCGCGTTCGCGCCCAGCGCCGCCACCTCGCTCGTGAGCGTCGCCTGCGCCCACGCCCGCTCCACCGGACACGAAACGCCAAGGAGGACGATCAGCGTCGCCACCGAGATCCTGCACCCCGGGCGTCGCGCCCTCGCGGCCCTCGATCCTGCTTCCGGCATGGGGAACCCTGCCCTCCCCGCGCGAGTTCCAGGCCCCGGATCCCACCCGAGACCTAACCTTCGCCATCAGCAATTCCCCCGCCATACGCGTGGCGCGACATCGACCCCATGAGAACGGGGGAGAGGGACCGATCGTCCCCCTCCCCCGGAATGGCAACGGGCCGAGATGCACAAGCTACTGGGACGGCGATGCGTAAGGGATCCGCACGGCGTACGCCTGCGCCCGGAACGTGATCGGCATCCGGACGATGATCGGTATAGGCTCGTCCCTGCTCGTCGCCGGGTGGAAGCGTATCGTCCTGGCCACCTTCTCCGCTGCCGCGTCGAGTTCCGGGTGCCCGCTCGACTCGACCAGCGCGGTCCCCGTCACGACACCCGATGCGTCGATCCGAAACGTCATCGTCGCCGTACCGCCGATCCCCGCCTCGCGGAGCGGTGGTGGATACGCGCTCTCCAGCAGCCGGGCGACCTCCTCCGGGTTCATGAGGCGCGGCGGCGACATCTCCGGCGCTGTCGCCTGGTCGGCGCCCTGCCCCGCGGTGTCGGCCGAATCACCCTGCATGGTCGTGACCCGGACCACCCCACAGTCGTTGACGGCGCCAGCGAGTCGGCCCGCCGCTCCCTTGATCACCTCCACCGACGCGATCCCATCCGGAACGAGCGCCGCGACCGCTTCCGCCGAGGACCGCACGCCGTCGACGAGATAGAGCGGCTCGCATTCGACACGCCCCTCCGAAGCCATCGACTGGAGTGTCGTCATGTCCAACGACGCTTCGCCCTTTGCCTCACCGCCGAGGTCCGCCATTGTCGGCTCCGGCGCCTCGCACGCGGCGATCACCAGGCCGACCGCGGCCGCGAACCCCGCCAGCGCCCGCCAGGGGCGCGACGTCGTCCGTTCGGTCCTCAGCATCCGGATCCTCCTTTCCAGGAACGATTCCGGTCGCGACATCGATGCGACAGCGAGCCCACCGCGGCACCGACGTCGCCCGACCTCCAGGAGCAACGTCCCGTAACCACGGACGTCCGGCACCTGCCGCAGCACGCGCGCGTCGCAGTCCAGTTCCATCGCCTCCCGGAGTCGACGAAATTGCCACCACAACACCGGGTTCCAAGGCATCGCCACCAGCATCGTGAGCGCAGCCACGAGCAGCCGCGGGTCCCCGGCCCGGAGATGCTCCGCCTCGTGGAGGAGGAGGAGCTCGCGCAGACGCTCGTCCAGCGTGAGCACCCACGCGGGGACCACGATCTCGCCGCGCCCCACCCCCAGCGCCGCGGGTCCCGTGTCCGTCGAGATCAGGACCTCACGCCCCCCCACCTCCCCTCGCCGCCACCGCCGCCGCGCGCGGTGAAGGCGCACCACCGAGGCGCCCAGCACGACCGCGAAGACCACGGAGCTCAGGAGCCACGCTGGCCCGAGCAGCGAGGCCACCGTGCCGGTCCCCGGCGCCGACGCCCATTCCACCACCACCGGGGTCAGGTCAAGCACGGGCACCGCCACCGCCGCGGATTGCGCGACGTCGCCCGCACGCGATCCGGGGCCCCACCAAGCGACGAGCGGGAGCGCGAGCGAGCCCGCTATCGCGCCCGCCCACACCCACCGCTCCGGCCGGCCGAGACCACGCTGAGCCAACGCACCGGCCCAAGCTGCCAGCGCCAGCAGCCCCGAGACGACCACGCAGTACAGTGCCCACGCGGCGATCATTTCTCCTCCTCGGCCAGCCGCTCCTCGAGAACGGCCTTCAGACGACGAAGATCCTCCTCCCCGAGCCGCCGGTCCGAAACAAGTTGCGTCAGCACCAGCTCCGGCCGCCCGCCGAACATCTTCCGGACCATCCGCTTCAGCGCACTCGCCCCCGCACGCTCCCGCTCGACCAGCGGGATGTACCGATACGCTCGACCCTCCGCCCGATGCGTGACGTACCCCTTCTCCTCCAACGTCCGAAGCACCGTGAGCACCGTCGTGTACGCCAGCTGGTCCGGCAGCCGCGACTGGACCTCCGCCACCGTCGCCGTGCCCAAGTCCCACAACACCGCCATCACGTCCAGCTCACGCTCCGTAAACGTGATCTCCATCGTTCCTACTCTCCTTGTCCCGCACCGCCCCTCGACCGGAACACCCGATCGGTGCGATGGACTTCGTCACACCTGCCCCGCTGCAGCCTCACGACCCCCGCTCCGCCGCCTCCGCCACCGGCACCTCTATCTCTCCTGCCACCAGCGCCACCGTCCTGCCGACGAACGGGACGTACGCCGTCACGTAGTAGCGACCCGCGCCCAGCTTGGTCCCCATCCGCTCCGGCCACACGCCGGCGACCGTCAACCACACGCTCTCCCCCGGCTCCACCACGATCCGCCTCGCCACCATCTCGCACTCCCCGTCCTCGACCGCGCGTCTCGTGTACGCCGCGTAGCTCGCGCGCTGGTCCCAGACCGGAAGCCCCTCCCGGTCCGGATTCAAGTGCAGTCGCACGTACACCTCGCACGCGACCGACACCACCTCCACCGGCTCCGTACTCTCGTTCCTCGCGCCGACCACCGTGCGGATCTCCAGTGACTCGCCCGGAACGAGCAGCGACTCCGCCCAGTAGCGAATCCCCTTCTCCCTCCACTCGGGCAATGGCCGCCCGTCGGCCCACCCCTTCGCCCCGCACGCGGCCACCACCGCCGCGAGCACGGCCAGGACGATCCAGCGCATCTCCTCCCTCCCGGCAGAGACACACCTTTTTTACGAGCTTTGTAGTAGATAAACACGCGACCGCCCGGCGTCAACTACTTTGTTAGTAGACAGGCGGGACAGACGATCCCGAGTGCGGATGGACTGGGTGGATGCCGGGGACGCCGATTCCTGCCCGCGAGCGGACGGGACCACGGGAGTGCGCTGGAGGCGGCTCGTTTCCCCCGCCCGCCTCCTTGCACCTCTACGTGAGATCGCTCCCTTCCTCGGACGTGGGCCGTCTGCCTCGTCTACCCTCGCACCGCCGCCCAGAACAGCAGCAGCCAGCCGATCATGAAGGAGACCCCGCCGAACGGCGTGATGAAGGCTGTCCACCGAGGCGCGCCGAGGGCGAGTCCGTAGAGGCTCCCCGAGAAGAGGAGGATCCCCGCGACGAAGAACCACCCCGCCGTCGAGCTCGCCCCACCGGGCCACCGGGACGCGGCCCATGCCGCGGCAAGGAGGGCGAGGGCGTGATAGAGTTGGTAGCGCGCGGCGAGTTCGTAGGTTTCGAGTCGTTCGGGTGCGATGCGCCCTTCCAGGGCATGGGCACCAAGGGCGCCGAGGGCGACGCCGAGGAGCCCGGCGACCGATCCGAGTGCGAAGAAGACGCGATCCACGAGCCGTACTCCGGGAGGACGGGCGTTCGACTTGCAAAGTGTTCAGGGCGCAGACTACCCGTTCCGGGCGCCCCGAGTCAAGGAACGGGACCGCGGTTCCGGTGTCTTAATCCGGGGCGCGCGGAGCCCTGCAATCATCGGAGCGCGCCCCGCCCTTCGAACCACCGGAACGTGGAGCACCATGTCGCGCAGGCTGTGGATCGCCCTCGTCGTCCTCGCCGTTTCGCTGGCCTCGCTCACCTGCTCGCCCTTTTACGTCATGCGCGCGGGGATCGAGGAAGCCAAGATCCTGAGCCGGCGCGAGCCGATCGACCGTCTGATCGAGTCACCCGCGACGAAGGAGGAGGAGCGACGCAAGCTCGCCCTCGTGCAACAGGCGCGCACCTTTGCCGCCGAGATGCTCGGCCTCGACGTCGGCCAGAGCTACACGACCTATTCCTGGGTCGACCGCGACACCCTGGCGCTGGTCCTCTC